>CAZPKK010000033.1:0-14944 GCA_964587175.1 uncultured Clostridium sp.
AGATTTTTAATTCATAATTCAAGAAAAGTAGAATTTATAGAGAGAATGAAAGAAGTTATAGCTAATCTTAAAGTTGGTGATCCAACAAAAGAAGATACAGATATGGGCCCAATGATTAATATAAATGCTGCAAAAAGAATTGAAGAACAAGTAAATAAAACAGTTGCTGAAGGTGCAACAATAGTATGTGGAGGAAAAAGAGAAGATGCATACTATTATCCAACAATATTAGATAATGTAACAAAAGATATGGAAGTAGCAAACAACATGGAAATATTTGGACCAGTAATTTCTGTTATAGGATTTGATACTGTTGAAGAAGCTATTGAAATTGCAAACCAATCATCATATGGATTATGTGGATGTGTAATAACTAAAGATTATTCTTTAGGAATGAAGATTGCAGATAGACTAGAATGCGGTGGAGCAATAGTAAATGGTGCAAGCTTCTATCGCTCATTTGAAATGCCATTTGGTGGCTGGAAACATAGTGGTATAGGAAATGAAGGAGTTCTTACAACTCTACAAGAGATGAGTAGAATAAAAACCATAATTTTGAAAAATATATTATAATAAAATAAACATTTGAAATTAAATTGAATGAAATAAAAAGATATTAATAAATTATATAAAATTAAAAGACCAGGCCGCGTTGATTAGAGCGCGGCCTGGCGGAGCGTCATGGATCAGGGAATAACCCTGAATTCCATAGGGGTAGTCTCGAAGATCTCCTGCAATTTGGAGCAGACTTTAGCCTGCCCCATGTGGGCCTCAAAATGGAACTCCACAAACGTTCCGATGGAGTTCCAACCCAAGCAGTACTCCTTGGGCCGGAAGACGGTCTTGAACCGTCTGATCTTTTCCCCATCGGGGCCGGGGGGAACTCCCCTGTTGGCGTGAAGTTCCATTACATCTTCTTCGGTTTCGAAGGCGTCATACACCTTCAAAACCCAGAACTTTTTGGACCGCAAAAGGGTCCAACTGGTGAGTTTCTTCTTCTTCTTCATCGGGATCACTCCTTTGAAATTTGACTACGTAATGTAGTCTATTCTCTATTATATCACAAAAATAGATATTATGCAAATCGAATCACCTACTACAATTATATAACCCTGCATATTACTGATTAAAGGGTAGAATAAATTTAAGATTACTTTAAATTATTACTTACATTTATTGTCTTATTATTTGTATAAATTACCATTCCAGGTTTGCTTCCAGAAGGTTTTTTTACATATTTTACAAAAGTATAATCTACCGGCACATTAGAAGAATTACTTGCTTTACTATGTTCCTTTGCAAGTTTTGCACATTTATTTAAAGTGACTTGATTAGGCGTTTTATTATCAGTCCTAAGAATCACATGACTTCCATGATAATCTTTTACATGAAACCAAATATCTGCTTTATTTGCGAGTTTTGTTGTTAAATAATCATTTTGTTTATTGTTTTTTCCCACTAAAACTGTAAATCCGTCAATCTCATATTTTAAATAATCGTTTGAATCAAACTTCTTTGTTTGATTTTTTTTATTTTTAGTTTGTGATTTATTATTTAATTTCACATTAGATTCTTGGAGTTCAGTATAAATTTCATCAATATCATTAACATTTTTTGCAATTTCAATTTCATATATAATGCTTTGTAAATAGTTTATTTCATCTGAAATCTGTTTTTCTTGAGCATCTACATATTCTCTTGCACTTCTTAGTTTCTTATATTTCTTAAAAAAGTTTTTGGCATTTCTAGATGGTGAAATATCTTTATTAAGAGGAATAGTAATTAGATTATTATTATTATAAAAATTTTCTAAAGTAATACTATCTGTATTACAATCTTTTATTCTATATAAATTAGAAGTGATAAGTTCGCCGTAAAGTTTATATTTATCAGCATTTTTACACTCTTCTAATTTTGCATTCACTAAGTCTAGTTTACAATTTAATTTTTTTAATTTGTTTAAAATCAGTTTTAAAAGATCATCTCTATATGTTATAAATGTAGTACAATTTTCCTTTTCTGTATAAAAATTATCTAAGGAAAAATTGATTTGCAAAGGATTTGTTTTTTCTAATTCATTTAATTCTAATGAAAAGTCTGTATCAAAGTCCTTGCAAATTACTTTTTTACTGTTATGAACAATATTATTTAAATATTCAAACAATATATTAGAATTTTCTTCGCTTATATTATCAGTGATATTCAATATTCCTTCAAAATGGCAAATAGAATTTTTGCTAATACCAGTAAACGTATTACTGATAACAGAAGAAAGACTAATGTCATTCTTGAATTTGGAATTGTTTTTTAAAATTCTATAAAATTCATTTTTATTTATTATACTAAGATAATCTATTTTATCCGATTTAGGAAATTCATATAAACTACCTGCATAGATGTTTCTATAAGAACCAGAATTAGTTGAAAAATGCTTTAAAGCATCAATTATAATATTATCTTTATTAGTCAAAATAATATTACTATGTTTTCCCATAAGTTCAACAACCAGCTTTTTAGTTGAAGAGTCATTTGTTTTATTAAAACCCTCAAACTCAATAAAAATAATCCTTTCAAGACCATTGGTATATATGTTAGTTATATGTGTTCCTAGTAAATATTTCCTTAATATCATACAAAAATTAGGAGCAAATGTAGGGTTAGGTTTAGAATGGGTAGTTAAATTTGCTCTATAATACTTAGGATTAACTACTAGGTTTAAAGCATATTTTGTTCCATTAGAATAAATACCTAAAATAATTTCTTCATAATTAGGCTCAAAAACTTTGTCAACTTTACCATCTTTGATTTTATCTTTTAATTCATTTACTATACTTAAATTAACTAAACCATCATATGCCAATCAAATTACCTCTTTTCACATTTATTTATACATCTAAGCAGTCCCACGTGTCACATATATTTTTTACTCGAAAACTTGGAGAGTAAAAAATATATGTGACAGCAAGATGGGACGGATTTTAAGCTGCACCATATCTACCAGTAAGATGTTGCGAACATTAAACCACTATATCTACCAGCAAGATGAAACGGACTTTAAATGTTTTGCATTAAACAATAATCACAATATAGCATAAATTGAAGAAAATATCAAATTTCTATTGACTAAACAGCTTGGCTGACATATAATTAAGCAGATAGGAAACTTCAGGAGGTATCTTTATAAATATGGAAAATGCAAATGTTTTTTACTCTACAAATAAAGATTATGACAATTTAAAAGATGAGGATTTAATAAAAATTATTAGATCAGGTGACAGGATTGCTTTTGACTATTTAATTAATAGATATAAAGAATTGGTAAATATAAAAGTAAGTAAATATTTTATAATTGGTGCAGAACATGATGATATTGTTCAAGAAGGACTTATCGGTTTATTTAAAGCAATAAAGAGTTATAAGTCAGATATGAAAAATTCCTTCAAAAGTTTTGCTAATATGTGTATAGAAAGACAATTAATAACAGCAATAAAAAGTTCAAACAGACAAAAACATATGCCACTTAATTCATATTTATCATTAAATATATCTGCCTATGATGAAGATGAAAGTGATAGTGATACTTCATTAATAGATATATTTAATTCAAATTCAACAGAAGATCCATTAGATATGATAACAAAAAAAGAGTATTTTCATGATATAGAAGACACAATAGATAAGTCATTAAGTGATTTTGAAAAAAAAGTATTAAACAAGTATATAAATGGAAAAAGCTATTTGCAAATAGCAGAAGATTTAGATACTCCTGTAAAATCTATAGATAATGCAATACAACGTATACGAAAAAAAGCAATAAAAGAATTAAAACAAGACTAAGTGCTTCTATAGCTCAGTAGGTAGAGCGCAGCCGTGGTAAGGCTGAGGTCGACGGTTCGATTCCGTCTGGAAGCTCCAACTTATATATTATATCTTATTAAAGTAAGCTTCCTAAATAGCACAAAAAATGTGAGAATGAAACGACTATAAAGTCGATTTATTACTGAAAAGAATAGATATAAAGGGGCAAAAATGGAGAAATTTAAGCAAATATTAAAAATGAAAATAGAAGATGAAACAGCTGCATTTGCAATATTAGGAGCAATGATAATAACCTTTTCGATTACAATAATCGCTTTTGAAACTATAAGTTATAACAAAACAACAACAGTAACAAATAATGATGTAGCTACAAGCAAAGTAGAAATCACTGCAGATACTGTAAGCAAATTAGATGAAATAAATGAAATAGAGGAAGAAGCTATTTTAGATGAAGAACAAACTGAACCAGAAAATGAAGAAGAGGTTGAAAAATTAGAACAAGAAAGCAAAACATCTTCGTCGACCAGTGAATATTACATAAAGATAAACTATGGAGCTCAAGTAGTTACAGTATATACTAAAGATTCTGATGGGAAATATACAAAGCCAGTAAAAGCAATGATATGTTCAACAGGAACATCTACTCCAACGTCCGGAGTATATACTATTGGATATAAGTGGGAATGGCTAAAATTAATAGGTAATGTATGGGGACATTATGTTACACAAATATATGGCGATATTTTATTTCATTCAGTTCCATATTTGACAAAAGGAGACAAGTCATCATTAGAGTATTGGGAATATGATAAATTGGGAACTAAGGCTTCCCTAGGTTGTATAAGATTAACTGTAAAAGATGCCTTGTGGATATATAACAATATAAGTTCTGGAACTAAAGTTGAGTTTTATTCAAGTTCTAATCCTGGACCACTTGGTAAACCAACAGCAATGAAAATTTCAAGTGCACCAAGTTCTGTGAGAGGATGGGATCCAACAGATCCAGATAAAAATAATCCTTGGCCTAAATATTTAGAAGGATTAGAACAAGAAGAAAAAAATGAAAACCAGAATTCAAATACAACTAATAGTGACAAAACAAATCAAACAAATACAACAGGAAATAATGTAACAAATACAACAAATAATGAAACTGTTGAAAATACAATAGAAAATAATATAACAAATACTGTAGATAATACTACAAATGATGAAACAACAGATGTGGTTGAAAATGATACTAACACAGATAATGATAATAGTGAAGTAGATAAAAATAATAGTGAATAAAAGGAGGGGAAATAAGCTTTTTAGCATAAAAGATGAAAATAGGAATAGTAGGTTTACCAAATGTAGGGAAAAGTACATTATTTAATGCAATTACAAATGCTGGTGCTGAATGCGCAAATTATCCATTTTGCACAATAGAACCCAATATAGGAGTTGTGCCAGTCCCTGATGAAAGATTAGATGTACTAACTAAAATGTATAATGCTAAAAAAACTACCCATGCAGTTATTGAATTTGTTGACATTGCAGGATTGGTAAAAGGAGCAAGTAAGGGGGAAGGACTTGGAAATAAGTTTTTATCCCATATACGTGAAGTAGATGCTATTTGTGAAGTAGTAAGATGTTTTGAAGATTCAAATATTGTACATGTTGATGGAAATATAAATCCTAAAAGAGATATAGAAACAATAAGCCTAGAATTGATTTTCGCAGATTTAGAAACTGTGGAGAAAAGACTTGAAAATGCAAAAAAGAAACTTAAAGCAGATAAAAAATATATTCAAGAAGTAGAAGTCTATGAAAAGATAAAAAAGGTGTTACAAGATGGAAAGTCGGCAAGAACAATCGGCTTTAATGAAGAAGAAAAAGAAATTTTAAAAGATACATATCTTTTGACTATGAAGCCAATATTATATATTACCAATATTTCAGAACAACAATTAGCTAACCCTTTTGAAGACGAAAATGTAAAACAAGTAGTTCAACATGCAAAAGAAGAACATGCTGAAGTTATACCACTCTGTGTAAAAATAGAAGAAGAGCTTGCAAGTCTAGAAGGAGAAGATAAAAAAGAGATGCTTGAAGCATTAGGTTTAGAAGAGTCTGGTCTAGATAAAGTAATAAAAGCAAGTTATGATTTACTTGGATTAATGTCTTTCTTAACAGCTGGAGAACCAGAAGTTAGAGCTTGGACTATAAAAAAAGGGACAAAAGCTCCACAAGCAGCAGGAAAGATTCATAGTGATATAGAAAGAGGATTTATACGAGCAGAAATTGTTTCTTATAATGACTTAGTAAAAGAGGGGAGTATGAATATTGTAAAAGAAAAAGGACTACTTAGATCAGAAGGAAAAGACTATATAATGCAAGAAGGAGATATAGTTTTATTTAGATTTAATGTGTAAAAAAATAAAAAAATAGAAATAAAAGCCTTGACGTACAGGAAAAAAAATAGTACAATATCATTGTAGGTTTTATTATTTAATGTATAAAAAACAAAAAATAATAAATAATATATAGAAATATATCTAAAGAAGAAGGAGAGGAAAGATATGTTTAAATTAAGAAACGTGATAATTTTATTTGTAGTATTATTGTTGGTGTGGAGTATAGGAAGTCAAGTACAAGCAACAAATTTGATAATTGATTTAACAAACTTTTCTGCTACAAATGAAGAAACAGCAGATAGCACAACAAATGTAGTTGCTAATGAGACTACAAATACGACAGCAAATGAAGAAACACAAGTAGTACAACCAAATACAAACACTAATACTTCAGGAAGCACAAATAATGATCTTCCTCAAACAGGTGTAACAGAGGATATTACAGTAATGTTTTTTATTGTTGTTTGTGTTATTGCGGCAATATATGCATATAAGAAAATAAGAGATTATAAATCATAAGAAAATTAATGAGAAAATAAAAAATGTTTAATTACTTTTGAAAATTCAAAATTAAGGCAGGCTGTAAGCTTGCCTTAATTGTATTAATATATTACAGATTGAATTTGATTATTAACCAGTTTATTTAAAAAGAACCTCTTTTGCATGTATTATTAAACGTTTACTATTTATATCACTGCAAGTGATAAGTGTTACTATTCTGGCATTATTTGTTTCTTGAAAGGTACAAGAAGTATCTTCTGGATAAGTTTCGTATTTCTCATAAATACTATAATTAATAAAATTTCCTGATAAATCATATATAGTTATTTCATCCCCAATTTGAAGTTCATTTAATCTACCAAAAAGTTTATTATTTATATAATTATGACCTGCTATACATAAATTACCAATTTCATTTGGCATTGGACCTGCATATCTACATACTGAAATGTTAAGTAGCTCATCATTTGTAGTAGAGAATATAGAATAAATTAAATCAATTTTATTAATTTTTATAATTCCAATCACAGACGAATTACTTTCTTGTGGTTCAACAGTATATTCTAATGTGTCCGAATACAAAGTGGATATCGAGTAAGAGCTTACTAAACTTTTAGAGATAATACCATTTTGATTTTTGACATATATGTTACCACATAAAAAAATAATAGATAAAAAAGAAATAGAAGAAAAAACAATAAATAATATCTTGTATTTTTTATTGGATTTTTTCTTGTTTGAAGGAAGAAAATTATTATATTTATTATAAATAATCTGATTCATATTTTTATTATAGACAAAAAAACAAAAAATATTACAAAATTAACATGATAAAATATTAAAGGATAGAAGGAGTATAAAAATTTATTATAATTTTTATAAAAGATAATAAAATCCATAGAAAGATTTTATTTTTCTAAATAGCTACATAAATATTTGTAAAAAACTCTTAATAAATTTAAAAAAATAGTGCAAAAAAATATAAATATATGATAGAATAGTGAAAGTATAAATTTAAAAGTAAAGGGAGTGTACATGAATGCCCGGAAATAAATATAAAAGGATTTTACTAAAACTAAGTGGAGAGGCATTATCAGGAGGAAAAAGTGTAGGAATTGATGAAGAAACAGTGGATAATATTTGTGAGCAAATAAAGGAACTTGTTAAGATGAAGACTGAAGTCGCAATTGTAGTAGGAGGTGGAAACTTTTGGAGAGGTGCAAATAAAAACATGGAAAGAACTGCATCAGACTATATGGGAATGCTTGCTACTGCAATGAATGGGTTGGCACTTCAAGATGCATTGGAGGCAAAAGGAATATATACTAGACTTCAAACAGCGATAGAAATGAGAGAAGTAGCAGAACCATACATAAAAAGGAGAGCAACAAGGCATTTAGAAAAAGGCAGAGTAGTTATTTTTGGATGTGGAACAGGAAATCCATATTTTACAACAGATACAGCAGCAGCTTTAAGAGCAGCTGAGATAAGTGCAGAAGTTATACTAGTAGGAAAAACGATAGATGGAGTGTATTCAGCAGATCCAAAAACAAATCCTGATGCTGTTAAATATGATGAAATATCATATTTAGACATATTAAGTGATAATCTTAAGGTTATGGATGCTACTGCAATATCACTTTGCAAAGATAATAATATAAAATTAATTGTATTCGAAATTGCAAAACCTTGTAATATAGTCAAGATTGTTAAAGGCGAAAAAGTGGGAACGTTAATTAAATAAGTGTCTAACGTTATCAAATATAGCAGTTTACCAAGAAAAAATATATGTGACACGTGAGACTACCAAGTAGAATAAATATATCTACCACGCGGTGCTACTAAGATATACAAATATATGTAACATGTGGGAATAGTAAAAAGTATAAAAAAATAAGGAAAGGAGAGCACAGTAAATTGTGCAAATAAAAATTATGGAATATGATAAATTTGAAGAAAAAATGATTAAATCAATTAGTGTATTTGAGGAGAATTTAGCAGAAGTTAGAGCAGGAAGGGCAAATCCTTCAATATTAAATAAAATTATGATAGATTATTATGGAGTATCAACACCTATTAATCAGGTGGCAGGAATTTCGGTTCCAGAGGCTAGACTTATTGTTATTCAACCATGGGATGTAAGTATATTAAAAGAGATTGAAAAAGAAATATTGAAGTCAGATATTGGAATTAATCCAAATAACGATGGAAAAGTAATAAGATTGGCATTTCCAGAATTAAATGAAGAAAGAAGAAAAGAAATAGTAAAAGATATTAGAAAAATGGCAGAAGATGCAAGAGTGGCCATTAGAAGTATTAGAAGGGATGCTATTGATGAAGCAAAAACATTACAAAAAAATTCTGAAATCTCTGAAGACGATTTAAAGGTTGCAGAAGACAAGATTCAAAAACTAACAGATAAGTATGTTGATGAAATTGATGAGCTTTTAGAGAAAAAGGAAAAGGAAGTAATGAGTTTATAGCATTAAAGTCTGCACCATCTTGCTGTTATATAGTGCTTTAAAGTTCGTCTCTATCAAGGCTGTCACATATAGTGGCTTAAAATCCGCACCATCTTGCTGTTAGATATATTTTGTGTTCTCCATGTATTCGAACAAAAAATATATCTACCACGTGGTGCTACCAAGAAAAAATATATGTGACACGTGAGACTACTTAGATGTATGAATATATGTTGACATATGGGATTACTAAAAGATACAAATATATGTGACATGTGGTGCTACTAAGAGATACAAATATAAAATATATAAAAAGATAAGGAGAAAGTGATGAACATAAATGATATAGATAAAGAGTTGATGCCGAAGCATATTGCAATAATTATGGATGGAAATAGAAGATGGGCAAGAGAAAAAGGAATGGATCCAAAGCTTGGGCATAAAGCAGGGGCTGAGACATTGGAGAAAATTGCGTCATATGCTAACAAAATAGGATTAAAGTATTTAACTGTTTATGCTTTTTCGACTGAGAATTGGAAAAGAACTAAAGAAGAAATAGGAGCATTAATGTTACTTTTAAATCATTATTTAGATAAGTTCCTAAACAAAGAAAGTTTACGTAACATCAAAATAAGAGTTTTAGGTGATATTGATAGTTTAGACGAAAATTTAAGAGAGAATATCTATAAAATAGTAGAAAAATCAAAAAATAATACAGGGCTCACATTAAATATTGCCTTTAATTATGGCGGAAGAGCTGAAATAATAAGAACAGTAAAAAATATTTCTGAAAAAGCAAAACAAGGCGAAATTGAAATAAATCAAATAGATGAGCAGATGATTACTGATAGTTTATATACAGTAGGTGAACCAGACCCGGATTTATTAATAAGACCTGGAGGAGAACTAAGAATAAGCAATTTTTTACTATGGCAATTAGCATACACAGAATTTTTGTTTATTGATAAGTATTGGCCAGACTTTACAGAAGAAGATTTATTAGATGCAATAGCAACTTTTGAAAAAAGGAATAGAAAGTTTGGAGGCAAATAATAATTATTATAAATTACACATATAATTTGAAAGGAAAAAAAAGATGAGTATAAAGAGAATTTTATCAGGAGTAGTTTTGTTTCCAATATTTGCACTAATATTAATATTTGGAAACAAATATGTTGTAGATGTATTTTTTAGTGTTGTAGCTATAAGAGGATTATATGAATTTTATAGAGCATTTAAGGGGAAAGCTAATCCAATACAATGGCCAGCATATGTAACAGCACTACTTATATGCTTTATTCACGTAATACCAGGAGAATATGTGCTTCCAGCAATTACTTTACTTATTTTGATGAATATATTAATACTTTTCACACAAGTAGTAGTAACTTCACTAAAAAGAAACATTACAGATATAGCAATTTCATTATTAGGAACTTGTTATATAGTATTTTTCTTGATGTTTGCTCCACTAATAAGAGATAGTTTGAGCAATGGAAGGATACTTATCTGGTATGTATTTTTTGCTGCATGGGGCACAGATATATTTGCATACTTTATTGGAAAAAAGTTTGGCAAACATAAATTCACTGATATTAGTCCAAATAAATCTATAGAAGGTTGCATAGCTGGAATATTTGGATCAATACTAATGTGTATGATTTATACAGTGATTTGTAACCTAGTTTGGAATTTAAACATTAATTATTTATTTATATTTGGTATTTCGATTTTCTTAAGTGTAATTAGTCAAATAGGAGATTTAGCAGCTTCTAGTATAAAAAGACATTGCGAAATAAAAGATTTTAGTAATTTAATACCGGGGCATGGTGGATTACTTGATAGGACAGATAGTGTAATATTTATTTTGCCATTTGCATATTTTTTGCTAAGTATAATATGATTTAATGAGGTTATCTCTTTTGTGCCAATTTAGGTTTTTAACTGTAATGAGGAAATCAGAATATTTTACCTAATAAAAGATTAGATAAAATAGAGAATCTTGTACATATTGATAGAGTAGAGGTAAAATGCATGAGTATTATAATTACAATTATAAAAATAGTTATTATTCTAGGATTTCTTGTTTTAATACACGAAACAGGACATTTTTTAGTTGCTCGTTTGTGTAAAATTAAAGTAAATGAATTTTCAATAGGATTTGGACCTCTTATTTTGAGTAAGGAAACTAGAGCGACAAAATATTCCTTGCGTTTAATACCACTTGGTGGATATGTAAATATGCTTGGAGAAGAAGAGCGTTCTGAAGAAGAAGGTTCTTTTAGTAAAGCTAGTATTCCAAAAAGAATTGCTATTGTGGCTGCTGGTGGGCTGGTAAATATTATATTTGCAATACTTTTGTATATAGTGTTAGTTGCAATAGTGTCAAAAGATTTTGGTCTAGCAGTAAGTTCAACAGGTAATTTTATAATGTCTATGGTAGAAAGTATAAAGCTTCTATTTACTGGTGGAGTTACTGTAGATAATTTAATGGGACCAATCGGAATTTCTGAAGTAGTTGCACAAACTAGTGGCATTATAGACTTTCTATATATTATGGCTTTAGTGTCAATGTCTCTTGGGGTTACAAATTTACTTCCATTTCCACCACTTGATGGAGGAAAAATATTAATATATATAATTGAAGCAATTAGAAGGAAACCACTTAAAGAAAATTTTGAATTAAAACTTCAAATGCTTGGATTCTTGGTTTTGATTACATTATCTATTTATGTAGCAGTTAATGATGTTGGTAGAATTGTACAAGGATAGGAGATGTACTTAGGGTGGAAAAAACAATAAAAGAAATATTTAAAGATTATGATTCAAATAGTTTTTCGCTAAATGCTGCGAAAATTAAGTCTATTAATTTATTCAAAAAAACAAATAAATTAGAAATAATAATAATTGCTAATGAATTTATAAAAATTGAAGACATATATAAATTTGAGCAATATTTGAAAAATAGGTTTAATATATTTGAAGTAAATATTAAAATAGAATATTCTGAGCCAATTGATGTAGATTTAATAAATGAATGGAATCTAGTTATATGCTACATGGCTCATAAACATCCATTAAGTAAAGCTTTTTTGAAAAATAGTACAATACAAATAGAAGAAAATAATATCATTGTAAATATGGCGATAAAAGGGAAAAAGGTACTTGAGGCAAAAAAATTTGATGATATTCTTTCAAAAATTATAGAAGATATTTATGGGGTAAAATATAAAGTTAAATTTGTAGAAGATGTTTCTGAAGATGCTATAAAGTTATATATGCAACATTCAATGCAACTAGAAAAAGAAGCTATTGAGCATGCACAAAAAATGGCAGAAGAAGTAAGACAAGAGATTGTAGAAAATGGCAAAGTTCAAGCATCACAAAAAAACGGAAATCAACCATCAAAGGAACAAGGAAATTCGCCTCATGAAGTAAGTGTATCAACTGGAAATGCACAACCTCAAGAAGAATCACCATTAATTTATGGTAAAAGCTTAAAATTAAAAGAAGAGTTAGTAAAAATAATTGACTTAAGTGTTGATAGTGGAAAAGTACAATTAGATGGCGAAATTTTAAATATGGATTCTCGTGAATTAAAAAACGGAAAAGTACTTGTAATGTTTGATTTGTATGATGGCAGTAGTACAATTACCTGCAAAGTATTTTCTGAAGGAGATAAATCTAAAGATTTAATAAAAAAATTAAAAGGTGCAAAAGGTATTAAATTAGAAGGAACAGCACAATTTGATCCATTTGCAAAAGAACTTGGAGTTATCGCAAATACAATTATAGAAAGTACAGGATTAAAGAAACAGACAAGAATAGATGAGGCATTAGAAAAAAGAGTAGAGCTTCATATGCATACAAAAATGAGCCAGATGGATGGAGTTACATCAGCATCAGATTTATTAAAAAGGGCAGTAAAATGGGGAATGAAATCTATAGCGATTACAGACCATGGTGTAGTACAAGCTTTTCCAGAGGCATATCATTTTTGCGAAAAAAATTCAGATTTAAAAGTAATCTATGGTGTTGAAGCATACTTAGCACCAGATAGAACTCCAGTGGTGTCTTTCCCACGAGGACAAGATATAGATACAACTTATTGTGTGCTTGACTTAGAAACAACAGGATTTTCATTTAGAACAGAAAAGATAACAGAAATTGGTATTATGAAAATAAAAAACGGAGAAATTTTGGATGAATTTTCATGTTTCGTAAATCCAGAAAAGCCAATTCCACAAAGAGTTGTAGAAGTAACCAATATTACAGATGATATGGTAAAAGATGCAGAAACAATAGAAAAAGTATTTCCTAAGATGATGGACTTTATAGGAGATAGCATATTAGTTGCACATAATGCCGATTTTGATATAGGTTTTCTAAAATATAATGCGACAGAGCTAGGATATACTTTAGATAATACATATATAGATACTTTGCGTTTAGCAAAAGAGTTATTTCCAGATTACAAAAAATATAAATTAGGAATAATTGCAGAAAACTTAGGCATTAAAGTTGAAGTAGCACATAGGGCGTTAGATGATGTGGATACAACTGTAAAAGTATTTAATGTGATGATAGATATGTTAAAAGAAAAAGGCGCTAAAAAAATAGAGGATATAGACAAGCTATGTGCTGGAAAAACAGATTTTAAAAGACTTCCAGTCTATCATGCTATAATTCTAGCACAAAATTATGTGGGATTAAAAAATTTGTATAAATTAATTTCAATTTCACATTTAGATTATTTTTATAAAAAGCCACGTATTTTGAAATCTATTTATAAACAATATTCTGAAGGCTTAATACTTGGAAGTGCCTGTGAACAAGGAGAAATATATAGAGCAATTGTAGCTGGAAAAACTGATGAAGAATTAGAAGATTTGGCAGCAGACTATGACTACTTAGAAATTCAGCCACTTGGAAATAATATGTTCATGGTAAGAAATGGCACTGTTCCAGATGTAAAAGCTTTGGAAGATATTAATAAAAAAATAGTAGATTTGGGAGAAAAACTTGGTAAGCCAGTAGTTGCAACATGTGATGTGCATTTTATGGATCCACAAGATGAAATTTATAGAAGAATTTTAATGGCAGGACAAGGTTATGATGATGCAGATGAACAAGCACCATTATATTTACGTACTACTGAAGAAATGCTAAAAGAGTTTGAATATTTAGGAGAAGAAAAAGCATATGAAGTAGTAGTAACAAATACTAATAAAATAGCAGATATGTGCGAAAAAATAAGTCCAATTTCTTCGGAAAAATGCCCACCACATATTGATGGATGCGAAGACCAAATAAGAGATATTGCATATGGTAAAGCACATGAATTATATGGAGACCCTCTTCCAGATTTGGTAGAAGAAAGGTTGAGCAAAGAATTAGACTCTATTATAAAAAATGGTTTCTCAGTTATGTATATTATAGCTCAAAAATTAGTATGGAAATCTAATGAAGATGGATATATTGTTGGATCTAGAGGTTCTGTTGGTTCATCTTTTGCAGCATATGCTACTGGTATAACAGAGGTAAACTCACTTCCACCACATTATAGATGCCCAAAATGCAAGTATTCAGATTTTACTGATTATGGATATGCTTGTGGATATGACCTTCCAGATAAAGACTGCCCAAAATGTGGTACAAAAATGGTAAAAGACGGAATAGATATACCATTTGAGACATTTCTTGGCTTTAATGGAGATAAAGAGCCTGATATAGACTTAAATTTTTCTGGAGAATAGCAAGCAAAAG
>CAZPKK010000034.1:0-14202 GCA_964587175.1 uncultured Clostridium sp.
TTTTTTTTTATTTTATTTTTATAATAATTATTTTTTTATTATTTATTTTTGATTCGATTTTTTTTATTAAATTTTGATTTATTTTTTTTATATAAAAAATTGATACTTTCTTCTTATTTATCCATATCTCTTTGCAATTTCTTTTTTGTCTTTTTGTAATTTTTCTTTTGTTTCTTTATTAATTAAAAGATTCCTTCTACCTCCTTGCTCAAATCTCAAAAAACATTTTTTAATTTATACTTGTTTTATGTATACCTTTTTTGTGTTTTTGCCCTTCCTTTCCTTTTTTAACTTTTTTCACTAATCCGATGCTCTTTTTCTCGTTTTTTAATTGCTATCTTTGCTTCTAAATCACTTTTTTTAGTTTACATTCTATTATTTTTGATTTTCTTTTTTTGTTTTAATCTCTTACAACTTTTTATTAGAATTATTTTTCCTATCCTTTTTGACAAATTTCTCTGTTTTTTTTACACTACTTCTTCTTCTCTAAAAAATAAAATAAATATTTTTTTATTTATTAATTTTTTTACTTTTTAATTAATCTTTTTTTTGTTTTATTTATTATTTTTTATTTTTTAATTAATATCTTTTTTATTTTATTTATTAATTATTTTTTATTAAATAATTTTTTAATTAAAATATTTTATAAAAAAATATTTTTTATTTTATTTTTATTATTAAATAATTAATTAATTTTTTATTAATTATTTTTTTGTATTTTATTTTTATAATAATTATGATAAAAAATTAGAAAATGAAATTATAAATCTAGTAAAAAAAATAATAAATAATTAAAATATGTTTATAGAAAGGATATAATTATGAAAAAATCTTATTTCTCTTTAGATGAAGACTTTTCAAAAATAATAAAAAAGTCATTACCAGATAAAAAAATATCAAAAATAAAACCTATCTCTACTGGTTGGACTAATATAGTTTTTGAGGCATCTACAGATACTGGAAATTATTTCTTTAGATTTCCACGAGATAATTTCTGGATTAGAACTATCGTAAAGGATTACGAATTTTCAAAATTTATCAACGGAAAAACTGATTTTAATACTGTCAAGTTAGAACTTTTATATGACAATGGAAGACCATATAGTATGCATAAAAAAATAGAAGGTATATCTTTAGCTGAGAAAATGAACGAAATGACTCCAGAACAAATTAAAGCTGTCTGTGCCGATATTTCTAAGTTTATGTACCAACTTCACAATATTAATTTTCAGGATAACCAAATATTTAAAACTAATAATATTGGATTAAAATTAGCAGACTTTTTAGATGAACTACTTAATTTACATGTTTCAAAAGAAGATAAAACATTTTGGAAATATAGCGAATTTAGAAAAAAAGATCATAGCATTTTAGTACATGGTGATTTAAATTCAAGTAATATATTATTAAATGAAAACAATCACATCTCTGCTATTATAGATTTTGGTTTCGGTGGATTTGGAAATCCTTATTTTGATATTGCACGTATTATAGGAAGATGTCCTAATACTTTCAAAGATTCAATCATAAGTAAATATGAAGAATTATCTAACGAAAAATTAAATTATGATATTTTAGAAAATGAAATCAAAATTTGGACTAATATAGATAATTCATACATAAATTACATGAGAAAAATTGGTATCTATAATAATTAAATTTAATTTCTAAAAAGATTATTTATTAAAATAAATTTTAATGATTAGTCTTTTTAGAAATTATTTGTTTTTTATAAATAAAATTTTTATTTATTTTTTATTATTTTATTTATTAATTGCCCCTCTATATACTTTTATTTTTATAAAAAAAAAATCACTTTTATTTTTTTATATATTATTATTTTTTTGTCAAAAAAAATAAAGTTATAAAACTTTATTTTCTTGGCGGAAGCTGAGGGATTTGAACCCTCGCGGCCCTTACGAACCCTAACAGTTTAGCAAACTGTCCCCTTCAACCACTTGGGTAAGCCTCCAATTTTCTATTTATAAATAATGGCGGAGAGGGTGGGATTCGAACCCACGGTAGGCTACAAACCTACGCCAATTTTCAAGACTGGTGCCATAAACCAACTCGACCACCTCTCCGTATCTCTATTATTTATTGCAGTAACATTATATATATTAACATATTTATTCTGAAATTGTCAATACTAAAGTGTCTTTACTTTTATTAATTTTTTTCTTTCTCAAATTATTTATTTTATATTTTAGCAAACTTTTTATTCGCTATTTTTCTTTTTAAGCCTTTTTCTTTTTTTATTAATATACAAATATGTCTTTCTTTTTTTATTGCCTTATAACATGTTATTATTATTTTTTTTGTTTTTTATAAGAAAGACATCCCACAGAGCAACTCTCTAGAGCAACAGCAAGATACATATTCTTACTTTTCTCGAACGGCCTAAAATAGACCAACCTTGTTGTATAGTAAAAATCAAAGATTTTTACTATACAACAAAACTATATTAATAAATTTGAATAGGCTATTAACTATTAATTTCAACGAGACACAGATAATAAAAACTTAATTTTATCTTCTATGTTTCATTTTTTTATTAAAATATAGTAACAATATTAAATCTTTTTAGAATTCCACTACTATAAACATATTCTTTCTATATTTTTGCCAATTTTTATTTTTTTGTTTATTCTTATTTTTTTATTTTATTCCATTTATTGCCTTATTTATAGCTTCTTTTTCCTCATTAGACAAAACATATTTCGATTGTCCATTTTCCACTGGTTTTGCATATATATTAGAACTATCTCTAGCATATATTCCATTTAATACAACTCCATTATTATAATCATCTAATATCGCAAGGGAAAAACTTAAATCACTACCAGTATCCTTAAAAGCATTGTATCTAACAAGCCCCATCTTTTGCGAACATCTTTTTATGTTTTCATCTATTACTTTACAATATGATATTATTTCTTCATTTTTAGCTTCAATTATATTAACTCTTTTTATATATTCTTTCATCATCTCATCTAAGTTATTTCCATTACCTAATTTATTCATAAATTTAGAATAACTTACCCTTAGTTTTTTTAAGTTTGCAACACTAATTATATATAAAACAAATAATATTATTACCACTACAAATAAAATAAATAAAAATATATCCGATCTTAAAAAATCAAAAACTATATCCACTTTTTATTATCATTCCTTGCTAATATATTTAGGTTTTTGGGTTCCTATAACCCCACATTTATAATTACTTTATTAATCCTAAAATTCTCTCTAAATCATCATATGAAGAATATTGTATAATTATCTTTCCGGATCTTTTGCTTGCATCTAATTTAACTTTTGTTCCAAAAAAGCCCTGAAAAGAATCTTCAATATCTTTATAAATTGCTTCTAATCGTGGATCTTTATTTTCTGTCACTTTTTTGTTTTTTACTTTTCTTTCTATGTCTCTAACTGATTCATTTTTAGCTATTATATTTAAAGCTGCTTTATATTGTTTTTCTGGATCTTCTATCATTACTAAATTTCTGCAATGACCTTCAGTTAACTTACCATTTTGTGCAAGTTCTATAACTCTAGGATCTAGATTTAAAATTCTAACAGAATTAGCTATATTACTCCTACTAATTCCAATAGAATCAGCAAGTTCTTTTTGCGTCATACCATAATCATCTATTAATTCCTTTAGACCCTTAGCTTTATCAATAGGATTTAAATCAACTCTTTGTAAGTTCTCTATTAAAGCTATTTCCTTATTTGATTTTTCTGTTATATCTTCTTTTATAATACATGGCATTTCTTCTAATCCGGCCTTTTTAGCCGCTCTCCATCTTCTTTCTCCTGCAACAATTTCATAATAATCATCTTTTTTATTTACTAAAATAGGTTGCAAAACACCATATGTTTTTATCGAATTAGCTAATTCATCTAAAGCTTCTTCATCAAAATTTCTTCTTGGTTGATCTCTGTTTGGTTCGATTTCTATTACTTTAATCTTATGTATTTTTTCTGTTTCAATATCTTGAGTGTTTTGCTCATTTACTAATAAATTATCAGCAAAAAGAGCATCTAATCCTTTGCCTAATCCTGTTTTTTTCATTTCATTTCATTCCTTTCTTTATTATATTAATTTATTTTAGAGCATGTTTTCCTCTAGAATCTGCTTCATTATTTTTAAGAAATTCTTTTACAAATTTCTCATAACTTTTAGCTCCTTTAGATTTAGGATCATATATGCTAATTGGCATTCCATAACTTGGTGCTTCGCTAAGTTTCACGTTTCTTGGTATAACATTTTTATATACTTTATCATTAAAATATTTCTTTACTTCTTTTACTACTTGATTAGAAAGATTTGTTCTAATATCATACATAGTAAGAAGAGCTCCCTCTATTTCAATTTCTCTGTTTAAATGCTTCTTTACAAGAGAAACTGTATTTAAAAGTTGTCCTAAGCCTTCAAGTGCATAATATTCACATTGTACAGGTATTAAAACACTATCAGAAGCAGTAAACGCATTTAATGTAATTAATCCTAAAGATGGTGGACAATCTATAATGATAAAATCATAATTATCTTTTATTACATCTAGTTTTTCTTTTAGCCTTTGTTCTCTTGATATAACAGAAACAAGCTCTACCTCAGCTCCTGCAAGGTTTATATTTGATGGACATATACTCAAGTTTTTTATATTTGTCTTTTTGACAATATTGTTCATTTCACTATCGTTTATTAAAATATCATATGTAGACAGTTCGATTTCATCTCTATCTATTCCTACTCCACTAGAAGCATTTCCTTGAGGGTCTGAATCAATCAATAAAACTTTCTTGCCTTTTTTTGCTAGTATAGTACTCAGATTTATTGCAGTTGTAGTCTTTCCGACTCCACCTTTTTGATTTGCTATTGATACAACTTTTCCCATATTTTATCTGCCTCCATAAAAAAATTAACATATTAATAATATATAATTATCATTAATATGTCAATAACAAATAAAAAACTTTTATACTTTTTTTCTAAAAAAATAAAGAACCTTTATACTTTTAGTTCTTTATTTTTTATTCTCTACAATGGTTGTCTCTCAGGAGTTCCAGCTTTTCTTGGATATTTTGCAGGAGTGTCTTTTATTTTCTTTATTACAATTATATTTCTTTCTATTTTTTTTGGTAAAAATATATTTTCTATCTTTTCTATTTTTCCTCCTAATATTTCTATAGCTTTTTCTGCTTCATTCAATTCGCCTACAATATTAGGCCCTTTCATACAAATACATATTCCGTTTTTTCTTACAAATGGAATCATATATTCTACTAATATCCTCAAATTTGCAACAGCTCTAGAAACTACAACATCTACTTTTTCTCTATAATTGTTATTTTTTCCCAAGTCTTCAACTCTTGAATGTATTAACGCTAAATTTCTTAGTGATAATTTTTCTTTTACTTCAATTAAAAAGTTTATTCTCTTATTCAATGAATCTATAAGAATAAAATCTTTTTCTTCATTCAATATTTTTAATGGAATTCCTGGAAAACCAGCTCCTGTCCCGATATCCATAATCTTGTTTTTTTCTTCTATATATTTATTTATAATAATACTATCTATAAAATGCTTTAAAATTATATCATTTTCATCTGTAATTGCTGTTAAATTCATTTTAGTATTCCATTCCAATAATAAATTCATATAATTATAAAATAATTCTATTTGATCTTGAGTTAATTCTACATTAATATTATTAGCATATTCAATTATTTTTCTTGAAAAATCTTCAATTTTCATACTTTCTTCCCTTCTATTAATTTGGATTTTTGTTATTTTGCTCTATAAAAATCAATAATACTGAAATATCGGCAGGCGAAACCCCTGATATTCTAGAAGCTTGGCCGACTGAATTAGGTCTTATTTTATCTAATTTTTGTCTTGCTTCTAGCCTCAATCCTTTTATATTTTTATAATCAATATCAGAAGGCAATAATTTCTTTTCTAATTTTTTAAATTTTTCTACTTGTTCTTCTTGCAATTTTATATATCCTTCATATTTTATCTGAATTTCTACTTCTTGAGTTACTTCAAAAGGTAATTCTGGTCTATCTTTATCAATTTCTTTTATTTTTTCATATGAAAGCTCACTTCTCTTCAATAAATCAGCTAATTTTATTCCATTTGAAATAACTGAAGTACCAGTATTTTCTAGAAATTCATTTACTTCTTCACTAGGTTTTATTGTAAGATTTCTTAATCTTTCTTTTTCCTTTTCAATTTTTTCTTTTTTTTCTAAAAATTTATCATATCTTTCATCTGAAATCAAACCTAGTTCATGTCCTATTTCTGTTAATCTTAAATCAGCATTGTCTTGTCTTAAAAGTAGCCTATATTCTGCTCTAGAAGTCATCATTCTGTAGGGTTCGTTTGTACCTTTTGTAACAATATCATCAATTAAAACACCAATATATGCCTGAGATCTATCTAATATAATAGGTGCTTTTCCTTGTAGTTTTCTTACTGAGTTTATTCCTGCAATTAAGCCTTGTACAGCTGCTTCTTCATATCCCGAAGTACCATTAATTTGACCTGCAAAAAACATTCCTTCTATTTTCTTATGTTCTAATGATAGTTTTAATTCAGATGGATCTATACAATCATATTCTATAGCATATGCAGGTCTCGTAAATTCTGCATTTTCAAGGCCTGGAATAGTTCTATACACTGCTATTTGCACATCTTCTGGAAGAGATGAACTCATACCTTGAATATACATTTCGTTCGTATTTCTTCCAATCGGCTCCACAAAAACTTGATGCCTTTCTTTATCAGCAAATCTAACAACTTTATCTTCTATAGAAGGGCAGTATCTTGGCCCAGTTCCCTCTATTTCTCCTGCATAAAGTGGAGATCTATGTAAGTTTGCCCTTATTATATCATGGGTTTTTTTATTTGTATATGTTAAATAACAAGGCAATTGCTCAATGTTTTCATCTATTTTATCCTCAAA
Source organism: uncultured Clostridium sp. (assembly GCA_964587175.1). Lineage (GTDB taxonomy): Bacteria > Bacillota > Clostridia > TANB77 > CAG-508 > CALXVA01. The sequence continues at coordinate 6,978 of CAZPKK010000034.1, forward strand.
CGAAAATGCTTCTGGATTTTTGTCTCCTTCTTGAATCTCCATTTTAGAAAAATCTATACTATTTTTATTAATCCTTGCAGGCGTTCCTGTTTTAAATCTCACTAACTTTATTCCTAATTTTTTTAATATATCTGAAAGCTTATTAGCTGGAAAAACGCCATCTGGACCACTTTCATATGACGTCTCCCCTATGAAGATTTTTCCTTTTAAATAGGTACCTGTAGCCAAAATAACATTATCTACATAGTATATAGCTCCTATATTCGTTTTTACATACTTTACCTTATTATTTTCTATTCCTATATCTACTATTTCTGCTTGCTTTAAATATAGATTTTCTTGTGACTCTAATGTATGTTTCATTTCTTCTTGATATTTTTTTCTATCAGCTTGAGCTCGTAATGAATATACAGCCGGTCCCTTTGAAGTGTTTAACATTCGCAGTTGAGTAAAAGTTTTATCTATGGTTTTCCCCATTTCACCCCCAAGTGCATCTAATTCCTTTACTAAATGTCCTTTAGAACTTCCTCCTATATGTGGATTACATGGCATATTCGCCACAACTTCTAAACTTATTGAAAAGACCAATGTTTTATATCCCATTCTTGCAGAAGCAAGTCCTGCTTCACATCCAGCATGTCCAGCGCCAATAACTGCCACATCGAACTTTCCTGCATTATATTCCATTTTTTTCCACTCCTTCATTACTATTATTCTTTTAATTATAATATGAAACTAGTCATATTTTTACTAAACAATATTTATTTTTATTTATTTTTTATATTTTTATTGTTAGTTGTTTATGTGTAGGAAATAAAGAATTTTAGTTTGTTGTTTGTCTTATTGTCAAATAGCTTTATTTTGTCGAAATTTGTCGAAACTCTGAATTCCTTGATTTTACTAATAAGTAAACATGTAATATTTTCGTATTTAGTCCTTTTTAACTATCTTCTTTGTCAAAAAGACTTTTTTTCTTTATTTTCCAAGACAAAATTTTGAGAATATTGTGTTTATAATATCTTCCGAAACATTGTCTCCAGTAATTTCTCCTAATTCTTCTAATACATTTCTTATTTCAATTGCAATTATATCTATTGGCAAATTCTGTTTTCTAAGTGTTATAATTCCATTTATTCTTTCTATCGCCTTATGAATCTGATTTTTATGTCTTACATTTGTAACTATTACTTCATCATTAAAATCTATTTCATTATTTTTATACATATCAGAAATAACTTTATATAATTCTTTTATTCCTTCTTTTGTTGTCATAGATGTCCTTATAACTGTTTTATTTAGATTAGATATATAATTGGTTGTCTCATTATTTTTTTGGCTTAAATCGCATTTATTTAATAATATGATAGAATTCTTGTTTTTTATTAACTCCAATATATTATAATCTTCCTTATCAAGTTCTTTTGATATGTCAAAAATAACAATTACCAAATCAGAATCTTTGATGAGATTAATAGCTTTTTCTACCCCGATTTTTTCTATTTTATCAGATGTATTCCTTATTCCTGCTGTATCTATTATTTTTAATGGGACTCCATCTATGTTAATAAATTCTTCTATAGTATCTCTTGTGGTTCCAGCAAAATCGCTAACAATTGCTCTTTCCTCATCTAATATTGTATTTAAAAGAGAAGATTTTCCAGCATTAGGTTTTCCAACAATTACAGTTTTAACCCCTTCTTTTAATATTTTTCCATTTTCAAAACTGTTTTCTAAATCTACTAAATTTTCTTTTATTTTTACCAGAATATTCATGACGTTTTCATTTGTAGTTTCTTCTATATCATACTCTGGATAATCTATAGAAGCTTCTATATCAGACATAATATCAAGCAAATTTTCTCTAATTTTTCCTATTTCTTTTGATAATTTTCCTTGTAACTGATTAAAAGACGCTTTAAGTTCTTTATCTGTTTTTGCATTAATAATATCTATTACAGACTCTGCTTGAGATAAATCAATTCTTCCATTTAAAAAAGCTCTTTTAGTAAATTCTCCAGGTTCTGCTAAATCTGCCCCATTTAATAAACATTGTTCTAGAATCTTTTTTTCAATTATTGTTCCTCCATGAGAATTTATTTCGCACATATTTTCTGTAGTATAGCTTTTTGGAGCTCTAAAAAATGAAACTAAAACTTCATCTATTTTTTCATTAGTCTTTGCATTAATAATATATCCATATTTTATTGTATATCCATTTACATCTTTTAAATTAACCTTTTTATCTTTAGGTACAAATATTTTCTTTAATACTTCAAAACATTTATCTCCGCTCATGCGTATTATTCCTATTCCTCCTGCACCTGTGGCAGTTGCAATAGCTGCAATTGTTTTCATTTTTTATTTCCTCTCTTTCCTTATTTATAAGAAAAAGTCAAAGTAAAATAATAGTATAATTTTCAATAAACAAATTAACTAAAATCTTCACTTTGACTTCCGATTTTTTATTGCATAGGAAATTTCGTTAGAAATTTCCTATATTTTATTTTTTAGAAATAACGACTTTCCTGTAAGGTTCTTCCCCTACACTGTATGTTGTTACTTTATTATTTGATTGCAATCTATTATGAATTATTTTTCTCTCATACGCCATCATTGGCTCTAATGTAATTGACTTTCCTGTTTTTAAAACTGTTTTTGCTATTTTATCTGCTAATTCCTCCAACGACTTTTCTCTTTTTTCTTTGTAATTACTTACATTTAATACTAGTTTTATTCTTTCATTAGTATTTTTATTTGCTATTGAATTAAGTATAACTTGAAGAGAATTTAAAACTTCCCCTCTATACCCTATTAATATTTTAGAATCTTCTCCATTTATATCTACTATCAGCATACTTTTTTCAATATCTATGCTAGTTTCATATTCAATGTTTTCAAAGTGGCTTACAAACTCTTCTAAAAACTTATCTACTTTTTCCTTGCCTTTTACTAATTCTTTTTCTTCAATTTTTTTATATGTATTATTATTGTCTTCTTTATATTTTTTTGTGCTTTCTCTTTTTTCTTCTTTTAACGTTAATTCTACTTTCACAACTCTTGGAGATAATATGCTAAAAAAGCTTCTTTTTTCATGTTCTTCTAAAACTTTAATATCTACTCTATCTTTAGAAACATTAAGTTTTTTAAGTCCATTAGAAATTGCTTCTGTAGTTGTCTTTCCTTCTGCAATAATAGTTTTAGGCATTTTTCTTTTCCTCCTCTTTTTTCTCCTTATGATTCATAACAAGCTCTATAATTACTTTTTCTATTGTCATTAAGAAATTGCTAACAAACCAATATAAGGCTAATCCTAAAGGTGCTATAAATGCTATAAATACAGACATTAAAGGTATCATATACATCATATTTTTATTCATTGATTCCATTGCTTCTAATTCATTAGGTTCTTCTTGTACTTGATTTTCTTTTCCATCTGTAATAGCCTTTACTTCATCCTTTTTCTTCTTCTTTTTATTAAAATTATTTGTTATTTTTATTGAAGTAATAGATGACATTACATAAAGTACTGGAATTATATATACAGTCCAATCACCCAAATTACTACTTGGTACTTTGCTTAAGTCTAATCCCAGAAAATTCATATTTAGACTTACTCTTTCGTCCTCAGTACCAAATCTATTTATAATCGCAATTTCTGCATATGTTTGACTATTACCTTCTTCTTGTAGTTGAGTTTTATAATCACTAATAATATCAGTATCTATTTTTTTCATATATGTAAGTGGTTGACTTACAAGCCAAAATACAGAAAGAATTATTACAAGCTGAATTATTGAGCTAAAACATCCTGCAAAAGGACTCATTTTTTCCCTTTTATATAAATTAATAGTTTCTTGATTTAGTTTTTCAGGATTATTTTTATATTTTCTCTGTATTTCCTTCATTTCTTCTTGAAGTTCTGCAGATTTTTTCATAGATTTTTGTTGTTTTATAGTTATTGGTATTAAAATAATCCTCAAAATAATAGAAAATATAATTATTGCAACACCATAATTATCAAACAAATTGTACAAAGCATTTAATAAATATCCAAATAAACTTGAAATTGCTCCCATCTTTCCTCCACATCTATTCTAATGGATCATATCCACCTTTTGAAAAAGGATTACATCTCATTATTCTTTTTATTCCCAAATATGTTCCTTTTACAGCTCCATATTTTTCAATTGCTTGTCTCATGTATTCAGAACAAGTAGGATAATATTTACATTTTACTCCAAGCGCTTCAAAAATCGGAGAAATAAATTTTTTATATAATTTTAATAAAAAAAGTAATATTCTCTTCATATTCTATAATATTTCAACTTTCTTTAATAATTTTTTCATGTCTGTCTGTATTATATAATAATCTGCTTTTTTAGGTAATTCTTTTTTATTCCATAAAAAAACAATATCATAACCCTGTTTTAAATCTTCTTTTATTTTTCTATAATTCTCTCTAATTAATCTTTTTATTCTATTTCTTAAAACTGCCCCGCACTCCTTTGTGCTTACGGCTATACCTATTACATTTATCTTCTTATTATTTTTTAAAACATATATTGATATTTGTTTTCCTATGTAAAATTTACCTTTTGTTAATACATTTTTAAATTCATAATTTTTCTTTAAGGTTTTTATTTTTCTCATTAAAATCACTCATATTTCAAAAAAGGTCACTTTTTAAGTGACCCTAGATTTTACTTACGCACTTAGTTTTTTTCTTCCTTTTGCACGTCTTGCTTTTAGTACATTTCTTCCTGATTTAGTTTTCATCCTTTTCATAAAACCATGTTCTTTTTGTTCTTGTCTTTTTTTAGGTTGATATGTTCTTTTCATTTTGCACCTCCTGTATATATTTAAACCGTAATCGGATTTTTACTAACAATAAGCTTACTAATTATATCCTAATTTTCGCCATAAGTCAATATAATTTAAAGATTTTTTAAATAAATCTTTTCTGGTATTGACTATTTATTTTTTTTTTTATATTATATAAAAATATTGTGGATAACTATGTGTATATGTGTATAACTTATACATTTTTATATATTTTTTATATTTTTTTCATTATTTTTTGGAAGGATTGAAAACAATGCGAAAAGAAGAATTAAATGAACTTTTAACAAAAGCCAAAGATCTTTTAAAAAATGAAGTTACTAAAATTTCTTATGAAACTTGGATACGAGATTTAGACATTGAAAGTGCTGATAATAATAACATTGTTTTAATTGCAAATAATGCTTTTCAAAAAGAATCTATTCTTTCAAGATATCATGATTTGTTAAAAAACACTTTCAATTATATTACAAATAAAAATTGTGAAATACAAGTAATTTTAAAAGATGATGCAACAGAAGAAGAATTAAAAGCTGCAAAACAGTTATCCACTTCTATGAATAGCTATCCAAACTCAACATTAAATCCAAAATATACTTTTGACACATTTGTTGTTGGAAATAATAACAGATTTGCACAAGCAGCAGCGTTAGCAGTAGCAGAAGCTCCTGCAACTGCATATAATCCTCTTTTTATCTACGGAGGAGTTGGTTTAGGTAAAACTCACTTAATGCAAGCTATTGCTAATGAAATATTATTAAATAATAGAAATGCTAAAATTTTATATGTTACTTCTGAAACATTTACTAATCAACTAATAAATGCTATTAAAGATGGAAAAAATGAAATGTTTAGAAATAAATATAGAAATATAGATGTGCTATTAATTGATGATATTCAATTTATAGCAGGAAAAGAGACATGTCAAGAGGAGTTTTTCCACACTTTTAACACATTACATGAAAAAGGAAAACAAATAATTATTTCAAGTGATAAACCACCAAAAGATATACAATTACTAGAAGATAGACTAAAATCTAGATTTGAATGGGGATTAATTGCTGATATTTCAAATCCAGATTATGAAACTCGTTTAGCAATACTTAGAAAGAAAACTCAATTAGATAATATAATAATTGATGATGAAATTCTAAGTGATATAGCAACAAAAATAGATTCAAACATAAGAGAACTTGAAGGAGTTTTAAATAAACTAATTGCAAACGCATCATTAACTAATTGTCAAATAACAATTGAAATGGCTGAAAAAGCAATTAATGATGTTGTAACCAAGAAAAATAAAGTTCTTTCTTTAGAACTTATTCAAGACACTGTGTCAAAATATTTTAATGTGACTGTAGAAGAACTAAAAGGTGTGAAAAGATCAAATGATGTTACTTTCCCAAGACAAATTGCAATGTATCTTTGTAGAAATGTTGCTCAACTTCCTCTAACTAAGATAGGTGAAGGATTTGGAAAAAGAGATCACACAACTGTAATACACGCATGTACAAAAATAGAAAAAGAAATACAAAGTAATGTAAGTACAAAAAGAATTGTGGAAAGTGTGAAAAACATTTTGCTTAATGACAAATAATTGTAAATAAAAGTTTTTAACAAATTAAACAAAAAAAACGTTTGTTAAAAAAATGTTTGAAAGAAACTGAGCAATCTTTACTTACGGAACAGCGGAAAAGAATATCCACAGAACATTGTGAAAAGTCTGTTAATAAGCTGTTGATATCTTTCTTATCCACAAAAAAAAATTTTTAATGTAGATAAGTTTTTAAATTATCCACTAACTTATTCACATTTGAAACTATAGGGAATAAAGGTTTCCACATAGTTATCCACAATATCCACAGTACCTACTACTACTACTACTAAAATTATTTATATTATATTAAAAGGAGTGAAACCAAAATGAAAATTATTTGTGAGAAGGATAATATCCTTAAAGCACTTAATTCCGTAACAAAAGCTGTAGCAACAAAAACAACAATGCCTATATTAGAAGGAATACTAATTCAAACAAATGATAATGAAGTAAAATTTACAACCTATGATTTAGAAATAGGTATAGAATACATAATAAATTGTGAAGTAAAAGAACAAGGAGCAACAGTAGTTAATGCAATAATGTTTAGTGAAATTATAAGAAGACTACCAGATTCTGAAATAAAAATAACAATAGATGAAAAAAATTTATTAGTTATTGAATGTGAAGGTTCTTTATATAAATTAGCTACAATGAATCCAGAAGAATTTCCAGAACTTCCACAAATAAATATAGAAAATTCTATCGAAATGGAACAAAATTCATTAAAAGATATGATAAGAAAAACAATTTTTGCAGTAAGTACAGAAGAAAATAGACCAATTTTTA
>CAZPKK010000035.1:0-13774 GCA_964587175.1 uncultured Clostridium sp.
TTCTGTTAATATAATCCGGAGAGGTTGCAACAGATCCCGTAGCATCTTGGATGATTCAATCTGCACAGGTTGCATCTAAATTTACATTATTTACTCACCATGCTAAGACTTTTCCAGACTTAGTAACAGCCCTTCGTAACTCAATGTTAAGAGCTGGAGTTTTCAGAAATGAAAGAACAGCAGAAGAGCAAGTTGTACAAGTATTAAATTTTGATATTCACCTTGTTAAAGACTTTAGAGGTAGAAGATATATAGAAAGAGTGACTGAATGTATACCAGTAGAAGATAAAAATGAGTATACATTTGATCATAGAAAAGAAAAAACATTAGAAGGAAAACTAGATAAATTTATGGATAATGCTACAATGTATTTTACCAAAAGTACAAATAAAGAGCTCTACAAATACATAAATGTTTTAGAATATCATGATGGTTCATATGTACTTACAAATCCGATTTCAAGCCATAATATAATAGAGATGAGAAACAATATGGATGATAGTGATGCTATAGAATTTGATAAATTTTTAGAAAGAAATTGGGGAATAAAAGTAAAACAAAATGAGAATCGCATGGTAGAAGAATTACAAGACAGCATACCAGAGAAAAGGGGAAGAAAACCTAAAGCTGAAAAATAATTAGCAAGGAGGTGCAGCTTTAAACAATGTCTAATGATATATTAATATATTTTTTAATTGGTATAGCAGCTCTCTTTGCTATAATAGTGGTTGCATATTTAATACTTAGAAAGAAATTACAATCTTCTGGAGTAAGAGAAATACAGCAACTAAGAGCAGGGACTAGAGAAAAGAAGTTCAGTAGTGAAGTATTATACCAAAAATTATATGTTAAATATTTAAAAATACCTTTTGTAAAAAGATATTTATTAAAAATAAGAAGAAGACTTGAAATTATAAATATAGATGATGAATATTTAACTAGGAAACAAACATCAAAGATATTAACTAATGCAATATTGGTAATTATACCATTAACATTAATAATTATATTGTTTACAAATAACAATATATTGCTAATGGCATTCCTGCTAATATTTGAAGTGTTCTTGGTAGATACATTGATAAATGGAATGGTTGATAAAATAGACACAAAATTATTAAAAGAACAAATCGATTTCTTTTCAGAGATAAGACATGCATATCATGAGTACAACATGGTAGAAGAAGCAATATATCAAGTAGCACAAGACGATGAAAAAGTCGAAATGTCAAGACAAGCAGAAAAAATATATGAAATATTAATTTCAAACGATCCAGAGTCAGAACTAGAAAAATATTATGATATTGCTCCAAATGCATACTTAAAAGAATTTGCGGGAATTTCATATCTTACTAAAGAATTTGGTGATAGAAAAGTTGATGGGGCATCTTTATATTTAAAAAACCTAAACAATATAACACAAGAAATGCAACTAGAAATATTGAAGAGAGATAAATTGGATTATGTATTTCAAAGTTTATCACTTATATCAATAGTTCCAATTTTATTTATGGAACCAATAAAAAATTGGGCAGTATCATCATTTAGTTTTACATCATCATTCTACAATGGAAAAGGTGGAATGATAATGCAAATTTTAATTTTGATACTAACATTTGTTTGTTATATACTTACACGTAAATTAAAAGATAATGGATCAGTAAATACAAACACGAAAAACACAGAAAATCCATGGCAAGCAAAGATATATAGAAATCCATTAATAAAGAAATTTGTAGATTTATTTATTCCAAAAGATGGTACAAAAGAATACAGAAAATTACAACAAGATATGAAAGATGCAGCTTCCAAAGATAAAATGGAATGGATATATATAAATCGATTGACACTGTGTATAGTAACATTTATAGTATCAGTAATTATAATTATGTATTTACATTATATAGTAATACAAAATGTTTATACTGACCCGACTACGGATTATGATATTATAGGTCAAATGACTGAAAGACAGACTCAAACAGCTATGGAACTCACAGAATCTGACAATGAATATATAATTTATTTTAGAGGTGATACATCAGTAACAGCAGAAGATATAGCAGATGTAATGGCAAGAGGAAGAGTAAATGATGACTATGAAAATAGCTCGGAAGATGAAATTCAAGTGGCAGCAGAAAGAGTCTTAGGAAAATTACAAATTGTTAATAGCGAAAACATGAAGTGGTTTGAAATACTACTATCGATGGTGTTTGCAGTAATTGCTTATAATGTGCCAATATGGCTACTTAAATTCCAAGCAAAAATGCGACAACTAGAAATGGAAGATGAAGTAATGCAATTCCAAACAATCATATTAATGCTTATGAGAATTGAAAGAGTTAATGTTGAGATTATCTTAGAATGGCTTGAAAGATATTCGAATATTTTTAGGGAACCAATAAGTAAGTGTGTTAACAATTACGAAAGCGGACCATGGGAAGCATTAGAACAATTGAAAGAGGATGTATCATATCCACAATTTGTAAGATTAGTAGAAAGTTTACAGTCAGCAGTTGAAAAAATACCTATTGCAGATGCATTTGATGAGCTAGATACAGAAAGGGATTATTATCAAGCACGTAGAAAAGAATCAAATGAAAGATTAATATCTAGAAAAGGAATGATAGGTAGATTCTTGGGATTTGCACCTATGGTAGTAATATTTGTGGGATACTTAATTATACCTTTGGTATTTATAGGACTAACAAGTATGAGTACTTCAATGAGTGGATTATCAACTACATACTAGAAAGGATTAATTATGGAGAATGCATCAAAAGCCCTAATAATGGCGGGTTCAATTTTAATTGCATTACTAGTGATTGGATTAGTTATTTATACATATAATCAATTGTCAGATATTGAACAAACTGAATCTGACTCAGAATATACTATAAAAGCAACCGAATATATGAGGCAATTTGAACAATTTAACAGAACTTTATATGGAAGTGAATTATTGTCTTTAGCGAATCTTCAAGAGGACTATAATAAACTTAGAGCAGGAGATCGGATATGAAGAAATTGATATAACTGTAAAAACAAATGGAATTGCAGGATCTAGTTATTTTTCTGCTGGTACTAAAGACATAAGTAGTATTGTAGCTGATGCTAATTCAATAGAATCAAAACTTTCAGATTATGAAAAAAATGAAAGTAGATATAATAGCAAAAGTGTAAAATATTATGCTAATAGAAGCTATAGAGAAATAGCAATAGACTTTGGATTAGATATAACAAGTAGTATGAGTGAAAGTGATATATCAGAGTTAGTACGACAAAATTTAAGTAATCTGTATAATGCTATACAAGATTATACAAATTTAAACTCGATATACAATGAATTTAAAACAGGAAAGCAATTTGAATGTACAAATGTAGAATACAGTAATAGCAATGGCAGAATAGTTAGTATGACTTATGAAGAAATTTAACTATTAAATTTTAAGAAAGGGAAAGTGTTAATATGGAGAATGCATCAAAAGCACTAATAATGGCAGCAGAAATATTAATAGGTGTTATGATAATTTCCATTGGAGTATATTTATTTACAACTTTGGGAAGCTATAGTGCTGAAACAGCTGATCAAATAGATGAAACCCAGATAGCACAGTTTAATAGCCAATTCTTAAAATTTTATGGTACATCAGGTGGAACTAATACAACAACGGGAGAAACAATAAGATGTACAATACATGATATTGTAGGTTTAGCCAATCTTGCAAGTCAAGCTAATGAAGCAAATGGATTTATAGATGAACAAGAAGCATCGGATTCTCTATATTATGTACAAATAGATTTAAAGATAAATGGAAGTACTATAAGACATTTAGAGACTAAATCACAAGATTATTTGATAACTCTTGTTAAAGAAAATGATGTAGTAGTAACAAATAGTTCAGGAACAACAACAGCAACTACAAAATATTTTAAATGTACAGAGATACGATATGCTGAATATACTCGGAAGAGTTAATTATATGAAGTTTGAAGAATACTAATTGTAAAAATAAGTAAAAATAACACAAGGAAAATTGTAGAAATTTAGCAAAAACGCTTGCATAAAAAGATGTAAAATATTATAATGGAAGTATAGATTATGAAAAATAAAGTATTACTTATAATAATTGTATTTATTGTTATTTTTGCAATAGCAATCTATGGTGTATATACCTACAGAACAAACGTATACGAATTGCAAAAAATAAATAATGAATATGAATCATATTATAATACTGATATATCTGGCACAGATTTAGTTAGTCTTATAAATAAAACAGCAGATATTAATGAAAAGAATGGAATTTCAAAAGGTGAAGACGGATTATATATTGAAGATGACGAAAAATCAATTAAAATATATATATGTGTTAAATATGATGATGAATATAGAACAATAGAGATGGAAAAAATAATAGAAAATGGAGTAGAGAATTTTATTAAAGTATATAGCACAGCAACATTTAAGTGTACAGATATAAGTTATCACAATAAAACTGGATTTGTAGAAGGATTAACTTTTACGGAAACAGATGAGTAGATATTAATATTTTAAAGTAATATAAAAATATAAAAGTTAAAGGGAGGAATTTTTTATGGAAAACGCTTCAAAAGCATTAATTATTGCAGGTGCAATTTTACTTGCAATAGCAATTATAGCTATAGGAATGTATGTTTACAATAATGCAGCAGATGCTATGAGTGGTACAGATTTAACATCTGAGCAAGTTGCAACTTATAACCAAACATTTACAGCTTATTCAGGAACTCAGAGAGGATCAAATGTTAAAACTATGTGTGATACAATAGCAAATCATAATAGAACTGCAACAGATGACTCAGAACAAGTTGAAGTTCATTTAGGAGATAGTACAGCAGATGTAGAAGCTAGTAATGTTGATCCAAGTCTTACATCTACAAGCCATATAAATGATGTAAAAGATGACGTACAATCTGGTGCATCTTATAATATAACATTTGGTTATGATAGCACATCTGGTATGGTTACAGCAGTTTATATTAATTTAATTTAGTTAATGAAACAGAGGAAATATAATCTATGGAAAATGCAGTAGATGCTTTAAAAATAGTATTTGCAGTATTTGTGCTTGTTTTAGCTTTATCTGTGTCAATATATATGTTTACACAGATAAAGCAAACAGCAGATGTTGTACTTCAAAGCTCAGATGTTACAGAATTTATGACTTATACAGAAGGAGATACTACTGGAACTTATACAGTAGATGGAAAAGATAGAATAGTGGGTTTAGAAACCATTATACCTACATTATATAGATATTATAAAGAAGAGTATACAGTATTGTTTTTAAATACAGATGGTTCACCTTTAACTTTGTATGAAACTCAAACTACCCCTAATTTGTGGAGTGGTTATGGAACAAGTACAGGATATATTAATAAATATTATTCCAACAATTATGATACTAAGGTTTGCGCATTTGATGTTAATGACGAAACAAGTAGATACGAACCTTGGGTAGGAAGTAATGATTATTATAAATTAAATTTAGATATGTTTTTGTCAGGTGGAACATTTGTAGCACCTAGCGGAAACGGTATGGACTATGATTATGGTTCTTTAGTAGGAACAGGAGGATTTGTAGAAAAATACAAGAATGCTACTTTTAGAGAAAGCTTAGGCGAATATACATACAATGATATATCCAGTACAAGTGCACAAGATAAACGTGTAATAGTATATACACTACTTTCAAATTAATTTAAGTAAAGAAAATAATCATTTAATATAAAAAGTTATTTTAGAGCTTTAGCTTAGCTCAAATGGAGGTAAAAATAATGGGAGATAGTTTAATAACAATTGTGGCAATATTTTTGGCAGCAATATTAATGTTCATATTTCCGCTAATGTCGCTTGCGGATAGAACAGATGATGTATCTAATTTAGCAGTTCAAACAGCTACAACAGAATTTGTAGATAATGTTAGAACTACAGGTGTATTAACATTGGATAATTATGAGTCATATTTAAGTGAGATAACAGCAACTGGTAATTCATTTGATGTTGAAATACTTATACAACAATTAGATGAAAATCCTGGAGTAAAAACTACACAAGCTGAAGCTACTAAAATAGGTGAAAATTTGTATTATAATATATATACAACACAAGTTTTAGAAGAGTTAGATGAAAATGGAAGAATAACATTAAAAGAAGGAGACTTAATAACTGTAACTGCAGAAAACACAAATCAAACTATTTCACAAATGCTTAGAAACTTTTTCTACATGATTTCAGGTAATAATTCGTATCAAGTAGCTGGACAACATTCTGGAATAGTTACAGTTAATGGTAGCACAAGTGGATAATATTTTAATTGTTGGGCAGATATTATAGTCTGTCTCTACAATAAATTTAGATGTAGGGGTGGAGTAGATATTCACTCCTTTTATTAAATAAGAAAGGTTAATAGTTATATGAAATTACAACATTTAGCGGTTATATTTGTTTTGATAATTTTACCAATATCTATAATAATATCATCATATATTCAAAATCAAATAGATGCAATAACATTACAAACTAGTTATAATTCAAATCTAATTAGTGCTACATATGATGCAATAAAGGCTTTTCAAATAAATACAACAAATAATAAATATTCAAGTATTAGTGATTCTAAAATAAGAGATATTGAAGCAGCTATTAGTACATTCTATAATTCACTCAATACGTCAATGTCTAGTTATGCATTATCTACTTCAGATTTAGAAGCGTATACTCCAGCTATATTATTTACTCTATATGATGGTTATTACATATATTCATCATATGATAATGTCTATAGTGAAACCGCAGAGGGAAAAGCAGATATTAATATAAGTGGAAACAATTATCAAAATGGTCTACGACCATATATATATTATTCAGCAAAATATCAATTGACCAATGGTAATATCATAGTAGTAAATTATACTTTAGATAATGCAATAACAGTCTATGGAGATGTTGGAAATGGCTATGAAACTAGATCAGGTTATTTAATAAATCCGGATGATGTTACAGAAGTTAATGATACGTCTAAAACATTAAAATATAAAGGAGTGACAATTGAACCAGAAGAATTAACAGAATATTTATTAACAATTGGAAGTGACAATAGTCAAACAGTAGGAGAATATAATTATATAATGTATCAAAATGATAAAGTATATCAAGACAAAGATTCATCAGGTAATAATATAAATAGCTATTTTTGGTATCAGAATTATACAAAAACATATGTAAATAGCCAAAACATAATAGATGAAATTGAAGAAACAAAGCAGTATAGTGCTGATGGTAATACAATTATGAGTATAAGTGCTTATGATTATTACAGCGAAGCGAAAGAATTTAGTGAATGGGTAGTAGATAATTTAGGTGATATTACACAATACAACATGTTAATGGTAGAAGATGGCACTACACCAATAGGGGATGGTTACCTAACAGAAAATACTCGGAAATGCAAAGATATTTGATGTAACTGACCAAGATAATGATCCAATGCTTTCATCATCTACATTTAATAATCACAGATTAGCTGTTATTAGAAAATCAATTGAAACAAACTTAAATACTGTGATATCTAATTATGAAGCAATTACAACTTATGATTATGCTATGCCTGTTATGACTGAATCAGATTGGTATAAAATACTAAATAATGTGTCCATAGTTACATTCTTACAAGGAATGTCAATAGGATATAGAATTTATAATAATTATGCAGTTATAACAAACAATATAAATAAAGAAGTAGTAAAATCGGAAAATATTTATATAATAGCACAAGATAGTAGTGGCAATTGGGAATATCATCAGCCTGGATGTGAGGAACTATTAGAAGGAGTAGATAGTGGAAGTGTAACTATAGTGCAAGCATATTCAACTTCTACTTTTGCAATACAGAGTGTAAGAATATCAGAAAGTAGTGATGATGATTTACATTTTTATTTACATGCTTCTACAAATCGTACTTTGACAGGTTGCTATAATTGTATAGTAAATGCAACTGCTGAATTTGATGTAGATGATATTATTGACGGAAATGATCTTGTTAAATTCGAAAATGAAGTAAATAATAGTGGTTCTATTAGTTTTAGAAGTAATGAATATGCAGATGTTAGAAAGGCTTATTTGACAGCACTTGCAAGAGAAAGAAATGATTTATATAAGTCAAATTTTGATTTATCAGATTAAAAAAAGGGGATGTTCCATTCTCTAAAAAATGAAGCCAAAAGACCAAATCTAAAATGTTTCAACCAGCAGATAAAACGTGGTGACAGATATTTTAATCTGTCACATATATTGATATAAAATACACAAATAAAACGTTTAAAACTGCTAAATTTGGTTATCCTATAATAAATTCTTTTAGAAAGAAGGATAACCATGAAATTCATAAAAAGATTTATAGTTATTATAGTTTTAATAATAATATACATGTATGTATGTAATATTTGTATGTTGCCTAGTAATATAATTTTAATGCAAGGTGAGACTTTAAGTTTAAATACAATTTTTGGTTTAAATATTGCATCTAACCTAGATACAATGCAAGCCTCAAGTAGTTTAAACAATAGTATTGTAGAAGAGACAGGAACAATAGATTTAAGTTTAAATTTATTTAATCTTTTCTCTGTTAAAGATGTTACAGTAAATGTAATTCCAGAGACCACAGTAATACCACTTGGAAAAGCAATTGGAATGAAACTATATACAGCAGGTGTGCTAGTAGTTGGTATGTCTGAAATACAAGGACAAAAGCCATACGAGGGTTCAGGAATAGAAGCAGGGGATACAATAATAGAAATAAATAATATAGAAATAAATTCTACGGATGAGCTAATAGAATGTGTAAATAGCTCAAATGGAGAAAGTATAGAGATAACATATATTAGTGATGATGAAGAGAAAACTTGCAGTGTTGAACCTGTTAAAGATTCAGATAATGAATATAAATTGGGACTATGGGTAAGAGATGCGGCAGCAGGAGTAGGTACACTTACATTTTATGAGCCATCTACTGGAAATTTTGCAGCATTAGGGCATGGAATAAATGATGTGGACACATATGAATTAATACAGATTGCAAATGGTGAATTGGTTACTACGAGTATAATAGATATCATAAAAGGTGAAGATGGTTCACCAGGTGAAATAAGAGGTTCAATAGATAATAGTACTAAAATAGGAAACATAAGTAAAAATACATCATTAGGAGTATATGGAACTGTAACAGACTTGAGTAAATTAAATTTAAGCGCTTTAAATGAAATGGAAGTAGCAAATAGAAGTGAAATAACTACAGGTAAAGCTGAGATTATGTGCGAATTAGAAAATGGAAATATAGGAACGTATGAAATAGAAATACAAAAAATATATGCAGATAACAATGAAGATAATAAAAGTATGTTAATAAAGGTTACAGATGAAGAGCTTTTAGAAAAAACAGGTGGAATAATACAAGGAATGAGTGGAGCGCCAATAATACAAAATGGTAAATTTGTTGGAGCAGTAACACATGTATTAGTAAATGATTCTACAACAGGATATGCAGTATTTGCAGATTTAATGATAAAACAAATGCGAGAGGTAAGTTAATGAAAAATAATAGAGGAAAATCATTAATATCAATTATAGTAACAATATTAATATTAACATTAATAATATTTTTATTGTATGAAGTATTATATGTAGATATATTTAACATAATGAGTGCAGATACATCTGTACTTAATTTGAATGAAGTAAGTGATGAAGTTCAAATATCTGATGTTGAAAATCAAAGCTCAAATAGTGAAAATGTCGAAGAAGTAAACTTAATTATAAGTGGTGGAAATTCACGGCAGTAGTGAAGAATTAACGAGCAATAAATATTATTACAATCAACTAAATGAGTATGCAAAACTTATATATAAAGGTTTTGAAAATAACAAAGAAAATATGAAAACAGGAACATATATTATAGATTTTGACACAGATTTTAGCAATTTATTAAATACAGAAAATGGAGAAGAAACCTTAAATATAGCATTTCAATCAGCTTGGAATGCATATACATATGACAATATGGACATGTTTTATATAGATGTTGAAAAGTTAACACTAACAACACGAACTACTACAATAGGAAGTATTTCAACTCATCAAGTAGAAATTTCTAATGGAAGTAATACTTCATATTTAAAAGATGAGTTTAATAATCAAACAATAAATGAACAGTTAAATCTTTTAGCAGCCATGAGGGAAGAGATAGCAAATCAACTAGAGGGATATAGTGACTATGAAAAAATAAAAGAAGTACACAATTGGTTGATAGACAATATAGAGTATGATGTGAATTTTGAATCGGATGAATCATATTCTATTTCAGGAGCTTTAATAGAAGGAAAAGCAGTATGTGAAGGATATGCTAGAAGTTTTAAATATATAATGGATGAATTAGGAATACCTTGTGTACTTGTTAGTGGTACTGGAACAAATTCAAATGGTGAAACAGAGTCACATGCATGGAATTATGTGCAATTAGATGGCAAATGGTATGCAATAGATGTGACATGGGATGACCCAGTAGTAATAGGCAATGGATATGTAAGTGCAGATACTAGATATAAGTACTTTTTAAAGGGCTCAAATACATTTTTGGTAACACACCAAGAGGATGGATATTTATCACCAAATAGTATAGAATTTGAGTTTCCAGATTTAAGTGCAGAAGATTATTAAGTTATTAATTATTACTATGTCTACTATAATAAAGGAAAAATTTGTCGATTTATGTCAAAATGTTTATGTTGAAATTTATATATTTCTATGATAAAATTTGCTCACTACAATTTTTGAAAGGAGGGATGAAAAATGGAAAAACAATTTATGGAAATTGTTTTAGCAAAATTAGACAAAATGGAAGATAATTTTAATCAAATATTTGCAAAATTAGAAGAGCATGACAAAAAGTTTAATCAAATATTTGCAAAATTAGAAGAGCATGACAAAAAGTTTAATCAAATATTTGCAAAATTAGAAGAGCATGACAAAAAGTTTAATCAAGTATTTGCGAAATTAGAAGAGCATGACAAAAAGTTTGATCAAGTATTTGCGAAATTTGAAGAGATTGATCAAGAATTTAGAAGTATTAAAGATTTTCTAATTGTAAAAGAAGATGAATTTTTTAATAAAACTAGAGCTTTATTCGATGGTTATTTTGCGAGTCTTGAAAAAAATACCGAACTTGAATCTAGGCAGAAGGCAACAGAACAGAAAGTAGAAATTGATTCATTAAGAATTTCAGTGTTAGAAGAAACATCAAAACAACATGAAGAACAGTTGTCTAAATTATCAGCTATTTAATTTCCAAAAAACAAAATGGAGCTTACTTATGTAATTTGTTTTTAAATTATATGGGTAAGCTCCATTTTTTGTGAAAGAAAGAGGACTGTCCCTTTTTTCCAAAATGGAACGAAGGAACCGTCCTATTTGTTCCACTATTGTAAAACAAAAATCTTTATGATATAATTCAAAAATGAATAAAGAGGAAGGTTATGGTTTGAGGTTGTCTAAAAAATGTAAAGGTTGTTTTTAGGCTCCTGCTAAATCAGCAAAAGGAGAAAATGATGAGTGATTTTGTGCATTTACATATACATAGTGAATTTAGTCTGTTAGATGGTGCTAATAGAATAAAAGATTTACCAGTTAGAGCAAAAGAACTTGGAATGGATGCTATGGCAATAACTGATCATGGGGTTATGTTTGGAACTATTGATTTTTATAAAGCTTGCAAAGCAAATGGAGTAAAACCAATTATTGGATGTGAGGTTTATGTTGCACCCCGTACAAGACATGATAAAGATGCGGAACTCGATAGTAAGTATAATCATTTAATTTTACTTGCTAAAAATAATGAGGGTTATAAAAATTTATCTAAAATGGTTTCTTTAAGTTTCACAGAAGGGTTTTATTATAAGCCACGTATCGATAAAGAGTTACTTGAAAAATATCATGAAAATCTAATATGTTGTAGTGGTTGCTTGGCAGGAGAAGTAAGTCAAGCAATTTTAAGAAATGACATGGAAGAAGCAAAAAAAGTTGCAAATTGGTTTAAAAGCGTTTTTGGCAAAGACTACTATTTAGAAATACAAAATAATGGAGTAAAGGAACAAGTATTAGTAAATCAGAAATTAATAGAACTTTCTCGAGAATTAGATATTCCACTAGTTGCAACAAATGATGCTCACTATTTAAAAAGAGAAGATGCATATAATCATGAAGTTTTGTTATGTATTCAAACAGGAAAGAGAATGACAGACGAGGATAGAATGCGTTTTGAAACAGATGAGTTATATGTTAAATCACCTGAAGAAATGAAAGAATATTTTGCAAATGTTCCAGAGGCAATAAAAAACACAGTGAAAATTGCAGAAGAGTGCAATGTTGAATTTGAGTTTGGACATACTATACTTCCTAATTATGATATTCCAGAAGAATTTGAGACACATTTTGATTATTTAAAAAAGCTTACTGATGATGGAATAATAAAACGTTATGGTGAGAAGCCATCACAAGAAATAATAGACAGAAAAGATTATGAGCTTTCTATTATTAATAAAATGGGATATGTTGATTATTTCTTAATAGTTTGGGACTATATAAATTATGCTAAATTAAATGGAATACCAGTAGGTCCTGGACGTGGCTCTGGAGCAGGTTCCATTGTTGCATATGCAATAGAAATTACAGATATAGACCCTATTAAATATGGACTTATATTTGAAAGATTTTTAAATCCAGAAAGAATTAGTATGCCTGATTTTGACATTGATTTTTGTTATGAAAGGAGGCAAGAAGTTATAGATTATGTTTGTAGAAAATACGGACATGATCATGTTTCGCAGATTATTACATTTGGTACTATGTCTGCACGAATGGTAATTCGTGATGTTGGAAGAGCTTTAGATGTATCTTATGCAGAAACAGATAAACTTGCAAAAATGGTTCCAAATGAATTACATATTACTATAAAAAAAGCAATGGAGCAAAACAGGGAATTACGCGAAGCTTATGAAACAAATGAGGAATATAAAAAGCTGTTAGATATAGCTGTGGCACTTGAGGGAATGCCAAGACAGGCGTCTACACATGCTTGTGGGATTGTTATTACAAAAGAGCCAGTAGACAACTATGTCCCTTTATATATGAGAGAGAATACGATTTCTACACAATATATAATGACAACATTGGAAGAACTTGGACTATTAAAAATGGATTTTTTGGGTCTTAGAACTCTTACAGTTATACAAGATACCAAAGACTTAGTGAAACAAAACAGAGGAATAGATATAGAGTTTGATGAAGAAATGAATGACCCAAAAGTATATAAACAATGGCAAGATGGAACATCTGTGGGCATATTTCAATTTGAAAGTCAAGGTATGACAAATTTCATGAAGGAATTAAAGCCAGACTGCTTAGAAGATATTATAGCAGGTGTTTCACTTTATAGGCCAGGACCAATGGATCAAATACCAAGATATATCGCAAATAAAAAAGATCCAGAACATGCTGTATATACACATGATAGTTTAAAGCCAATTTTAAATGTTACATATGGTTGTATGGTATATCAAGAGCAAGTTATGCAAATAGTAAGAGATTTAGCTGGATATTCTTTAGGAAGAGCAGACTTGGTAAGGCGTGCAATGGGTAAGAAAAAGCTTGATGTAATGGCAAAAGAACGTGAGGTATTTA
>CAZPKK010000036.1:0-12134 GCA_964587175.1 uncultured Clostridium sp.
TTTTTGAATCATAGTAGTATGTTCATCTCCTCAACAGTATGAGACTGAAGAAGAAAGCAAGTTTACTGCTTTTACTTTTCCAGTATTCATTAAATGTGGTCCAGCACATAAATCTGTGAATTCACCTTGTTTGTAAAAAGAAGTTTCTTCGCCTTCTGGTAATTCCTCTATTAACTCTACTTTGTAATCTTCACCTAATTCTTGCATGAATTTAATAGCTTCATCTTTTGGAAGTGAATATCTTTCAATTGGTAAATCTTCTTTTATTATTTTTTTCATCTCAGCTTCTATTTTTTCAAAATCATCTGATGATATATTTTCTTTTATATCAAAATCATAATAAAAACCATTACTAATTGAAGGGCCTATTGTTAATTTTACATCTTTTCCATAAATTCTTTTTATAGCTTGTGCCATAATGTGAGATGTAGTATGCCAATATGCTTTTTTACCTTCTTCACTATTATCAAAAGTTAGAATTTCTACTTCTGCATCTTCTTCTATATTATATCTTAAATCTTTTACTTCTCCATTTACCATTCCTGCAGTTGCATTCCTTGCTAATCCTTCACTTATCTCTTTTGCTAAGTCTAATACGCTTATTCCTTTTTGTACCTCTTTTACAGAGCCATCTTTTAATGTAATTTTCATAAAAATCATCCTTTCTTATTTTATGTACAAGAAATCATTATACTTAAGTTAAATTAATTATACAACATATACAAAATAGCACCCCTCCAGCAATCACACTTGCCAGAGGGGTGCTATTTATTATAACACGGTTCCACCCTTTGTTTTACTTAATTTACTTTTAACGCAAGCTTACGTCTAGTTTTGCTAGAAACAATGAGGTAGTTTTTCAAATACGTTTATTTAGAACAGCTTTCAGCCTATGACCATTCCTCTCTTTAAACAACCTTTATTTTACTTTGTCTCATTTATGTTTTTCAATATGTTTAGATTATACAACAATTTTTTATATTATGTCAATACCAAATTTAGATTAAGTAAGAAATGGATATAATATAAAGTCCCATAATAACAACTTCTACAACACCAATTACTAGCCCTGTTATAGCCATCCATCTTGATGTGTGTTTCTCTGATTTAAATGTTGCTAATCCTACTATACCTAATATTGTTGCAATTATTCCACAAATTATTCCATATACAAAAATACCTACTATTGAGAATACAAAACTTAGTAATCCACAAACATTTACACTTTTTTGTGATTTATCTTCTGTTTGATTAGTTTCTTCCTTCAAATTTGTGGTTTCTACATTTTCATTTGTTTTTAATTCTTCATTATTGTTTTCATCCATAGATAAATCCTCCCTTTATTATTATATTTATGTTATATTGAAATTTTTGATTTCAATTATAAACTTATTTAGCTTTATATCCAGGTTTTCCTAATAATTTAAACATATTGTTTTTATATTTTTCAACACCTGGTTGGTTAAATGGATTTATTCCAAGTATCGAACCAGACATAGCACATGCAAGTTCAAAAAAGTATATAAGTTGCCCTATATTATTTGCATCTAATCTTTCTATATTAATCAGTATATTAGGAACATCTCCTTCTGTATGTGCTGCAATAGTTCCTTCCATTGCCTTTTTGTTTATAAAATCTAATGTTTTCCCTTCTAGGTAATTAAGTTTATCTAAATCATCTTCTTCTAATTTCATTTTTATATTGTTACTTGATTTTTCAATATTTATTATTGTTTCAAATAAATTTCTTCTTCCTTCTTGTATATATTGACCTAAGGAATGTAAATCTGTTGTAAATTCTGCTCCTGATGGATATATCCCTTTTTGTTCTTTGCCCTCGCTTTCTCCAAATAATTGTTTCCACCATTCTATAAAATAATGCATTTTCGGCTCATATGTGACTAATATCTCAATATTTTTTTCGTTATTATATAATATATTTCTTATAACAGCATATTTATAACATTCATTATATTTTAGATTTTCATCATCATATCTATCTTGAGCGATCCTTGCTCCTTTCATTAGCTCATCTATATCAATCCCAGCAACCGCTATTGGTAGCAATCCTACTGCTGTAAGTACAGAATATCTTCCGCCAATATTATCTGGAATTATAAATGTTGTATATAATTCTCTTGCTGCAAGTTCTTTTAAGGCTCCTTTATTCATGTCGGTTGTCACATAAATTCTATTTCTCGCTTCTTTTAATCCATATTTTGTCTCTAAAATTTCTCTAAAAATTCTAAAAGCAATAGCAGGTTCTGTTGTAGTTCCGGATTTAGAAATAACATTTATCGAAAAATCTTTATCTCCTATATATTCTATCAAGTCATTAATATAATTTGTACTTAGATTATTTCCTGCATATAATATCTGAGGTGTTTTTCGTAAAGTTTTATCTTGCATATTGTAAAAAGTATTAGTAAGTGATTCAATAATCGCTCTTGCGCCTAAATAAGAACCACCTATTCCTATTACTAATAAAATATCTGAATCAGATTGTATTTTTTTTGCAGCCTTTTTTATGTTTTCAAATTCTATTCTATTATAGTTAGTTGGTAAATCAATCCAACCACAGAATTCATTTTCATCTTTAGCTTTTTTATGTAACCTTTCATGTATTTCAGAAACTTGTTCTGCATATTTTATTATGCTTTTTTCAAATGCTTGTGTATTACTTAATTCTAATTTTATGTTTCCCATGCTTTTTCCTCCTTTGTACATTATATTAAAACCTTTTATATATAATATTATACAATTGATTTTAAAGCAAGAGTTTTTTAAAAAAGTTTTTAGAAAGGGAACAAAAGGACGGTTCTATCGTTCCCTTTGCTCCCAATAAAACCGTCCCCTTTCTTCGACTAGTCTATCTCTATTGCTCCGGTATATAATCCATAATACATACCTTTTTCAGCTATTAATTCTTTATGATTTCCTCTTTCAATTATTCTACCTTGATCTAGTACCATAATTAAATCAGAATTTCTAATTGTAGACAACCTATGTGCTATTACAAAAACTGTTCTTCCCTTCATTAGTTTATCCATACCATCTTGAACTATCTTTTCTGTACGAGTATCAATACTTGATGTTGCTTCATCTAATATCAGTACTGGTGCATTGTCTAATGCTGCTCTAGCAATAGATAAAAGTTGTCTTTGTCCTTGTGATAAACCTTCTCCATTTCCAGTTATTTCTGTATCATAGCCATGTGGTAAATGTTTTATAAATGTATCTGCATTTGCAAGCTTTGCAGCTGCCTCTACTTCTTCATCAGAAGCTTCTGGTCTTGAATATCTAATATTATCTCTAATTGTTCCTGTAAATAGATTTGTATCTTGAAGTACCATTCCGAGTGATCTTCTTAAATCTGCTTTTTTAATTTTCTGTATATTTATTCCATCATATCTAATCTTACCACTCTGTATGTCATAGAAACGATTTATTAGATTTGTAATTGTAGTTTTTCCAGCTCCTGTTGGTCCTACAAAAGATACTTTTTGACCTTCTTTAGCTTCTAGGGTTATATTGTGCAATATAATTTTTTTATCTGTATAGCCAAATACAACATCATTAAATGTAACCCTTCCTCTTAATCTTGCATAAGTAATCCTTCCATCTTTATGTGGATGTTTCCATGCCCATATTCCTGTTCTTTCATCTGTTTCTACTATTTTACCATCTTCAATTTTTGCATTTACTA
Organism: uncultured Clostridium sp.; assembly: GCA_964587175.1. Taxonomy (GTDB): domain Bacteria; phylum Bacillota; class Clostridia; order TANB77; family CAG-508; genus CALXVA01. The sequence goes on from CAZPKK010000036.1 coordinate 3,707, forward strand.
ATGTTACATATCCATCATCTTCTTCAGGTTTTTCATCAATTAATGCAAAAATTCTTTCAGCTCCTGCAATAGCCATAACCATAAAGTTCATTTGTTGTGCAACTTGGCTTAATGGATTTGTAAATGCTTTTACATATTGTAAGAATGCTGCTATATTACCTATTGATAATATACCATTTACAGAAAGGATACCTCCAATAACTGCAACTAGAACATAGCCTAAATTACCAATATTTGCTATACATGGCATCAATATATTTGCATATGTATTTGCTCTAATTCCACTATCACATAGATTTTCATTTAACTCATCAAAATTTTTTATATTTTCTTCTTCATGACAGAAAACTTTTACTACCTTTTGCCCTTCTATCATTTCTTCTATATATCCATTTACTTTGCTTAAGTCTTCTTGTTGTTTTACGAAAAATCTTGAGCTATTTCCTCCCAAATATCTGGATACAAATGTCATTATTATAACCATTGCTATAACAACCAATGTTAAGTAAATATCTGTTGTAAGCATTGAAATTAAAACTGTTATCATTGTCACAATTGCTGAAAACACTTGTGGAATACTTTGACTTAGACATTGTCTTAATGCATCTACGTCATTTGTATATGTACTCATTATTTCTCCATGTTGATGACTATCAAAATAGCCTATTGGTAATGATTGCATATGTTCAAACATTTCTGTACGTATTCTATTTAATATTCCTTGTGAAATATTAATCATTAATCTATTATATATATATGTTGCCAAAACACCCATTAAGTATATTATTCCCATTGAAAAGATTGCTTGTAACAATGATGAGAAGTCTGGATTTTCGTTTCCGATTAGTGGCACTATATAATCATCTATTAGGCTTTCTATAAATTGAATACCAAGCACATTGGCAAGTGCACTAATAATTATCGCAACACAAACTATGAAAAATTGTAATTTATATGTTGTAAATACATACTTCAAAAGTCTAAATACTGTTTTTGATTTCTTAGTTCTCTTTTCCATCTTCTTCATCATCTCCTTTCACTTGAGATTCATATACTTCTCTATATATTTGATTTGTTTTTAACAATTCTTCTGATGTTCCAATTCCATTAATTCTTCCTTCATTTAATACTATAATTTTATCAGCATCTTCTACTGAGCTAATTCTTTGTGCAATAATTATTTTTGTTGTATTAGGAATTTCTTCTCTAAATGCTTTTCTAATTAAAGCATCTGTTTTTGTATCAACAGCACTTGTAGAATCATCTAATATTAATATTTTTGGTTTCTTTAGTAATGCTCTTGCAATACAAATTCTTTGTTTTTGTCCGCCTGATACATTAGTACCACCTTGATCTAATACTGTTTCGTATTTTGCTGGAAATTGTTTTATAAAATCATCTGCTTGTGCAAGTTTGCAAACTCTTTCTAACTCTTCATCATCAGCTTCTTTGTTACCCCATCTTAGGTTTTCACTAATCGTACCTGAGAATAATACATTTTTTTGTAAAACCATTGAAACACTGTCTCTTAGAGTTTCTAAGTCATAATCTCTAACATCTACACCACCTACTTTAATTCTTCCTTTTGTTACCTCATATAATCTTGGAATTAATTGTACTAGTGTAGACTTAGAACTTCCTGTTCCACCTATAATTCCTACTGTTTCTCCAGCTTTGATTTCTAAATTAATATTTCTCAGAGCAAACTTAGTTTTATCTTCTTCATCACTATAACAAAAACTTACATTATCAAATATTATCGAACCATCTTTTACTTCTTTTACAGTTCTTTCTTTGTTTTTAATTGCAGGTTCTTCATCTAAAACTTCTACAATTCTTTCTGCCGACGATTGTGCAATTATTACCATTACAAACACCATTGAAAGAATCATCAAACTCATAAGTATTTGATATGCATATGTAATCAAGCTTGATAATTGTCCTGTTTGCATTGAGCCACCAACAATTAATTGTGTTCCAAACCATGAAATTAATAATATACAAGAATAAACTGTAAATTGCATTACTGGTGAGTTGAAAGCTACTATCTTTTCTGCTTTTCTAAATAAAGTATATACCTCACCATTTACTTCTCTAAATTTTTCTTTTTCTAAATCTTCTTTTGCATATGCTTTTACAACTCTTATTCCTGATAAATCTTCTTGTACAACCCTATTTAATTTATCATACTTTTTAAATACTCTTTCAAAATGTGGATGTGCTTTTCTTGCAATAAAGAAAAGAAGAAAACTTAATATAGGTATTGCTACTAAAAATATACAAGCAAGTCTTGCACTTATTGTAAATGCCATAATCAAAGCAAATATTAGCATTACTGGTGCTCTTACTAATATTCTTATTATCATTTGATAAGCATTTTGTACATTTGTCACATCTGTTGTAAGTCTTGTAATTAAACTTGAAGTTGAAAATTTATCAATATTTTCAAATGCATATGTTTGTATTTTATCAAACATAGCTTTTCTTAAATTTTTTGCATATCCTGCTGATGCTTTTGCTGCAAATCTACCAGATAACATACCAAAAGCAAGAGATAGTATTGCAGATATTATTAACATCATTCCTATTTCTAGGATGTATTTTACATCACTATTTTCTATTCCAACATCTATTATTTTTGCCATTAAGTATGGGATTATAACTTCCATAATAACTTCAAAAACAACAAATATAGGTGTTAAGATAGAATCTTTTTTACAGTCTTTAATATATTTTGCCAGTTTTTTTATCATTTAAATGCTCCTTATATAATATATTTACAATCAATTTTATGAGTTTAATTTACACTAAATAAATGATTGCATAAGAAAATTTAATGTAAATTTACAAATTGTATTTTGTTTTATTCCTCTAAATTTTTTGACATCTTTTCTAATATATGCATAAATTCTTTTAATTCTTCTTGAGTCAAGCCATTTTTTAAATTTTTTTCCACTTTTTTTACTTCCCTATCAACATGATTTTTTATATCCATAGATTTTTGTGTTAAAGTGATTTCTTTTAATCTAGCATCTTCACTTATTGATTTTCTTTCTATTAATTCATTTTTCTCCATCAAACTTAAAATTTCTGCAACAGTTGCTCTTCTCATATTGAATCTGCTTTCAATGTCTTTTGCATAAACTTTTTCATTTTTTCCTTTATCAAATATGAATCCTATTAAATTGCACTGCACTGCAGTAACATTGTACTTAGATACTGATTCATCTACTTTCCTTTTTATTTGTCTTGACAATATGTGTATATGCCTTCCTATATCATTTTTCTCTATTTTCACCACCTCCAACAAATTGTTAGGGAGCTAACAGTACAGTATTTTAAAACTTATTTTTGCTTTTGTCAAGATATATAGGAAATTTTTTTTAATTTTCAAAACATACCTATTGCTGTCTTTGATATTTTAGAGTGATATTTAAAAAACAGAAAAAAGACCAAATCGGTCACCCAAAATGGTCCACTTTTTGCTTATTGTAACACTTCACTTAAAACTTTAGCCAAATACTTCATACTTGTCAAACATTGCTCCATTGTATTTCCAGTTGCACCAACCTCAATTATGCTAGCTCCTGTACCTAGATGCTGATTATATCTACTATCCCTTAAAATAATAGGTTTAAACAAGCCCGGATATAACTCATTTGCTTTTTCTTGAATTTTTATTGCTAATTTTAAATTCTCATTCCAATTATCATGTTCGCTTCCACCACCATTAGTACCTATTACAAACATTAGTTGAGCAGCTTCTTCATCCCCTATTTTTACAGTTGGAGCATATGTGCTATCTGCAATTGCATCTCTATGTATATCAATCAATATGTCTGTATTTTCATTTTCTTCTAAAAGTGCAGCCACTCCTTTTAAAGACCTGCTATATGATTGACTATATGATTTATCATAAATTGTTGTATCATGAATAACATTATAACCATAATGTAGTAAATATTTTGTAAGTTCTGTTCCCACTCTTACAACATTATAATTTATATCTGTTGTTCTAAAATTACCTGTGGCAGTATAATTATAATTTTCACTAGGAGTATAACTCTCACTAGAATGAGTATGATAAATTAGTATATTCTCTGTGTTTATATCTATGTCTGGTTCTAGCATTTCTTCTGTTAATTCTATATTATCTGTTTGATTTTTTATTTTTACTCCATTGTATTCATCTGTATATGTTTCTGACACATTACTCTCAACTACTTCTGTCTCCACATTCGTCTCTGCTTCTACAATTTCCTCATCTGCCACTTCCACTACTTCTTCTACTTCTACATCTTCTGTACCTTCTTCTACTATTTCATCTTCTGTATTTTTTTCTATGCTATCTATCATCCCCAGCTCTACACCTAACGCCATTTTTAAAGGTTCTATTGTTGTTTCCGTGCTTTCTTCTTCTTTTTCGTTCACACTCTTAATACTTGGAATTACTGTATCCAAGCAAGACAAAAACGAACTTTTTTCTATATTTAGCTTATTTTTGAAACTTGCAAAATATTTAGTGAGCCCAACTATAACTACTATTAGTAATGTAATTTTTATAAAGTATTTAATTATATCCCTAAGTTCGATTACAGCCAAATTTATCATTTTTATCTCATTCCCTCCCCGAGCCACAAATCTGGTTGGAAAATAATTATTGTAAAAACATCGTACAAGTTTACTATATATAAATATATTCATAAAGGAAATAAAATATGACTTATTTAATAAACATGATATAAATTCACTATTCTATAAATGAAAGATGAAGTAAAAATCTAAATTTCTTTCATTCCTTCAAAAAATTGCAGTATGTAAAACAAAATTACACACTGCTATATTTATTAATCAAACTATGCTATATTCCATAACGTGCATCCATCATATGTTTCTCCACTATCTGTAAGTGAGACATCAGACTCTAGAGAAACTACGGGACGGACGCCGCGATAGCGATTGCTCGCAGAGCCATACGAGTAGTACAAGCCGATACCGCCCACGGTGCCATTGTCCACACAGCGCAACCCAAAGTCCGCATAGTAGGAGTAGGTCCTGACATACGACGAGCCAAGCCAGTACCATACGCCATTAGTTGCGCCAGACCTGTCTTTATAAGCTCCTGTACTACTATTTGTGAATAACATCTTATATGCTGCACTTTCTGTTGAAATTCCTACTGTTGTTATATTATTGGCGTCTGTTAATGTGTCTGGATAGTACCAATAATAGTTGCTTTCTAGGGTTGTTATTTCTTTTCTTGACTCTGTCGATGCTGCTGATGTGTATGCTAATGATCGCCAGCCTGATGCTGAATCATACCAATAAAATCCATTACTATGACTTGTCTTTAAATTTTCTTCTAGCCCATTTGCTGCACTATAATATGGATAATATGTTCCATCCCAATAATATGTTACTTGATTTCCATATTCATATAATTCACCTGCACCATATTTTGTGCCTGTTCCTGTTTGCTCTGGGTCATATACTCCTACATTATTTGGATTATATCCTGTTATTTTGTTTATGTCCTCTACTGTTATACTTCTTGCTCCTGTTGCTCCTTCTCCTTGGCCATATATCGCACTTATTTTATTTAATTCGCTTATCCCATTTACATGTCCTGCTTGTCCTCTTAATCAATAATACGTTCTGTTATAGTATGAGTAATCGTATCCTCCACTCGTTGGCTCTACAATCTCCTCCGATATTAGCAATATCTCTCCTGTATCTTCATCTACTCCTAAGACTCTCCATCCATATTCATAACTTGATGCTGTAAATGTTTGGTCTCCAAAATATCCATATCCATTTTGGTCTGATGTTGATTTATATTCTGCGTCTGATGTTGTACAATCGTAATTTACGTAATCGCCTATTTTCAGTGTTATTATTCCATTTGTTATATTTCCTTCTTCATCATATTTCCAAGGAGTTGATATGTTACTTTCTTTTTTCATTTCGTTTGCATAGTTTGCTAGTAACTCATTAGTTTTTTCTCCTTCACTTTCTAGCATATTACTTGCTCTATCTTTTGTTTCTCTTGCCTGACTTATTAATCCATTTTCTCCTAATATTCCAGTTATTGTTATTGTTGACAATATAATTATTATAATTATTGTTACCACAAGAGCAACTAATGTTATTCCTTCATTGTAATTTTGGTGCAGACGTATTTTTTTGCTTTTTTCTACTTTTGTGATAGATGTTTCTTTATTATTTTTTATTTTGTTTCTTTCTCTTATTCTTTTCATATACTTTTAACCTTTCTTTTATTTGATTTTTCTTATTCTTTTTTTATTTTTTGAATTGTTATTGAAAGAATTTTTTTCTTTAGTTAATTTATTTGATTATATACTTTTACTTTGTTTTTTACAAGTATTTTTTCTATTATAATATAATGATTCTTTTATTTTATTATGTTAGCATATTTGCTAGCTCAATTTGTTCTTCTGTTAAGGTAAAATCTTGTCCATTATTTTTAATTAAATTATGTAAGTTTTCAATTATTCTAGCTTCTTTTATTGTATTTTCAATTGGAAGTAATTCTTCCAACTGTTCTGTTATTTTTTTATATTCTTTTTCCATTCCTTCAAAATTTTTATTTTCAAAATATTCTTTCCAGTTTTCTTCATATTCTGCTAATTTTGTGGTCCCGTTTATTTGCTCCATAAATTCTTTTTCAATATTACTACTCACATTGCTTAAAATTGCATCTTTTCCATTACTTATTAAAGTTATAATACTTTCGCTAATTATTCCTGTTGAAGAAATTTTATCTATTGCTGTGTCTAACAAATCCGAAATACTATCTATTATTCCTCCGCTCTTTATAGTGTCTCTTGCCTGTTCTATAGTTTCAAAATTTCCTGTAAATATTCCTAAAATACTTTTTCCAAAATCTATCACATTATCAACAGCTGTTTTTAATCCCTCTACAACCCCATTTTCTAGAATAGAATCTTTTATTTCAATAACGCTATCTTCTATTACATCTGGTAAAATCATTCTAAGCCCAACATCTAGTGCAGAATTGACTACTTTTCCTATTGTTGATTCTAAAAAACTATTTTGTTCTTCTTCTATTACTAACTCATTTGAATTACTTTCTAAATTTGTACTATTTTCTAATTCCATTTTTATCACTTTCCTTTCTTTAAGACTTTTTTATTTTTGTTATTATTAAAAAATATTGAAATCGTAATCATCTTTTTGTATTTTTTTTCATATAGCTTTAAAATTTTATATTTACGCTAACAATGTGTAAATAGGTTTTCTTTGTTCTATCTTTATTTAAAGTTTTTATTCTAAAAAAATTTTTATTTTTTTTATTTTTGAATTGATTTCTAGATTTAAAAATGGTTTAGATAAATTTTGAGATAAAATAAAATTGTTTTGATTTAAATTTTTATTTGTATTTATTTCTTTTGATGAAATTTCATTGTTTCTTTCTATATTTTTAACTGAATTATACTTTATTATTAATGTTTTATTTTGTGCAGAAATATTTAAATTTTTTATATTAATTAAAATAGTATCTTTTTTGGTTTTAAATAATTTTTTTATGCAGCTTGTTTCTTTGATTTTTTTTCTTTTTTCTTTTTTATTAATTTTTTTTGAAAAATTTGATTTAATTTTATTTATTTTATTATTGATTTTTTCTATTATTTTTTTTAAGAATTTTTTATTCTCTTTTTTATTTTTTTCTAAAATAATGTTTTTTAATTTTTTTATTTCTTCTTTTAATTCTTCATTTTCCGAATCTTTATTATTTTTTATTATTTTTATTAAATCTTCGATTTTTATTTCGTTATCATATATTATTTTAAATACACCTTTATTATATAAATATTTTTCTAGATTTTCATTTTTATTTTCAGAAATAAGTATTATTTTTATCTTTTTATTTATTTCTAAGATTTTTTGTACAAGTTCTTTTATACTTATTTCTCCTGGTAAAATAATACTTAATATTATAAAATCTAAATTTTGATTATTTTCTAATATTTCAATTATACCTTCTTTATATTGAATATCATTGAAAATTATTTCAAAATCTTTTTCTTTTTTTAATTTATTATTTAATTTTTCACTTCCAATTGCTGTTATTATTTTTTTCATATTTTCTTCTTTCTATTTAAATTTATTTTTATTTGTGTATAATAAATATGTAATTAAAAATATATTTTTTAATTTTCATATATTATTGTTTTTTATTTTCTATAATTTCTTTTTCAAAATCTGCTGCATTTATTTTATTTAAAATATGTTCATCTCCAACAAAAATTAAACATTCTCCTCTTTTTAATGATTTTATTTCTATTTTTTCTTTTTCTGATATATTTGTATATTGCTCTAATATTTTTATGTTTTTTTTATTTAAAAAAAAAAATGTTTTTATACTTGAATTATTTAATATACTTTT
>CAZPKK010000037.1:0-11752 GCA_964587175.1 uncultured Clostridium sp.
TTAGTGGGTCTAATACATCTGGGTCATCTCTACATAAATCAATTAACTTCTCATAAGTTGCTCTAGCTTTTTGTTCAGCAGCTAAGTCCTCTTGCAAGTTGGCTATTGGGTCTCCTTTGCAAGCTAAGCAATTTGCATCAAAGGGCACTCCAGCAGCCGACTGTGGATATACATCTACACCATGATCTGTATAATATGCTCCAAGTCCTGCTTTTTCTATTTCTTCTAAAGATGCTCCATCAGTTAATTGGTGTACTATCGTGCCAACCATTTCTAGATGTGCAAGTTCTTCTGTTCCTATATCGTTTAATATTGCTTTTGCTTTTTGATCTGGCATTCCAAATCTTTGTGATAAATACCTAAGTGAAGCTGCAAGCTCTCCATCTGGTCCACCATATTGGGATATTATCACTTTAGCAAGTTTTGGATTAGGACATTTTATATTAATTGGATATTGTAATACTTTATTATAAGTCCACATTAAAATCACTTCCTTTCTCCCATGGCCATGGCTCTTCTAGCCATCTCCATTTATTGCATGGATAATAAATACTAAGTGGTCCAAATACTTTTTGATATTTATCTTTTAACTCTTCTAATTGATTACAATATTCTTTATGCAAACATATTGCCTTTCTATCATCTGGATGTGTATCAAGATATTCTGAAATATCAACTATAGCAAAATTCAAGCATTTTATTTGTTTCATCATTTCTGCTCTTACTCTATTTCTATTTTGCATACATTCTCCCTCATTACAACTATTGCAACAATTCAAATCATCACTAAGTGCTTGTGCTGTATTATATCCAAATGCTGCATTTATGCCCTGAGGTGTATATTGGCAGTCATCTTGTGAATCACAACCATTATACATGTAATTTCTGTTATCAATATTATTTTCCATTATCCATTACACCCCTCTCCTATTTCATTTCTTCTTTTTAAATAGTTTATGAATTCTATACTTTGACCAGGAACATAAGGACTAACTAATTCAGGGAAAATCGTTCCGTTTTTTAATCCACAACAAGGTGTAAAAGTTTTATCTAATGTTTGAATTGGTACATAGCTTTGTGCTAGCATTGGGTTGGATGGGAATACACTTGTTTCCTCATCAAAACCACATCCACACTCATATTCATTCATATAACAATTATCCATATTACAATAACTATCATTATCATAATTTGTAACATTATCGCAAACATCTTCTCTTGCTTGATTATTATTGTAATTCATACAATTGCATCTTCTGAATCTATTATACATATTTTTTCCTCCTATTCATATGTTATATTACATAATATGATTATTTTATGTAAATTGATACTGTTTAGTAATTAAATATGAATGTATATAACAACTAAAGAGCTATCATATCTATTCCACTAGTTTTAAATAAATATTAGACCAATCCAAAAAAACAGAGAAATAACTAATATTAGTTATTCCTCTGTTTTTTTTAATTATACTTTTCAACATATAATTTATACTAAACTTTTAAAATTCCACCTATTGTCTTATTCATGTCTGAGCGTTGTCCAGCAAGTATTGATGCACCACCTGCAATAGCAATCAAATCTCCTTTTTCAATTATTCCTAGTTTTTTTGCTTTTTGTACCCCTGCTTCTATCATATCATCTATGCTTTCTTCCTTTTCTACTAAAATTGGATTTACATTACAAACTAATGCTAATTGTTTTGCTACCTCTTCATTTGCTGTAATAGCATAAATTGGACATTTTGGCATAAAACCTGCTAAATTTGTTGCTGTTCTTCCTGTGTCAGTATAAGCAAATATTGCTTTAGTATCTAAATTCATAGCCGTCATACATGTTGAATAATTTAGATTAAATTCATAGTCTTTTTCTAAAGCTGAAAATTCTCTGTTCTTAAACCTTTTCCAATATTTAATAGAACTTTCTATTGTTCTAGCTATTTTATCCATAGTCTCTACACATTCTATTGGATATTGGCCTGTTGCTGATTCTGCTGATAGCATAATAGCACTTGTTTGGTCATATATAGCATTTGCCACATCACTTACTTCTGCTCTCGTTGGTCTTGGGTTTGTTACCATTGACTCTAACATTTGTGTTGCTATAACAACTATTTTACCTGCACAACCACATTTTTTTATAAATTCTTTTTGTCTGATTGGTACTTCCTCCATAGGGATTTCCACTCCTAAATCTCCTCTAGCAACCATAATACCGTCAGAAACTTCAAGTATTTCATCAAAATTTTCTATTCCTTCCCTATTTTCAATTTTTGAAATAACTTTTATGTAATCTCCTCCATTATCTTTTAAAACCTTTTTTATATTCATAACATCTTCTGGTTTTCTTATAAATGACGCAGCAATAAAATCAAATCCATTTTTTATACCAAATATAATGTCTGATTTATCTTTATCAGTCATACTTGGAAGTTGTATTTTAGAATTTGGAATATTTATGCTCTTCTTGTTTGTTAATTTCCCACCGTTTTGTACTTTACATACAACATCTTTTCCATCTATTTTTTCTACAATGATTTCAATCAATCCATCATTAATAAGTATTCTTGTTCCTGGAGTTACTTCATTATATAGGTTTTTATAACTAACAGATACTTTTGTATTATCACCATCAATATCTTCATTTATTAATGTAAATATATCTCCCTCATTTAAAATAGCTTCTCCTGTAGCAAATTTTCCAATTCTGATTTCAGGTCCTTTTGTATCTAATAACATTGCAACAGGAATACCTACTGATTCTCTTGCTTTTTTTAAATTTTCTATTCTAACTTCTTGTTCTTCATAATCTCCATGTGAAAAATTAAATCTAGCAACATTCATTCCTGCTCTGATTAATCCTTCCATCATCTTTTGGTCATCTACTGCTGGACCTAATGTACAAATAATTTTTGTTTTTCTTGGCATAACCATTCATCTTCCTTTCTTTTTTTATCACGCTTTTTTATTATATCACAAATAATAGAAAATATCTAGCTCTACTTTTGATTTTTCTAAACAAAATACGTTAAAATTACTACTTTTAAATTTCTTGCTGTGATGCAAAAGTCTTAAATGTAATTGCAATTATAACTTTCCTATACAACAAGACCCGATGTTTCCTTTGGCTGTGTATATTTGCGAAGCAAAACGCACGCTTTTATTATATAGGAATTTCCTATTATATAAAAAAGATAAATATAATATATCTACTATAATAAATTTCTAGGCTCATTTAAGTTTTTATTTGTTTCTTTTGTTTCATTATATCTATCCACAAAATATAAGGGTCTACCTTTTGTTTCATAAAAGGCTCTTCCTAAGTATTCTCCTATTACCCCTAAAAATATAAGTTGAATTCCACCCAAAAACAATATTACTACCATAGTTGATGCATATCCTGGCACATCAACTCCAGATACTATTGTTTTTACTATAATATATATCATATATATAAATCCAATAATCGAAACTAGTACCCCTATTATTGCAGACCATCTTAATGGTGATGTTGTAAATGATGTTATTCCATCTATTGATAGGTTTATCAATTTCCTATAATTCCATTTTGTTTTTCCAGCTGCTCTTGGATCTCTATCATATAATATCTCTTTTTTATTATATCCTATCCAGCTAAACAAGCCTTTTGTATATCTTTGAGATTCACGAATTGATTTTAGTGCCTCAACACATCTTCTATCTAATAATCTAAAATCTCCTGTATCTTTTTGTATTTCTATTTTTGTAAATGCCTGTAATACTTTATAATACATAGTAGATGTGGATTTTTTTAACCAACTTTCTCCTTTTCTAGAGTGCCTTTTGGCATATACATCATCATACCCTTCTTCCCAATATTTTAGCATTTCTGGAATTATTTCTGGTGGGTCTTGAAGATCAGCATCTATAATAATTACAGCATCACCTTTACTATAATCTAGTCCTGCGATCATTCCTGTTTCTTTTCCAAAATTCCTAGATAAATTTAGGTAATTTACTCTTTTATCTTTTTCTCGTAATTCTTGTATTATTTTTAAGCTATTATCCCTACTTCCATCATTTACAAATAATATTTCAAAATTGTAATTCGTATTTTTATTCATCAGTTTTTCTAACCTATCATATAACATATTTAAAACTTCTTGTTCATTATATACTGGTACTAAAATTGTTACTAATTTTTTCTCATTCTCCATAACTTTTTTTCCTTTCTATTAAATAGACTATTTTTTACCTTTCTATATTATCACAAAAAAAAAGAATAGTAAATAAAAAAGTGAAACAAGTAAACAGATTTTAAATCTCTACCACTGTTTCACTTAGCTAACATATAGCTACATTTTCTTTGCTACTTGAAGCATTCGATAAGTTTTACATATATTACAATCTGTACAAATTCTTATTCTATTATCAAAAATCAACTTAAGAGTTTTTATAAATTCATCTTCTTGATCTATCACATGAACTTTTATTTTTGCTGGAAGCAGACTAAGTAAAGCATTAAGTGCAATATCATTTGATGAAAAACTTATATCAGATAAGTATTTTACATTATTTATATTTGTGTCTAATTTTACAAGTTTTTTTTCTTTATCTAACAATATAGATTCCCCATCGAAGTATATTAAATGTAGTATATCTGTTTTAAACGCTGTAGAATCAACATAAATTTTAATTAAATTTATAAATTCTTTGTATTCTTTTTCTATAATATATTTATTAACAGCCATATCAACTATATTATCTAAAAGTTTCATATATTCATTCACTCTAAAATTAACTATTCCTTCTAATATGATATTTCTATTTTCTTTTAAGTATTTTTTTATTTCACAAAACAATGTTTCTTCTATTTCAGTCTTATCTTGTATGAAAAATTCCTTAGAATTATCAATTATCATATTCTTTTCGAATTCATCAAAATAAAAATAGTTTATATTTATAACTCTTTTTATTATATTTTCTTGATAAAATTTTAGAATAGTATCAACTATTAAATTAGCAACAATATTTTTGAACTTATCTATATTATTTTCCTTATAGTGTACTATTACATTTTCGTATATTTTAAAGGTTTTTCTACAATAATATATATCAGGAAAATCTAAATTTGAAATTCTATTTAGTAGATATTCTGCTATTTCTTCGTTATTTGTTTTTATACAATATGAATTCATGTGAGAATTTCTCCTTTCTTTATGTAATATATTATCTACTAAATTGTTATTAGTTATACATATTTTATTCTAATTTTTATTATTTGTGAAATACGGTGACAGATTAAAATCTGCCACCAATGTTCCACTAGTTATAAGATTCTATTATATGCTATTTAACCCATATTTTATTTAGTCCATCTTTTAAATTATATACATTTTCAAATCCTAATTTTTCCAATATTTCCTTTGCTTTTTTACTTCTATATCCACTAGAACAATATATAATAATTATTTCCTTTTTATTTTTTATTATTTTTTCTATATCTTTTTCTATATTATATATTGGAATATTTATAGCACCGTTTAAATGTCCCTCATCAAATTCCTGGCTGCTTCTTACATCTATTAAATAAATATTTGAGTTTTTCATCATTTCAGTCATTTTCTTGTATGAAATTTCGTTATTCTCTATGTTTCTATATAAAATTTTTCTTATTGTTTTTATCATTAAATCATTTCCTTTCTTATTAGTAAACAGAAACTTAATTTTTTCTATCCAACAAAAAAAACATCATTAATATATAATACTAATAATGTCTTTTTTTTGTTAAATTTAATAAATTTTTGTTATTTTTTTTATTTTTCTTTACTTTCTAAACTAATTAATTTTTTTTCATTTCTAAATCCTAAAATTGTGATTACTATAATAAGTACCAATAATCCAATAGGAATAACTAATCTATTTATTGGAAATCTTGTTATTGCAATAATGCTGAGCAATACTAACTCTGATACTCCAATAGATAATAAGTATGTTAACAAAGTTCTTATTATTCCTAATCCTTTATATCTAATACATACAAATACTAGTATGATTATTAAACTTACTCCTAATATTACCATATATGGAGTTATCAAACTAGATAATTTAATTTTTGGATTATGCGTAACAGTTATATCATCTACTTCATTTTCTATTGAATAATATTCATTTATTTTAGTATTTAATTCTTCTATCTTTTCATTTAATTCATCATCTGTTCTGTTATCTTCCAAAGTTATAGACACCATGTCTTGAAATAGTTCTATCTCTTGAATTATCGCTCTTTCACCTGGAAAGACTTCATTAACAATATTCTTTATGTCTGATATTTGAATAGTTTCACCTATATATACATCTATTTCTACATTCTTACTGTATATTATATCTACATTTAGTCCTATTGTAGCAATAACTATGATTCCGGCAATTATAATACATATTAAAATTGCATATATTACTTTTTTCATTTCTAATACCAATCCTTTCTATTTTTTAGATTTCTTAGATGTTGTACTATTATTTATACTATTCAAGAATAATATTCTTGTAATAAATGCATTATATATTGCCATAATAAGTACTCCCCAGAAAATTATTGTTCCAAAACTATATACAGGAAGCCAAGAAGCAAAACATAGTATTATTCCTATTATTATTGTTGGTATTAAAACAATTATCATTGAACCTATGGCTTTGTTATAAGCGTTTTTGTACTGTATTACATTTTTTTCTGTTTGCTTTAATACTTGTAATAAATATACTAACAATATATAATTTAGTATTGCAGATATCAATATTCCGCAAATCCCCTCCATTGTAATAACCAAATTAGTATATCTAACAGCTATCAAAAGAAGTGCTATATAACCAACATATGAGATTATTGCAAATATTCCTAGTTTTTTATATTTTATTATTAGGAATATAAATGCTATTATTAAAATTACTCCTAATATTATTGATGGGATAATAACACTATCAAGCGTAATATCAGATTTTATAAATCTGTTTTGTTCTACTTCATATGTTATTGGTAATTCTCCATAATTAAGTAATATTGCTATATTTGTTGCTTGAGATAAATAAGAATTTAATGTGTCAGTATCTGTGCTTGTTCCAAGTGTTAATATTAGAACACCATCCGATATTTCTTCATCAAAAGTTGTTTCTACTAAAGCAGTTCCATCTACATTTAAAGATACCTCCTGAGAAGTGTCATTTCCTTCATCATCTGTGCTCTCAACATATGTGTTGGAAATTTCTTTTAGAGTTTCTATTGAATCGTCATTAAATGTAAAACTCAAATATATAGTTGTTCCATAAGTAGTAGTTGTATATCCAACCTGTACAATGTCTAAATTTGAATTATTTAAAAGTACTTGTCCATCTTCATTTTCTATTGTAAACTCTCCAACTGTGTATAAGAATTGTGCAGCAGTATCTGTCATATCATCTTCTGGCAATTGCACAGTAATGCTTCCATTATCTTCATCTAAACGTATTAAGTACTCTGATATGCCCAAATCGCTTAATCTATTTTCTATTATCTGTTTGGTTTTTTCATAATTGCTTAATGTTAAAGTATCATCATCATTGACTTGAATTTCTTCACTTGTTCCATCATCAGTCTCTTCTGTAACTTGGTTTCCATCTGCATCATAATATATAGTTTCAGTTTCATCACTTACTACTATACTGACAACTCTATACCCAGCTAAGTCCATTCCTAATTGATATTCTGGTAATATGTTCCTCATAAATTTAGTATCTTGTACAAATATTCCTATAAAAGAAATCATTGCTAATAATATTATCACTAATGTTATTAATGTTATTTTTAATCTTCTATCCATTTCTGCTACATTCCTTATTTTAAATATATTTAGGTTTTTTTAGGATATACCTATAAACCTTAAAAACAAATTAATTTTCTTTAAACTATACATATTTATAAGGCAAAACACCACAAAATTACTTTTCTATAATAGTTTGGTATCATTTATGATAAGCTCAAACCATATTCCTAAGTATTTAGCAGCATGTTTACTCATCATTGTTCTATCCATAAATATCTCAAAATAGTCCAGAACTGGAGATATTTTTGTATCAATGGTTAAGTTTAGAGTTACTTTCCTTTCTTGCTTATCTATTTTAAATTCTGCATTTGTAACTGCATAATTCACCTTATCATGTTTATCAAATGATGAAATATTCTTGTTTACAACTCTTGATCTGTGAACATCTGACTTATCTGCAAGTATTAAGGCAGCTGAGATATCACTTATTGCTGTTCCTGTTTGTTCATCATGATTTCCTATAGCCATCATGATTTCAGTTCTTTTCTCCGCATCCATTCCCATACTCTTCAAAATTTGATATGCTAATATTGCTCCAGTATGAGCATGGTCAACTCTATTTACACAATTTCCTATATCATGCATATATCCTGCAATTCGTGCGAGTTCTATTCGTTCTTCTGGATATTCTAGAGTTTCTAGTACCTCTGCCGCACGGTTTGCAACCATAGTAACATGTCTTACTGAATGTTCAGTATATCCTAAAGCGTTTAATTGCTTTTGGGAGCCCTCTACTAACGCTTTCACTTCAACGTTATTTCTTACATCTTCAAAAGTTATCATTCTTATCCTCCGTGTTTCGCTGTAAATGTACTATATGATTTTATCCTAAATTATTAAAAATATCAACTATTTTATTAAATTTTTTATTTAATATTAACACCTATTATGCCGCCAATCATTCCAGTTATTATTGATACAATCACCATAATAATAGAATTTATATTTAATGAAAATCCAATAGAGATAGTACTAGACAAAATATATATAAATAATATATATATTAATCCGACCATTCCTCCATTAATGATTCCTTTTTTCTTTATACTAATACTACTTATTGAGCTTCCTATAAGTATACTTATCCCTGTTATTGTTAACACTACTGGAACTATACTTGATTCAGATATACTTGTGTACGAAAGTATTGCAGCATACACTGTAAGTGCTATTAGAGTTAATATAATTGATATAATAGTTCCTTTTATTATTTTTATAATATTATTATTCTTTTTATCTTTTGAAACATCTTCCACTTTCTTTAGTGAAGAAATATTAGTAATACTCATATTTGTATCTTTTCCTTTCTTAAATTATAAATCTTCTTTTTATTTAATTAAATATATTTCTCTTATTCGTACAATATGACAATAAATTTCTATCACTTTCATTTCACAAAAAATGCGATAATAAGCTTTATACCTATTATCACATTTTTATTAATTTAAGTTATATTTCATTTTGCACATCTGTATCATTTATCATACTTTGAGTATCTGTTTCATTTGTTACTGCTGTATTACTATCATCTACTGTCTCTTGTTGGTTTGTCCCAATATCTACCATACTTTCTTCTTCACTTATTATAACGTGTTCCTCAAAATATTGTTCCAAGTCATATGTTTGTTGTGTTTCTACAGTTTCACCATTTTCTTCAACTTGCATTGTAAATGTCATATAATAAGTTTGTTCTCCAGATGATGTAATTGCATATACAGAATCCAATATCACAGGAACATATTCTTCTCCAGTAGAACTTACTATTCCATATTTATCATCTTGGCCTACAACAATTGCTTCATACTGAGGTATAATTACAACAGTTTCACTAGTTCTATTTGTTTGATTTCCGACATCACATCCTATTTCGTCATACTCTAATGCTAATATTTGATTTCCATTTATATCAAACATTCCCCATTTATTATTTTGATAAACAGGTATACAATTATTAAATAGTATATATGGATTCTCTATATCATTTGCTGTGAAATCTTCTTCATCTATTCCTATTTGGTCATATTCTAGATAAATTACTATATTACCATTTTGATTAATTACACCATATTTTTTATTGTTACTAACTAAATAATAGTTAAGTTCTCTACTTATCTGTTTTATTGATGTATAATTAGGCTCTATTTTTGTAGTTCCGTCAGAAGATAGTATTCCCATACTTCCTTCTTCTGTTGTAACTGTAAATTCCTGGCTATCTTCTTTAAAAGTTATACTACTATATTTTGTGCCTATTATCTCATTTCCATTTGTGTTATATACTCCATAATATCCTTCTGCATTTGTTACTACTACTAAACCATATAATAAAGCTTTCTCATTATTAAAATCATTATTTTTACTTGCTACCACTGCATTTGTGAATCGTGATGAATAATAGTTAACTATATAGTCTAATGATAGAATTGAAATTTGATTATTATTTTGATTATATTGTATTTGGCAATTTGTTCCTATTTCAATTCCTTCTTCTATTACATAAAGTTTATCGTTTATTAATCGGACTGGTTCTTCTAAATCAAAATATTCATAATCTTCATTAATAGTAGCTTTTTTATATATTGTACTTGAATTCAATGAATAAGATGCAATTTCGTTTGAACTACTTATATAGCAATTAGTAGTGTCTTCTGAATACCTGTTTCTATAATCTGCATTATATGATTCATATCCCATGAGTTCTGCAAATGCTTTTATATCTACATATAATTTATCATCTTCAAATATAAACATATCCTCAGCAAAACTAGTAGTTTGATTATCTAGCGTTACCTTTAATGTATTTCTTTCAATTTCATAAATCAGATATAACAATACAAAGCTGATTATTAATAATATTCCTATTAACACAGCAATTATTATCATTATTTTTTTTGTTTTAGCTTTTTTTTCATTAAATTCTTCATTTTCTATTAGATTCATCCCCTACTCCTCCCATACTTTAATTTATGATAAAATTATAACATTGAATTAATTAACCCAACTTTATTCTTTTATATATCCATATTTTTTATAGAATTCTTTTCTAAACTCTAATAAATTATCATTCTCTATTTCTATTCTAATCCTTTCCATTAATTTAGTCAAGAAGTATATGTTATGAATTGATAATAGTCTTACTCCTAATATTTCATTTGCTTTTATCAAATGGCGTATATAAGCTCTTGTATAATTTTTGCAAGCATAACAGTCACATTCTGGATCAAGTGGTCCGCCAATCCCTTTCATATGTTGCATTTCTCACAACCACTTTTCCATTCCAAGTCATAGCTGTCCCATTTCTTGCAATTCTTGTAGGAAGTACACAATCACACATATCAATTCCTGCAATAGCTGACTCTATAAGATAATCCGGTGTTCCTACTCCCATTAAATAACGTGGCTTATTCTTTGGCATAAGAGGAGTTGTAAAATATAGCATTTTTAAAAATTCTTCCTTGGGTTCTCCTACACTAATTCCTCCAATAGCATATCCAGGAAAATCTAATTCTTTCAAATTTTCTGCACTTTTAGTTCTTAAATCCTCAAAAAAGCCTCCTTGTATAATTCCAAAAAGAGCTTGGTTTTCTGTTTTGTGTGCTTCTTTACATCTTTTTGCCCATCTAGTTGTCCTTTCCATTGATTGTTTTGTATATTCATAGCTTGCAGGATACTCTACGCACTCATCAAAAGACATAATTATATCTGCACCTAAATCCTCTTCTATCTTCATTACACTCTCTGGTGAAAATAAATGTTTACTTCCATCAAGATGAGATCTAAATTCTACACCTTCTTCTGTAATAGTTCTAAGTGCAGATAAACTAAACACTTGAAATCCCCCACAGTCTGTAAGAATTGGTCTATCCCAATTCATAAACTTATGAAGTCCACCTGCTTCTTTTACAATATCTTGTC
>CAZPKK010000038.1:0-11599 GCA_964587175.1 uncultured Clostridium sp.
GCTCCTTTTACTAAATATTTTAGTAGTTCTATCGCTTCTTCTCTTCCCGGTCCATGTATGATTTGCTCTAGAGCAGCACGTTTTACGTCGAATTTTCTTACGAAAAAAGCCCATGTTTCTGACATGCTTGGTCTAACAACAACAACACGAGAACCATCTTTCATTTCATTTATTTTATAACCATTTGTATCAGATAGCTGTCCAGGATTATTGTATTTATATATGTTTTGACAAACTCTTTTTAGTTCTGCTTCTGTTCCGAAAGATAAAAATGCAAGTCTTATTGATTTACCAGCATACATTATCCAAATACTATCACAAGCACGTGGAACTTTATGTTCTACTATCTGACTTAGGTAATCTCCATCTGTTTGTGCTACTTGACTTAAAAACGATTCTGGAAGACCAGATACTCCTCCAGATATACCATCTATATTCATATCCCTTATTTCATCAATACTACTATATCCTTTGTATCTTTGATAGATTCTCTGTACTACCACATTAATTTTATCTTCTAATCCTAATACAAAATTTTCTTTTTCATAAATATCATTGATTTCATCTTCAGTTATGACATATGATGGTTTTGCTTCTCCTTCTATATATTTTAATTTATCTAATTCATATTTTTTTATTATCTCACTTAATGCTTCATATCCAAATTCATTTTTATACATATATAGAATAATATCAAATTTATCTTGTGCAGTTAATAGTGATGGTACATCAAAAGGAATTGCTTTAGATACATTTGTTTCGTCAACCCCATACTCTCTATATAATAAATCGTAAATTAATTCCTTAACATATTTTTTATCATTTACATCACCATATGTACAACCCTTTAGCGCTTTCTTTAGTTCATATTTTTTATTTTTTCTTCTTTTTAGTTCTTCTTCAGAAAGCCCAATGTCATATAAATTTATTTTAGTTATTTCATCTAGTCTCTTTTTTACGAATTCTATCATCTTTTCTAGAGTATATGTTTTGTCATCAACTTCTAAGAGATCTTCTTTTTCTTCATTTTTTCTTTTTTTTATAAAATTATATAGTAATGCAAATGCTACTAATACAACTATAATTATTAATAATATGTTTACCATAGTCTTTCCCCTTTCCAGGACTAAATCTTCATTTGCAATTCTTGCAATCTAGCAATGATAGCATCATCAGTTTTCTTTATTTCATTTATAAAAAAGTAATTTCTATCGTTTTCATCAATATTTTTTAATTTTAAAAAATAATCTATAATTTTTCCTTCTGAACAAGATTCAAAAAATAATGTATTATAAGGTATGTCCAGTATTTGCTTTCTTTCCTTTAAATATCTGCTTACATTTTTTACATTGTATTTCGAATGTGAATCATATCTTCCTAACAATAACATAATATTTCGTCTTTTATAAAACTCTTCGTTTTCTTTCAACTTCATAAAATCATTAATATTTTTTAATCTTTGTGTTATATTGAAGATTATTAAATCAGATGTGTTTAATATGTCTTGTTTCTCTTTTTCATGCATTCTACTACTTAAATCAACAAATACTAGATCATAATATTTGTCAGCCAATTGCATTATTTTAGAATAAGAGCTACAAATTCTAGTATAGTCTTGATAGTCAGTTGTTCTTGGCGATAGTAAAACATCTAGTCTATCTCTTAATATGGTTTTAGAATAATTTTTTACTATCTCTATGCTTGTTTTATTTGATGTTAATACTCTAACTAGGCTTTCCACTCCAGATTCCATACCTATAGCAGGGCGACCAGGTATTTCAATTGATGGTTTATTAATCTTATCAAGTTCCCAAAAACAATTTTCTAATGTTTGATCTTTATAATTAGTTGATATGATTAAAATTTTATAGCTATGGTCAATTGCCATCTGAGTAGCAGTAGCTACTAATGATAACGTTTGCCCTGTTTCTTTTAATTCGTTACTATTGAATGTTATAATTGACATTATCAAATTCCTCTCTCTAACTTTTTAAAAGTTCTCTTTAGATTTGCAATCTCATTTTGTTCTAGAACTTGTGCTGCAATGTAAATAATTCCTTCTTTATATTGATTGCTTAATTTTTTAAATTTGATTTTCGATACTCTTTGATTTTCAGCTATAACTCTTTCATCTCCTACTTCTAAAGGAAAATATATTTCATCTTCATTCCAAGCGACTTTATATCCTAGTGATAAATAATTCAAATATTCGTTATCTTCCTTGCTTATTATAGTTGAAAAAAGTAGTTTTGTTAAATTTATTACTTCTGTAAGTCCACTTAATACTTCTAGCCCTCTTTTTAATGTATACAAATCAAACCCTGTTACAAAATAATTTTGACATTCATTGTTTATTACGAATTCTGTCATCGCTTCTGGACTGTCTATATCAAGCAATATTATATCATATGGCAATTCATCTGTTAGAGGTATTCCTAAATACTCTTTTATTTCATTAAAATCATTAAATCCTACAGATACATCAATTCCTTCAAATTCAGTTATGTAAGCTTTAGTTGGTTTTATGACAGGTACTATATACTTTGCTTTTTGGATAATACTAGAATCTATCACTAGTACTCTTTTATTCATCGCAACCAAAACTCTCGCAACATATAATATTAAATCTATCTTGTCATATGCACCAATAAAGCTTACTTTTTTCATTTTTTCCTCCTGCACTTTTAATCATTTTTAACCTAGTGAATCTATATATTCTTCTCTTTCTTCTTGAAGAGCTGTGATTTCATCTTCTGTCTTATCTATTACATTATCTTCTGCATCTTCATTATTTGTTGCACTGTCAATTCCTGGTCTTATTATTTCACTATTTTCATTATATCTAGTTATCAACTCATTCTTTGCTTCTTGAACTATATTTGGATCATTATTTATAAGTGTTATTGTTTCTTCGTTTGGTACGTATGTAGGTGTTGCTGCTTCTTGATTTCCTGGTTCTACATATCTTGTTGCATAAAGCATAGATCCATTCATTTCATATGATTCAACAATAGCACAACTCATCATTAATATCTCATCTTCTGATAAGTTTATCCATATAGAGTTAGCCGAGTCTATTCCATCTATTTGTGGTATTGTAACTTCTTTATATGAGACTACAATTAAATCTCTACCATCAGGAGTTCTTAATCTAATGTCTATATAGTCTCCTGTCTGTAACTGAGTTGGTAAAGTTATTACATTATATTCTTGCTCTCTTACATCTGAAGTCAATTCATCTCCTTCATATAGTAAGTCATTTGTAATAATTGTTCCTGGTGTTAAATCCACTTTTGCTTTTTGTGTATATACAATTTCTTCTAATCCCGTTTCCGTGTTTAACACTGTTTCTGTATTAAAGGTTGTAACCAAACTAGAAGTATCTACTCCTCCTAAAGTTGTTTCAATATATTGAACTTTAGATAAGTCTATTGTTTCTCCTGAACTTATAGTACTAGTTACTACATATGCATATACTTTTAAAGCTTCTTGCTCTTCTAATTGCTGATTTAACTGAGATATATGCCATATTAAAAAACCAATTATAGCTCCTGCTATTAATACTGTTATTAAAATTCCTAATAAAAATGAGTTGTTTGCCTTTCTCTGCATTGGATTCATTGCCATAATATTATTCCTCCTTATTTTTGACAAAATGTTATTTCATATTTTATTTTACAACAATACAAAAAAAAATACAATAATATTAAGCTTCTTGTAATAAAAACTTAATATTATTGTAATAATTTTGTAATATTTATTTTTGTGCTATTGTCTCCTGCAGCAGCATCCGCTTCTCCTTGCTGTATTGCTTAAATATACAACCGGATTTGCTTGATTTGTAGTTAAACTTAATCTAGTTTGATTATTGTTCATACTAGAATTACAATTACTGCTTGAACTACTAATCACATTAGCTAGATTATCATTACTATTATTTAGTTTATTAATAGCAGTAATTAGATTGTTTTCGTTGTTGTTTTCGCAGTCACAATTATTTCTATTTAAGTTAAATCTTTCGATTATATTACATATCAATCTAGTTAGTACAGCAGTAACATATGCCAATATAGTATATATAATAACATATATTAGAAAGCTAGAATCAAATGCAGTAAACGCGACAATTAAGTATATAGCAAAAAACGTAGCAGCTACTAATGTTGGACATTTAAGTATCTTCTGTAGGACTATTGAGAGTATTATTGTTGAAACAGGTAGAGCAAAAAATAATAATATATCCATAAAATTTCTCCTTTTGCATAATGTTTTTTATATATTTTATGTATATGTTTTTATTTTTGTGACGTTTTCTTTAAAGTCCGTCTCGTCTTACTAGTAGATATAGTGTTTTTTAATCCGTCCCATCTTGCTGTCACATATATTTTGTATTCTCCAAGTTTTCGAGTAAAAAATATATGTGACACGTGGGACTACTTAGATATATGAATATATGACATAAAAAATATATGGTGAAACGTAGTGGACAGATTAAAAACTGTCCACTACGTTTCACCATGTGATGTTAGTTGGATGTACAAATTTTAATCATAGTCAACATGTAGCAGCATTAATCCATGTGGAGGAAGTGTTTTGCCAGCTCTTGTTCTGTCCTTTGCCTCAATTATTTTTGGAATGTCTGTTGCTTTAATTTTTCCAAGTCCTACATCAATCAATGTTCCAGCTATAATTCTAACCATGTTGTATAAGAAGCCATTACCTGTTAGATCTATAGCTATAGTACTTCCTTCTGTTATTATATCTGCATTATATATGGTTCTTACACTACTTTTACTACTTGTACCACTTGATTTAAAGGATTTAAAGTCATGTTCTCCTTCAAAGTATTTTATTCCTTTTTTCATTTCTTCCACATTCAATTTTATCGGCATATGATATGAGATATTTCTATAAATGGCACTGCCATACTCGGAATTATCTATTACATAGCGATATGTTTTTTTCTTGCAATTGAATCTACTATGGAAGTTCTCATCTACTTCTTCTGCTTTTTGTATTCTTATTGAATTTTTTACTTGTGAATTTATTGCAATCGGAATTTTTTCTATTGATATATTAGAATTAGTCTTAAAATTTGCTACTTGCCCCAACGCATGAACTCCTGCATCAGTTCTACCAGAAGCAATAAGTTCTACCTTTTCTCCAATTATATTTTCTATTGCTCTTTCTATTTCACCTTGTATATTTAGCTTGTTTGGCTGTTTTTGCCATCCATTAAAATCTTTTCCATCGTACTCTATGGTTAGTTTTATATTTCTCATTTTCGTCATTCCTTTCTTTATACCTAAAAACATTAGCTATTTTAGAGTTTTTATTCTAACTACAACAAAAAAAGAATTATGATTTTGTATATAGTTTATTAATTTAAAATTATAAATTTAATATATTTTAAATTAATTTTTAACAAAATTAAATTCTTTTTTGATGTAATCTATTTTTTTTCATCTTTCTTTTTTGATCTTTTTATAAATTTTGGAGTATGTTTTTTCTCCTTGTTTTCATCACCAAATCTCTTTACAACTAAGTTTTTCAAAAGAATATTCTTTAGAGCTTCTTCTTTTAAGTCTACAATTAAATTTCCGTCTTTAGCAATAGATATCTTTCCTGTTTCTTCTGATATAACTACAACAATTGCATCACTTTCTCTAGAAATTCCTAATGCTGCTCTGTGTCTTGTTCCTAATCCTTTTGTAATCTGCTTATCATCTGATAAAGGTAAGATACAGGCTGCTGCAGTTATTTTATTTTTGCTTATTATAATTGCCCCATCATGTAATGGAGTTTTTGGTACAAATAGGTTTACTATTAACTGTGGTGACACATCAGCATCTATTTTTACCCCTGTATCCATTATATCATTTAGTTGGATATCTCTTTCAAATACAATTAGTCCACCTACTCTTGAATTGGATAATTCTTTGGCCGCAATTACAACTTTATAAATATCTTCCTTTGTCTTTGTAGCTAAATCTTTTTCTAATCCTATTCCAAAAAATCTAGTAAATTTATTTGTTCCTAGTTGCTCTAAAATTCTTCTAAGTTCTGGTTGAAATATTACTATTAATGCTATTACACCATATGTCATAAAAATCGTTAAAAACCAGTTTAAAATCCTAAATTCAAATATGCCACTTAATATTGTTAGAAATATTATTAAAACTATTCCTTTTAGTAGTTGCCATACTCTTGAATTTCTTGCTGACTTTATAAACTTATATACTATATATCCAACAATTAAAATGTCCAATATAAATATTATTAATTTAAAAGGATTTTCAGAAATATCTATTATATAGTCAGCTATTCTAGTCCACAATCCGTTAACATTATTTAACGAAAAAATATCCATATAACTATTCCTCTTTTTATTTCATTTTTTTCTTACATAAACATTATGCTACTAGATAATATATAAATGTAGTTGCCACAGCTAATACCATTAGTATTGCAAGTATTAGTGCAGTTATTCTTACTGCAAGTTTTCCTTTTTCCCTTTTATTCTTTTGCTTTTTATCCATCTTACTCACATTCCTTCCTTATAGTCCTTTTATTAATAATAAGAACTAAATAATGTTGAATATAAATCAAATGCAGCTATTGTGCTAGGAGCACCATAGTCTACGCCATATGTTTCAACTGTAACACTTGTAATAACAGGTTCTTCTATTGGAGTATCTGACTCTATTTCATTTCCATCATCATCTGTAGGTATTTCATCATCTTCTCCTAAATCTTCATCTCTATAATACACCTCAACATTAGATATTGCTTCTACCACGTTCATTCCCTCTATTACTTTTCCAAATGCTGCATATATTCCATCTAATGATGTGCTATCTGCTGTCATAATGAAAAATTGACAACCTGCCGAATTATATCCCTGTGTTGTATATCCATAATAGCTATAATCACTTCTTGCCATAGAGATTACTCCTTCTTCATGTTTTATGTTATTGTCATTATCTCCATTTGCAATAAATTCTCCTTCTATGTTATATTCTTGATTTAGGAAGTCTTCAAAATAATTTTGTCCATCTTCATTATCATTAATATATGATTTCATTTCTGAATATGAAGTTATTACTGTGCTTGCATCATCATCTAAAGTATATTCCCCATCATAAAATTCTTCTAATATTGTATTAAAGGTATTTTTGTCATTTAATACTTCTTCTAACTCATATAAATCACTAAGTGTAGGATTAGCAGAAGCATCTCCATCTTTTGCTCCTCCTTGTATAACAAAATCCGGCATGGTTCTATGGAATGTTGTTCCATCATAAAATCCATTGTTTGCAAGTCTTATAAAATTTGCAACAGTATTCGGTGCCTCTTCAGGGTATAACTCAATTTTTATGGTTCCATAGCCCTCTATTTCCATTGTAGCAACAGGATTTGGTATGTCTAATGTGAGCTTTTTATATACTCCATAGCTTACGAATACAATTCCTGCTATTACTAATAATATCCCCAATATCAATAATATTCTTGTGCCTTTCTTTTTCATTTAATTTTCTTCCTTTCTCGTTTTATTTTTTTCACATTTTTAATTTTAGCATAAGTGTTTTTAGATTACAATTGTTTTTAATTTTATTTTTTGTTTTTTCTAATCATGTATTACAAACGTGGTAAATATATTTATTTTTCTTGGGAGTGGCACGTGGGAGTACTTAGTGTATAAATATATGTGACAGAAAATTAAATCACTTACATAATCAGGTTGTCAAAAACAAATTGTTCTTGCATTCTTTTAAGTGATTGTTTTATTGTTCTTGCTCTTATTTCACCAATTCCGTCTACATCATCTAATTGTGGTATATCTGCAACTAATATGTGTTGAAAAGATTTAAATGATTTTACTAAATTCTCAACTATATTACTCGGCATTCTTGGTATTTTATTTAAAATTCTATACCCTCTTGTATATACTCCAACCTCATCATAATTATCAAAATCCTCATATCCTAAAAGATTGGCAATTTTATCAGATTTTAAGAGGCTGTCATATTCTATGTTTTTTAATTCCACTAAAATCTTTTCTGCAGTTCTTTTTTTACCGGATGCAATATAATCTTTTATAATAAGAAGTTCTTCTTTTTCTAAATCTCCCACAGTTTCATCTAATTGCATTTCGAGTAGTCTTCCTTCTTCGCCAAGTTCGTCAATGGCTCTATTTACTTCTTCTGCAATTTTCATAACCATTTCAGCTCTTTGAATTACTGTTATAACATTTTCTAATGTAACAATATCATTAAACTCATATTCATTTAAAATATTTATTTTATTATCAAATACTTTTTTATATTTTTCTACAATTTGTAACGCTTGATTTGCTTTAGAAATAACATCTGCGGAATTTCTTAAAACATATCTATCATTTCCTCTAAAAAGAGTTATGATTCCTCTTCTTTGAGAAATGCTTATTACTAAAGCTCCTGTTTGCTTGGCAGTACGCTCTGCGGTTCTATGTCTTGTACCAGTTTCTGAAGTAAATATTTCTGGAGATGGAATAAGCTGAGTATTTGCATATAAAATTTTTTTTAAATCAGAGCTTAATATAATAGCTCCATCCATCTTAGCAAGCTCATATAGCTTTGCTGGAGTAAGATCTACGTCAAGTTTGAAACCACCGTCAACCAGTGCTAGGACTTGGTCAGTATCTGCTACTGCTATTAATGCGCCAGTTTTAGCATTTAATATATTTTCCAATCCATTACGTATTGGGGTACCTGGTGCAATCTGTTTCAAAACTTCTTCAATTCCATCCATTTTATTGCCTCCTTGCTAACTTTCCAAATTTTGAACAGGCGTATTTTACATATTAAATCTATCTCAACTGTAGCCCTTTTATTGCTTCATTAATATTTCTAACGCCTATTATATCTAATTTAAAGCTATCTTTCAATAGTCTTTTATTACTTTCTGGTATGATACACTTCTTAAATCCTAATTTTTCTGCTTCTTTTACTCTTTTTTCTATCATATTTACTGCTCTTACTTCTCCTGTTAGTCCGACCTCACCTATTACTACTACATCTTGTGGAATGCTTACGTTCTTATAGCTTGATGTACAAGCAAGTACAACCCCTAAGTCTATTGCTGGTTCTACTAACCTTATTCCACTAACTACATTTAGATATACATCATGAGTTCCTAAAGCTATTCCTGCTCTTTTTTCAAGTACAGCAATTAGAACAGCTAACCTATTATAATCCATTCCATTTGCAGTCCTTTTTGGTATTCCAAACACACTTGGTGTAGTAAGCGCTTGAAGTTCTACAAGTAATGGCCTTGTTCCTTCCATACTTGCAACAATTACTGATCCTGCCGGATTATCATTTCTTTCTGAAATAAGTATTGAAGAAGGATTGGCAATTTCTACCATTCCTTCATTTTTCATTTCAAACATTCCTACTTCATTTGTTGAACCAAATCTATTTTTTACACTTCGTAAAATTCTATACGAAAAATATCTTTCTCCTTCTAGGTATAGCACTGTATCCACCATGTGTTCTAAAACTCTTGGTCCTGCTATATTTCCATCTTTAGTAACATGTCCTATTATTATTGTAGTTATACCATTATCTTTGCACATTCTCATAATTCTTGAAGTAATTTCTCTAACTTGACTTACTGTTCCTGCAGCAGAGGTAATTTCTTCAGAATACATTGTTTGAATTGAATCAATAATAACTAATTTAGGATTAATGGATATAATAGCATCTTGAATATTGTCTATGTTGGTTTCTCCTAAAAACATAATATCGTCATTGTTTATATCTAATCTATCTGCCCTAAGCTTAACTTGTTCAGCGGATTCTTCTCCTGAAATATATAAAACTTTGCCATCACCTTGTATTTTATCGCAAAGTTGCAAAATTAATGTTGATTTACCAATTCCCGGTTCTCCTCCGACTAAAACAAGCGAACCTTTTACTACTCCTCCTCCAAGCACTCTGTCTAATTCACCTATACCAGTACTAGTTCTTACTGTTTCCACACCTTCTACTTCTTTTAGTTTGCGAGGCAGAGCTTTTTCCTTGCTTACACTGCTCTTTCCACCAGAGGTACTAGATGTATTTATAACTTTTTCCTCATAAAATGTATTCCATTCATTACATGCTGGACACTTTCCCAACCATTTTGCGGACTCATATCCACAATTACTACACACAAAAATTGTTTTTGCTTTTGCCATTTCTTTCCTCTTTTCTGTTTTTTTGCATTACAATTATTAATCATATTTAAATCAATTTTAAGTATTCTGTTTATACAGTCCAATGCTTGTTCATCATTTAATGTATTTTCCATTTCGAATTCGGAATCTCCTAAGCACTTATCTTCTACGCCTGTCCCCCATTTGGGAATTTAGAAAAGTGCTATGAGGAACATAGCGTGAGCCCAAGCAAGGCCTATTACCCAGTTTGGTTTCATTGTATTGTTGTCGATTTGTTCTCCTATTAGCCCATGTTTGTTTGCACTATTTATTATAAAATCAATACATTCTTGTGCTTTTTTCTTTTCTCCAATTTTTTTGTAGTACATTGCCATCCATAGTGTTGATATTGACCAAGGACTTTTTCCTTCTCTATAATGATCTCCTTCAAATCTTAAGTATCCTCCTGTATACGTTCTAAGTGTCATGTTTATTTTTTCGACTGTGTTTGTTATTTTCTTTTCTTTAGCTTCATATAATTTAAATGGCTCTACTACTCCTAACATGCTTATGTCTATAATGTCATCTTCTGCATTTCTTTTTAATGTTTTTGTACTTTCACTATACATATGTTTTTCTATGTATTTTTTTATTTCTTTTTTGTAAAATTCTAATTTTTTTTCTATTTTATTTACGCTTTCTAGTTTTAGTCGATTCTTTTCTTCGTATTCTGGCTTAAATACTTCATACATTTTCATAATTGCATTAAATGCTGCATATATGCTTGCTAACGAGTACAAATGCACTCCTTCGTGCATTTCCCATAAATCATAGCTTACAGGAAGTTTATTTCTGTCTTCTGTATGATATGCTTTTTCTATTTCATTTTTTACTATGTCGCTATCATCATGAATTCCTAAGATATTATCCATATATACACATAAAAATTTAATAGCATTTTCACACATTTTTAATACATCTCTTAGAAATTTTTTATCTTGTACTACTTTATAATGCTCATATGCACCATATACTACCCCTGCAGTTTCATCTATTTGATAGCCCCAACATGGTGCTAATCTTCCATCTGTATAGAATCTTTGCTCCCACATGCCATTTTTGCTTTGTGTATTTTTGCAGAAAACTTTATAAAATTTTTCTGTTTCCTTTTCCATTTTTACTTTGTCAAAAGCACTGGTAATAAATACCGCATCTCTTGGCCAGCAATATCCATACCTGCCACATTGTGTTAAGTTTTCATCCACTTCCACTGCTGCTGCAATTCCTCCAGTTTCTTTATTTATTAGTAATGGAAATAATAAAATACTTCTTTTATATACTTGGTTAAATTTATAATTATATTCGCTATTTTCTTCTTTAAGTTCTATATTTATATGATCTTTAACATATTTTTTCCAATAT
>CAZPKK010000039.1:0-11150 GCA_964587175.1 uncultured Clostridium sp.
GATAATTCGGGACACGATTGTAAATTGGAATTATATAATTTTAATACTATACAAGGAGGTAATTTTATGAAAAGTAAGAAAGAGAGGTTGGAAAATTTAGACGAAGAAAAGTTCTGTTTCGATTTTTTTGATGGTACACATATGCCTAACAATCCGAAGTTTATAAATATAACAATGTTTGTAGATACCTTATTCTTAGAAAACGAAAAAGAAGAAAAAGAAAATTATGGAGATATGTATTTCATCATTTTAGTAAAAAAATTGATAGAAGAAAATTTGGAAAATATAGAGAAAATGACAAATTGTAAAGGTGAACTTGTTAAATCTTCTTTTAATCAAAAATTTTATTTAAAAATAGATAGCAAGATATATAGAGTAAATAGAAATGTTTGCAACGAAGAAGGACAAAAGCTTTTTGATGACTTTAAATCAAAGTTATATAAAATATTAAATATAAACAAATAATAAATAATGCCATATACGAGCACCAACCAAATATTGGAAAAATTATGTGCATAATAAATCGGAAATTTATTATTACCTTCAAAATTATCTCTAATGAAGTGAATAGTATTGACAAAATAATCTATTATGATAAAATTTTATTAAAGTGATTTTGAAAGGAAATATACAAATGCCAAGAAAAAAATTTAGAGAGACATTTGAAGTAAAAAATGAAATGAGCGATGGTGGAAAGATTAGACCAGATAATTATAAATATAGAAATAATGGAGGTAATAGTTCATTAGAACAACGTAGATAAACTGGAAGAGAAGCAAGTACAGTTGGTGGATTTGATGATTTAGATTACGAGAATGATGAGTTTGATGAAATTCTTGAAGAAGATGAAACTGATTTTGAACTTCCAAGAGAAGAAGATAAAGTTGATGAACACGATAATCTTGAAATGGATATAAAATCGATAAAAAATAAAGTGCTAAATTTTGCAGATTGTTCAATAGAAGAAATTGATGAAATATTAAATTTTATAGCGGATAGAAAAAGAGAAGAACTAGGAATAGACTTTGAATTTCAAACGGTTTATGACGATGGTGGCAGAGTTAAGCCTGAAAGAACACAAGAGGGATTACAAGATGTTGAAATAGGAGAATGGTCTCTTGCTTCTATAAAAAGTGATAAAGAATTAGGAGTTCAAACTAATCCTATAGATGAAAAAAAAGAATTTATAGAATTAATATTACAAACTTTCCATGAATTAAGACATGTTGAGCAAAATGATAATATACAAGATCATCCAATAGTTAATGAAGAGACTTTAAATATGACTAGAGAAAATATTGTAAATGAATCTTTTTATGGATTTAGAAACGGATTTAATTATGAGGAATCTATGATTGAAATTGATGCTATGAAAACTTCACTAGAAGAAACTGTAATTTTTTTTAAGGAGATGGGATCAGATATAACTCCAGATGAAGTATTCGCCGTAATGAAAGAAAAAGAATTATCATATCTAGACTATGATATGCAGGAATTCGGTGATACTTATGAATCAGCTATGGAATATTTCAATAGAATATATGGAAAGATAACTGAAATTAAAGGTATTCCAGAAATATTACAAATGTTACCAGAAGATAAAAGACAAATATTAGATACTCAATGCAAAGATTTAATGGATAATTTTAATAGAGAAACAGATATTGATAAAAAAATGAACTTGTTAATGCAAATGTCATTAGTAATGTCTCCTGAATTAAAAGAAAAATTTCCATTATCTGACATTATAACAGATAGACAAACTACTGCAGAAATAGATTATAGAGAGCCAGAAAGTGTTGAAGTTGCAGAAGAACAGATTAGTACAGAAGAAACTGGGGCAATATTACATCCTGTTGATGAGAAAAGCCCAAGTGAACTTATGTCAGTATATAAAAACATAGGAATAACGGATAGTGATTTAAGTGGATCCTACTCAACAATAAGTAGAACAAAAGATGAAAGAGAAAACCAAAACAAACCAAAAGAACATGGTTACGAAGTTGGAGGATAGAAATGGATATAAAAACAAAAGAAATATATTCAGAAGTTTATGGAATATTAAATATGCTTGGTAATAATTATATAATGAAACTGCCATCAAGTTTATATAAAATGATTGAAGAGGAAAAATCAAATGAATATAATCCTAAATATGATTCTAAAATTGCTTTAGAAGAGCAGAATATAAGAAGAGAATCTATTTCTATGATAGCATTATTTCACTTAAATTATTGGTGTTCTTCTAACAAAGAAAAAGAAAATTTAAGAACGATTTTCAAAGATAACGAAACCAAATATCAGACGGAGTTAAGACAAAAATATAATCCTGACAGTTTATTTAAAAGACAGTCTTCAGAGCAATCAGAGCAAAAAGAATCCAGTATAGCAAAAGAAGTTGCTATGGTAGAATATAAAGAATCCATTTTAAAAAAGTTTATTAATAAAATTAAAAATATTCTCCATTTATCTTAATTTTTAAAAAAATGAGCCTATCGTAAAAGTTGTGTAAATCGAATTTCCTTCCGATTGATAACTTGAAAAAATTTAATGTTTTTATAACTAAATTTATTTTAATAATATTTTTCTAAAAAATCAACATTTTAGAAAAAGTTGTGTAAATTTAATAGGACTTAAGAAAAATACTTCTTAAGCCTATTATTTTTAGGCTTTTTAATTATATTCTACTCTCGTACATTATTCTAAATTGAGATAAGCATAAATCCCATTTATCTACCATTCTTGACCACTTTTTCTCTGCTTTTAATGTTAAAAGGTAAAGAACTTTTAATAACGACATATCTGTTGGAAACACATTTCTATTCCTATTTATTCTTTTATATGTACTATTTAAACTTTCTATGGCATTTGTTGTATACATGATTTTTCTTATCTCTGCCGAAAATTTAAAGAATACAGATAATACATCCCAATTATCTATCCAACTTTGTATTGCTCCTGGATATTTGGTTTTCCATTTTTCTTCTAACTCTAATAAATTTGTATAACCTAGTTCTTCTGTGCTTGCCTTGTAAACGGTTTTTAAATCATTAGCTAATTCTTTCCTATCTGTGTATGGCACATACTTTAAAGAGTTTCTTATTTGATGTACAATGCATCTTTGATATTCCGTCTTTGGATATATTGCTGATATTGCCTCTTTTAGTCCTGTTAATCCATCTGCACATAATACTAATATATCTTGTACTCCTCGATTTTTTAGTTCATTGAGTACTGTCATCCAATATTTCGCACTTTCGTTTTTTGAATAACCTAGTTTTGCTTCCATTTCTGCATCTAGTAATTGCTGAAAGGCAGGGGCAAAGAAGTCTTTCCACGCTGAATACATATCACTCATAGATTTAATATTCTTTGGATCGTTTCTTCTAAAAAATTCCTCTACTAATTCATTTTTCTCTTTTTCTACTTTTTTACCCATAGAAAAATCCCTCCTTGATATTTTATATTTTATCATGGAAGGATTTATTTACACAACTTTTTCTCCTTTTACAATGCTTTGTGGCATTTTTATTCCATAGTATCCAGTAAAATAATCTTCACTAATATATTTTCTTTCTTTTGCAATTCCAAAAGCTTGTTTTAATAATTGATAATCTTTTTTAAGTGTATTTTGAGCATATCCTTTTTCTCCTTTCGTTTGTATTTAGTAATTTATATTTATCTCATACCCTAAATTACCTTGGGCTTTTACTGGTCGTTAATTTAAAATTAAAACTCTGGAATTTCACCACTACCCCATCAGGACTAGCTACACTCATTGCGTGCGATGGCACTTTTAAACCACTCAAGCTGTGACTATGTAGGAGAGCATTTCTGCTTCTATCCAGTAACGGATTATTCAATTTTCAATGTGCTTTAGTTAGTTTTTAACGAACTTTTAACAATAACTAACAATGTTTTAACATTTTCTATTGCACATGTCAATAGTTTGTGATAAGATAATTATAAATAAATAACAAAGTATAGAGAGGTAAATATGGAAAGGTTTGAATTATTTTTAAAAAATCAATTTTTCATAGATAAATTTGATAAAAATAAACTTATTACATACAAAGATTTAAAATATGATCAAAAACATAATAATTATAGATTTTATAACAGAAACGAAAAATTAAAACTAGGATTTCAATTATGTGACTTTATAAATACTGATTTTTCGGATATAAATAGTATTAAGAACTTTATTAATAAATATGGTATTGGCACTATTGCCTATTTGTCTAATACTAAAATTTATCAGTATTACTCTAAAGAAGAATATCATGAAATGATTGACAATGTTATAGACAATTTAAAAGATAAGTTAAATATTTATAAAAATGCTTTTGTTGCTGATATTACATACATTTATAATTTAAATGAATTAGAAGAATTAAATAACTTATCACCTGCTAAAAGATTGTATATATTAAGAGACTGTAAAAAGGAATCAGAGGTTAAAAAATTATATGATCCAGATAATTTAAAACTAACTTTAAATAACTTTGGCAATTTCACCCAATTTTCTATAGCAGAAGAAAGTCATGCACAAGAAATTGCTAAAATAGTTAATAATGATTCTTTAAGTGCTTATTGCTTTGAAAGTAATGATATAATACAAACATTTATAATAGAATTATTTGAAATGACTGAAATAGAGAATATTGCAATTAAGAAATGTAAGAATTGTGGTAAGTTTTTTGTTCCAGATAATAGAGTAGATGAATTATACTGTAATAACATTTATGAAAACAATAAAACTTGTAAAGAAGTTGGTCCATTTAGGACAAAACAAAAATTAATGCAAGAAAATGATGATTTAAGAATTTATAGAAATGTTTATCAAAAATTATTATTAAGAACAAGAAGAAATCCTGATAATGACCAATATGAAAAAGATTTTGAACAATTTAAATTAAAAAATATTGAATTGAAAGAAAAAATTGAAAAAGGGAAATTAACTCAAGCTGAATATATGGAATGGCTTGAAAAACAATAAAACAACAAAAAAGCTGGAACAGAAAAAACACTTTTCTCAATGAAAATTCATCAAAATAAATAAGATGAATTAGGAAAAATCGTTGTAATTTGTTAAATTCTGAAGTATAATGTATCCATCCTTTCAAAAGGAAATCTTTTAGAAAGGTGGTGCAACATAGTGACTTCTTTTGAACTAATCTGGCGATTAATCGTTTTATTGCTTTTGAGTCTTAACAACGATGAAAACCAAGAAGACAAAGAATAATCTTTGAGGGCGGCTGGGTACCGCTCTTTTCTTTTTATGTGCAAAAAAAGAGATATGCGGGTACATATCTCGTGCAAACCTTCGTGACTTCCTTTGATTTGCTAGCTAATGTTATTATAACATCAATTTTATTATATGTCAAACGATTTTCAAATATTCGTGAAATTTTTTAGTAATATTTGATGCTTTTTTTTACTAAATATGATAAACTAAAAAAGGATTATTATACATATAAAAAGGAAGTAAAGTATGCAATCTAAAATTATAGAAAAAATATTAAATGAAAATAATAAATCCTTGCAGGAAATAATAGAAATAGTAAGGAATAATACTGTCTTTCAAGATGTAATGAGTGATATAAAAGAAGAGTTTTTTATTGATGATAGCATTCATGGGATATCACATAATGAAAGAGTAGCTTTATTGGCATGTTATATTGGTATACAAGAAGGTCTTAATGATGAAGAATTAAGATTAGTTTTAGAAACTGCAAAATATCATGATATAGGTAGAGGATTCGAAGGAAATCATGGACAATATAGTACAAATATTATAGACAGGAATAAAGAATATATTTTTCCAAATTTAAATGATGATGAAATAAATATAATAAAAGCCTTATGTCATGGACATAGTGTTGATGATAAAAGATATGAAGAAATAGCTGAATTATATGGAATTAAAAATATCGAAAAATTTAAAAGACTACTTGATATTGTAAAAGATGCAGATGCATTGGATAGAGTAAGGCTTCCAAGATTTGGACAACTTGATGAAAAATATTTGAGAACTGAAACATCAAAAAGAATAATTGATTTTTCGAGAGAATTATTTAGAACATATAGAAGTATACGACAAAGTACAATAAACGAAGTGCCACAATATATTAATTATGAATTAGATAAAAACTTGAGAAATCAACTTCTGTTTGATGGAGAGAGTTATTATTTGGTTCGTTCATTAAATAAAGAGGATATTGAAAATTTTGATAATGGGAATGGAATAATACCAAAAATAGATAATACAAGTGAGCATACTGTACAAGATGTTATGGCACAAATAAGAAGTCAACATAGAAAAACAAATTTAATTTCTATGTCAGAAGATCCTAATGTTGTGTTAACATACGATAGAACAAATTTACATAGATTTGTTTTAATAAAATTATCAAAAGATGATATTGAAAATCCTCAAAAAGTATTTTCAGCAGGAGAATATTTATTAGGTGTAATGGATAATCAAATAGAACAGACTGCCCAAAAAGCACCTGAAAATATAAGAAGCATATTAGAAAGAGTTGACAATGCAAGTTCGATTGAGGAAATTTTAAAAATAATTAATGGAGCTGATAGGCAAGTATCCACAAGCTTGGTTGAGAGTAAACAACAATATTTAAGTGAAGAAGAACAATTAAAACAAAGTAAAAAAATTGCTAAATGTAAAGTTTTAAATTATTACGGCTTGATGAGAGGAATAACTCATGATGAAAAAGGAAAATTAGTAGATATAAGTGGATTTACACAAATTATGAGAATGGGTTATTCTTCTTCAGAATGGTTATATTCAGGGAAAATAGAGCAAGAAAAAATTGTTGATATTCCACAAATTTTAGTAGATAGTTTGGCATTAGTAAAACAAGCAGAATTTCAAGGAAAGGATAAAGAAACACTAAAAAAAGTAGAGCAGGAAATCTTGAGATTAGCATTATCTGGTACAACGATAAATCAAGATAATTATCAATTAGAATATTCTGCACATAATAATTTAAAAAATGATTTAACGATAGACAAAGCATTTGAAGTTACTGGAGGACAAATAAGTTATAGAGATACAAATATGCAAATGATAGCAATAAGGTCACTGGCAGAAATGACTTTAAACAAAAGAAAAATAATAAAATTATTGCAAGAAAAATTACCAGATATAGATATAGAGGAATTGTTAGCAGATTCATATTGTGTAAATCAAGAGATGGTAACAAGACAAAATAATAGAGGTAATCAGATTGGAAGAAATATTAGTTTTATAATATCAGATTATGGTTATGATTTGGATGGTGAAACATCTTTTCAAATATTGAGTAGTGTAGAAAATTTGTCATTAGAACAATTGAATGATATTGTAATAAATAGTGTTGATTCACAAGAGTTTGAAACACTATTAGTAAAAACAAGAGAAAGCCACCAGAGAATACAATCATTTAAAACAAAAACTTTAGATTCTAAATATATGGCAGAAGCAATAGTTGAAGGATATAATTGGAGAAAAGATGGAAATAGTTTAACTATAAAGGAAAGAGAACTTCTTACTAAAAGATTGTTACTAAACATTACTAGTGCAAGTCAATTACATACATTATATGAAGCA
Organism: uncultured Clostridium sp.; assembly: GCA_964587175.1. Taxonomy (GTDB): domain Bacteria; phylum Bacillota; class Clostridia; order TANB77; family CAG-508; genus CALXVA01. Next base: position 7,613 of record CAZPKK010000039.1, read on the forward strand.
ATTAGTAAGACACAAATTGGAAGGAATAAATTTACTCAAAATGAAATTTTTGCAATCATAATAAATATTGCGATTGATGGAAAAATTGGTGACATTTCTTGGAAAGAATTGATAGAGAAAGACAGAAATGAGATTCAAAATATTTTATTAGACAATAAAGAAAAGATTCAAACGTCAGTCTTGCCTATATCAATGGACTTATTTGTAGGTAGCGGTAAGTTAGTTGAACAACTAAAAAAAGATTTAATTAACTTTGGAATAGAAAAAAAATTTATTGAGGAAAAAGACATAAGAAATGTATATGTTGCAAAACAAATTGTAGATGGATACGATTTTGGAAGAGAATTAACAACAGAAGAGAGAAAAAATTTAATAATATCAGTATTAGATCAAGCACTTTTAAATACTAATCAGTGCTATTTATCTTATTTGATGGATAGAATGGAAAAGATTGGATTAAATACTCAAGAGATATATGGAATGATAATAAATCTTGGAGTAAATGGAAAAATACTAGATGAACAAGGTTATGGTTATTCTGCATTAATTAGAAATACTAATGATGCGTGCCAAACAATAATAGAATACAAGGATAAAATTCCAACACAAGTAACTGAAGGCACGATTTTAAAAGCAAAAGCAGTTAATTTAAGTCAAGAAGAACAAAGCAAAATAAGACAGGAATTAATTGAATTAGGAATAGAAAAAGAATTTATAGAACGAAAGCATATTCAAAATATCTACGTTGCAAAAGAAATAGTAGAAAATTATAATTTTGGTAGACCATTAAGTCAAGAAGAAAAAAGAGCAATTATAAGAGCTTTATTAGATAGAAGTGTATTAAATCAAGAAGCAGAAATATACTTAACAACTATGTTACAAAATTTGGAAAAACTAGGGTTGAGTCCTCAAGAAACATATGGATTGATAATAAATTTAGGTATAAATGGTTCTGTATTAGATGAAGGTAGATTAAGTTATACTGCATTATTAGGCAATGTTGATAATGCATATCAAAAAATAAAAGAATATAAAGATAAATTTCCAACACAAGTAACTGAAGAAACAATATTAGCTGCAAGAGCAAATGGAGTAAATGCAGAACGACAAGAAAAAATCAAACAAGAGTTAATTGAATTGGGAATAGAAAAAGACTTTATAGAAAAGAAGGATTTCCCAAATGTTTATGTTGCAAAAGAAATAGTAGAAAATTATAATTTTGGTAGACCATTAAGTCAAGAAGAAAAAAGAGCAATTATAAGAGCGATACTCGATAATGGTGGGTTAGATAAAAAAGGAAGTAGATATCTAACGACGTTAATGTTTAATTTGGAACAATCAGGATTTAATACTCAAGAAATATATGGAACGATAATAAATCTTGGAGTAAATAAAAAAGCATCAGAAGAAGCAGGATTTAATTATTCCGCATTATTAGATAATATAAAAAGGACTTGGAAAATAAAAAAACATACATTTCAAACTCAAGTAACTGAAGGAACAATATTAGCAGCAAAAGCGAATGGGCAAACTGTAGAAGAACGAGAAAGAATTAAACAAGAGTTAGTTGAATTAGGACTAGAAAAAGAATTTATAGAAAAGAAGAATTTTTCGAATGTTTATATTGCAAAAGAAATAGTAGAAAATTATGGTTTTGAACAGGATTTAAGCATAGAGGAAAAAAGAGCAACTATAAGAGCTATATTAGATATTAGTGGATTAAACCAAAATGGAAGAAGATATCTTTCAACTTTAATATATAATTTAGAACAATCAGAATTTAATACTCATGAAATATATGGAATTATAATAAATTTAGGTATAAATGGCTCTGTAATAGATGGAAATGGATATACATACCAATATAAAACTTGTTTATCTAATGATAGCAAGATGTGGGATATGAAAAATCATAAAGGCGATTTAAGAACAGGTGTATCTAAAGGTGTATTATTAAGAGCAGTATCTGAGCAAATTACTGAAGAAGAACATGAAAGAATGATAGCTGATTACGTAAGCATGGGAATAGATGAATTTTTTGTAAGAAGTAAGAATGTAAGGAATTTATATGTTGTAAAAAAGTTATTGGTTGAATATAAATTTGAAAGGGAATTAACTGAAGAAGAAAAAAAATCAATAGCAATATGTGTATTGGATAATCCTAATTTAAATGATGGAAAATCACAATATTTAACAAGAATGATAAGACATATGGAAGATATAGGATGGGATATTCAAAAAATATATGAAATAATAATTAATCTTGGAGTAAAAGGATTTGTTTCTTCAAATGATAGAAATTATTATTATACCATTATGTTGCGTAATAAAAATAATATATTACAATCAATTAAAGCAACTGGAGAAGAAATACAAACTGATGTAGATGAAGATATATTAATACAAGCTGTTGAGAAAGCAAATAGAAAGCGAAAAGTTACAGGACCAGATTTAGCAAAGGCTTCTATAGAATTAGTAACAGTAGGAAAAGGTGGAAGTGAGTTATGTGACTCTGTTCAAGCTGATTGTCAGAGATTACTATATGAAAATGAAAAAGAAGGAAGTGAGCAAGATGTACCAAACTAAATATGCTAATGCATATACAGAAGTATATGAAATATTAAGTCGTTTAGACGAAGAAGAATATTTGAAAATTCCAGAAGAATTAATAGAAGTATTTGAAGAAAACAGAAATTTAGATTACGAATATGAAGTAAATGAAGAACAAAATTTAACAAAACAACCAATGCTTCAAGAAACTAAAGCAATTTTACTTAATATATTTAGAGATTATCTTGCAACTCCAGAACAAAGCAAGAAAATAAGGCAATGGCTACAAGCAGACAGAGAATATTTAGAAAGACAAAAGCAAGAAAAATATAGTAACAATCTCTTTGAGAATAAGAGTAGAAAAGAATGTGAGGCAGAAAAATCGAATATTCAATTACCTATCGAGATAAAGAAACAATCGATTTTTCAAAAGATTATTAATAAATTCAAAAGATTTTTAAAATGTAGAGGTAAATTTGATGGAAGATGAAAAAAATGAATTTACAAGATTAAAAGAATGGAAAAATTTAATGGAAGATTATAATAATTTTTTTTATGAAGATAATGGCATTTTTACAGTTTCTCTATTTGATAAAGAATTAAAACAATATAAGTTAGATTTTGACTACATTAAAGATTTGATAAAAAAATTAAAAGACTTTGAAGAAAAATATGGTGACTTATATAATGATGAAAAAAAAGACTTATTAAAATTTAAAGAAATATTAATTGATTTAGATACTGGCACAAATGAAATAAAAAACATATACGAAAAAATGAGTAATATATATAATTTTATAGAAGATTATTAAAAAAATAATATCTGCATCCCACATAAAAGGTTTATGTGGGATAAGTTTTTACTGTTTTTCTAGCCATTCATAATATTTTATTAAATATTCCCAACAGCCTTCTTTATCAGTTATTCCGTTATAGTTGTCTTTAATTTTTTCTATAATCTCATCTTTATCTATCCATTTTACTTCTG
>CAZPKK010000040.1:0-5070 GCA_964587175.1 uncultured Clostridium sp.
TGCATGTCTTATGTGCGCCGCCAGCGTTTATCCTGAGCCAGGATCAAACTCTCAATTTAAATTTCGAAAAATAAGTTTTGCATTACTACTCACTTATTTTTGTCTTTGTATTTTTTGAGCTTTTTGACTCTTTTTACGCTTTCGCGTTTTTTGATTTTTTTGGTAGTTTTACTACCGCTTTATTGGTTTCTCAAAGTTTATTGTTTACTTTTCAATGTACTTTTTATTATGTAATCTCAATTCCTCTTTGTGGAACGTATTTCATTGTACTATATTTGCTATTACATGTCAATAGTTTTTTTGAACTTTTTTGTTTTTTATGTTAAATTATTATTTGTTATGTTTTGTAAAAACAATCTTTAAAAGTGCAAAATAATAAACTAGTATTTGATGTTTATTTTATTTTTGCTAAAACTTTACTAATTTATACCTATGTTTTTCATGTTCTCTTCAGTACATTAATAATAATACCATAATTGAATTCTAAAGTCAATATATTTTTTAGAGATTTTTTGATTTTTTTATAGATTAATCCTACTGCTTTTATATGTCAACTAATATCACATCTTCTCCTATACATTTAATCTTCTCCCATCCAATCACTATTTCATTTCCGCCTGAAAACATCCCAATAAATTTATTACTTCCCGGAACTATTATGCTAGTTATTGTTCCTGTTTCTAAATCAGCACAAACATCTTGAACAAAACCTAATTTTCTGCCATCATTTATGTTTATTACTTCTTTATGCTTAAAATCCATTCCCTTCTGTCCCATTTTCACTTTCCCTCCATTTAAAATATACTTTTTTATTGCATAGGAATTTTCTTTAAAAGTTTCCAGAGCAACAAGATCAGGCTATCTTAGGCCGTCCGGACAAAGCGATGACATGTATTTCGCCCTTGCCACAGAGGCTTGCCCTGCAGAATTCCTTTCTTATTGTATAGGAAAAATCGAAGATTTTTGCTATACAATAAGGTTAAGTCTCCTTATAGCGTGCATATTTGCAAAGTAAAATGCTCATGTGTGCGTCTAAAGCTCTGCTTTCGCGAGCGTACCACTTTTCTTATTTATATATATTTTTATTGCTCTCTTAAAATTACTTTTTATTGAAATTTAGCAAAATGAGAAAGTCATTTCACATTTCCTGTCTCTATAGTAACAGCAAAATAGATTGTGTCGCTCACTTTGATAAATTTTATCTATGCTAAAATTAGAGTAAAAAACTACTACAAATTCTTCACTAATTATTTATATAATCTTTTTATATGATTTACTGCATTTTTCTCTAATCTTGATACTTGAGCTTGTGATATTCCAATTTCTTCAGCCACCTCTACTTGTGTTCTTCCTTCGAAATATCTTTTTTGTATAATCATTTTTTCTTTTTCGTTTAATTTTTTCATTGCTTCTATAATAGTAATAGTCTCTGCCCAGTATGCATCACTATTCTTCTTGTCACTTATTTGATCTTCTAAGTTTATATTATCCACATTGCTTCCATTTATCGGTTCTTGTAGAGAGATCGGAACTTGTATTGCATCTATACTTAATACTATATCTTCTTTTGGCACATTTAATAAATCAGCTAATTCTTCCAATGAAGGTTCTCTATTTTTTTCTTTTACAAATCTTTCTTTTTCTGCAACAACTTTATATGCTAATTCTCTAATGGATCTACTTATTCTTATTGAGTAATTATCTCTCAAATACCTTTTTACTTCTCCTATAATCATTGGAACTGCATACGTAGAAAATTGAACATTTTGTTCCAACTCAAAATTATCTATAGCCTTTATTAATCCCACACATCCAATTTGAAATAGATCGTCTGCATTTTCCCCTTTTCTAAAAAATCTTCTTATAACACTCAATACTAGCCTTAAATTTCCATTTATAAATTCAGTTCTTGCTTCTTTATCTCCATTTTTTATCTTTATTAATAAATTATTTTTTTCTTCTGTAGATAATAGCGGTAATCTCGAAGTATCTACACCACAAATTTCTACCTTATTAATCAAGAAAAAACCTCCTTTTGAAAATAAAACTGTTATTTTAATTATTTCCAAAAGGGAGGTTTCCTATTCTATTATCACATATTAAAATTCGACAAAACAAGTAAATAGAGATGGGGTTGTTTTTCATGTTGCAGTACAATAATTTTACACTATTCAAACATTGCAATATGAGTCAGAGTAGTTTTATAAAAGCATGAAAATATGGAATGAAGAGTACTTTGAGTATAGAAATTCTTAATTAATTTTATGGAAAGAGTTCATCTTTGATGGAAGGGTGCCATAAAATTAATTTAGAATTTCTACGAAAAGTAGCTGGACCGACATGTTTTCATGCTTTTATAAAACTACTCTGACTCAATTACAACAATATTTATTAAATTGTATAGTATCTGTAACATGAAAAACAACCCCATCTCCATTTACTTACCCGCGTTTTACTCATTATGTCTTTTTTCATTTTGCCTATTATTTTTTTCTCAAGTCTTGATATATAGCTTTGCGAAATGCCTAGCATATCGGCAACCTCTTTTTGTGTTTTTTCATTTCCACTTACAAATCCAAATCTAAGCTCCATTATATTTCTTTCTCGATTACTCAATTTTTCGATAGATGCTCTAAGTAAGGTTTTATCCACCTCATCTTCTATTCTCCTTGATGTTACATCTGGATCAGTTCCTAAAATATCTGATAATAAAAGTTCATTGCCGTCCCCATCTTGATTAAGTGGCTCATCTATTGATATTTCTCCTTTTATCCTATTGCTTCTTCGTAGATACATTAATATTTCGTTTTCTATACAACGAGATGCATATGTGGCAAGCTTTATATTTTTATCTGTATTAAAAGTATTTATAGCTTTCATAAGTCCAATTGTACCTATTGAAACTAAGTCTTCTAGCCCCACACCTGTGTTTTCAAATTTTTTTGCTATATATACCACTAATCTTAGATTTCGTTCCACTAAAATTTTCCTTACACTTTCGTCTCCATTAGATAATTTTTCTAAGACTTCTTCTTCTTCTTTTGGTTCTAATGGAGGTGGCAAAGTTTGACTTCCTCCTATGTAATAAATTGGCAAATTTTCAATTTCATCATCACCTATGTACTTTATATATAAAGTATTAACACTGTCTTTAAGTATTTGTAAAATATTCATCTTTTTCTCTCCTTTCTAGCAAATCCAGCCCCATAATCCCAAAATATCTTCCTTTTTTACTAAATTGCTTTTCATATATGCACACAATTACATTCTTATTTATAATTTCATCAACATCTGTTATTATTGTTACTTCGTCAGCTTTAATTCCTAGCATCATTCCATTTTGTTTTCCAACAGATGTAAATGGAATAATTCTTAATTTCGTTCTATATTCAACTTCTATTCCATTATTATCAAATTCACCTCCAAACATAGCTTTTGTATTTTCTAATAATTCATGTGGCAAAATATTATGTAATGCACTTTTTTCTATTAATACAACTGGATTATTACTTATTGGATCTTTTAGCAAATTCCCTGTGTCAAGCAGTACTTTTATTTCTGTTTCCTTTTTTCCTATTCTTACTTTCATTCTATAAATTAGTTCATTTCTACTCATTCTAGCTTTCACAACTTTAAAAGCTATATAAGTAATTGCAAAGCCCACTATTCCTCCTAATAAAGCTATCTTTATTGGATATGTGCCAATATATACTCCATCTTTTATAAATATGTCTTGTGGTTTTACTATATATAAAAGTGCAAATGCACATCCTCCTAATGCAAAAGATACTAAGTAAAATACGACCAATTCTTTTACCATACCTTTTAGATTTTTAGGTTTGAAAGCAATATAAATCATACAAACAGATAATATTATTTTTGCTAATATATTTGCATATAATGGGAAAATACCTACATATGTAAAAATTGCATATATTGCACCTAGTAAACTAGAAAAAGCAATTCTCCAATGTTTTATTTTAAGTTTTATAATATATCCTGTTCCAAATAAAATAATATAATTCATGCATAAATTTTCTAGCAAAACTATATCTATATAAATTGTCACTATTTCCTCCCGTAATTTTGCATACATGATTTCATACAGCAGATAAAACATAAAGACAAATTCAAATCTGTTACCATGCCTTAACAGCAAATGAAACAGTTTTTTATAACAAATTTATTAGTTTGTTATTTTATTTTTTATATTGTACAACTATAAATATAAAAAAGCTGTCATTTTCTCGGCTCGAAAAAAAGAAATAATCTACTATTTTCGATTATTTCTTTTTTCTTCTTGTTCTTTTACTATAAAAGCGACAAACTTTTCGCATTATTCAGATTATTTGTTAATCCCTCTTTTATTCCTTAAAAATGATGGTATATCCAAATTATCTGCTTGATTAGAATTATCAGTTGGATTTGGAATAGAATTTATCTTTTTATCCCAAGCTTTATCTACAATCTCTCCTACAGGAACACTTGAGCCTGGTCCTGGGTCTTTTTCAAAACCTGTAGCAATTACTGTTATGACTATATCTTCATCTAAGCTTTCATCTATAACAGCTCCAAAAATAATATTAGCTTCTGGATCAACACTTCTTTGTACAAGTTCAGCTGCCGTATTAACTTCATGCAATCCTAAATTTGTACCTCCAGTGATGTTTATTATAACTCCTCTTGCTCCCTCTATTGAAGTCTCTAGAAGTGGACTTTGTATTGCTTGTTTTGCTGCATCTTCTGCTCTATTTTCTCCTGAGGCTCTGCCAATACCCATATGTGCCATACCAGTATTTAACATTATTGTTTTTACATCTGCAAAATCTAAGTTTACTAAACCTGGAATTGCTATTAAATCTGATATTCCTTGTACACCTTGTCTTAATACATCGTCTGCCATTTTAAAAGCTTCTACGATAGATGTTTTTCTATCTATTATTTGTAGTAACTTATCATTTGGAATTACTACTAGAGTATCTACTTTACCTTTTAAACTTTCAACACCACGTTCTGCTTGTGATAAACGTTTCTTACCTTCAAATGTAAATGGTTTTGTAACAACACCTA
>CAZPKK010000040.1:5080-11091 GCA_964587175.1 uncultured Clostridium sp.
TGCTGCTCCTGTTCCGGTTCCGCCACCCATTCCAGCTGTAACAAATACCATGTCTGCTCCGCGTAAAGCTTCGGCTATTTCAGATTTGCTTTCTTCTGCTGCTTGAGCTCCTATGTCTGGATTAGCACCTGCTCCCAATCCTCTAGTAATTTTTTCCCCTATTTGTATTTTGGATGCTGCTTTAGATAATAGTAGTGCTTGTCTATCTGTGTTTACTGTTATGAACTCAACACCTTTTATTCCTGAATCCACCATTCTATTTACTGCATTATTTCCTGCACCACCTATTCCTATTACCTTAATTGTAGCTGTTCCATCCATCATCATTCCTTCATCAGTGTTATTATTATCCATGAACATAAAGCTTGTCCTCCTCCATATTATTAAATTTATTAAATTATTTTATTAAAATTTTAAGAGTAAAAGAATTCTTTGATTCTTTCTAAAATGTTTAGAAAAATATTTTCTTTAGATTTAGAATCTATACTGCTTGATAAATTTTTAGCAAAAGGCCTTGAGGCAATATATCTTACCAAAGAATATGCTGTTCTAAACTCTGGTCTTACTGTACTTATCAATCTTCCGGTTGATATTTTAACAGGTATATTCAAAATAATTTTTCCTGCAACATCACTTTTATTAATTGTTGTAATCCCTTGACCAGTTAATATAACATTATTTATTCTTGGTTTTATGCCTTGTGATGTTATATCTTTATTTACTAATGAAAATATTTCTTCTATTCTTGCTTCTATTATTTCAATTAATTCTGAACTTTTTATTACTTTTTTATTTTCATCTTTACAGGTATTTAATAAGATTTCATTATCATTATCTATAAAAGATTTCAAAGCCAAACCATATTGTCGCTTTAATCTATCAGCTTCTTCTTCTGATATGTTTAAAACTAGTGCAATATCATTTGTAATATTATTTCCCCCAAGCGGAATCGTATTAGTATATGAAAATGATAGTCCCTCAAAAACTCCTATTTCCGTATTTCCAGCTCCAATGTCTAGTAACATTACATTATCATTTAGCTCATTACCATCTAATACTAATGTTCTTTCTGCAAGAGTTATAGGAACTAATCCATCTATATCTATATCTGCTCTTCTAAATATACTAGCTAATTGCTTCATATAGTCTTTATTAGCTAATACAACTTGTGATTTTATCGTAAAGCTTGAGCTCAGGCTTCCTACAGGATCTTGAACAACTTTTCCATTATCTAATACAAATTCATCGGTAACAATATCTATTATTTGCATTCCTTCTGGTACGTCTATATCTTTTACTAACGAAATTGCTGTTGATACATCTTTTCCAGATATTCCCGCATATTTATCTTTGGCTTCTTTTGTTATACTATTTTGTACAATGGTAACATATTTCCCAGGTATTGTTAAATATGTTGAATTTATTTCCATTTCTGTTTCTGATTCAGCTTCTTTTATGAGTTTAGATACTGCTGTTACTATTTCGTTTTCATCTACAATTTTACCTTTTTTTATACCATTACACTTGCAACTTGTTGTACATAGGACTTCTATTTGGTTAAAATTATTAACTTCTCCAATAACCAAGCTTACTTTTGAAGTTCCAATGTCCATCCCTACGATTATATCTCCGATAGCCAAGTCTCATTCCTCCAATTTTTATATGCTCTTTATTTGTTCTTTAGAATATTACATTTTTAAAAAAATGTCAATAGAGTTTGTAATATTTTTGTAATATTTTTGTAATATTTCTGAAATATTCTTTTATGTTGTCGTTATCCGTAAGTCTTTCTGTTTTTCTACTGTTTTATTTTCTCCTTTTTTGTCGTTTTTCCTTCTTTTTTCACTCCATTTTTCTATATAATACCTTCTAATTATTGCCAAATTATTGAACATCCTTCCAACAAACACAACAATTGCAGCTAAGTAAATGTCCACATTTAGTTTTTCTCCTAAATAAGTTAGTAATATTGAAAGAATTGCATTACCAAAAAAACCAGTTACAAATATTTTTAAATCAAATTTTTTATTTAATGTAGATGCTATACCTCCAAATACAGAATCCAATGCCGCAATTATGGCTATTGCTAAATATCCTGAATATGAATACGAAATCATTGGCATATTAATACCTATTAGTGCTCCTATCACACAACCTAATATTATTGCAATAAAAATCATTTTTTTAACCTCCATTTAAATAGTTATATGCTTTTAATTCTTTTCTTCTACTCACTTTCTACTTCTCTCATATAATTGATTACAAATTCTCCATTGTATTTTGGTATTTCCACTTTGTTCTCTTGTCTTGAACTAACATTATAGCCCAAAGTTGTATATCTATCTACAAATCCACTTCCCTTTAAATTTAATATACTAGACAAATATTCACTATCACCTATTGCTTTTACCACATATGTAGGTCCTTCTATCCTTTGTGAATTTACTAAAATATATGAATAATCCGCCATATCTACAATATCTGTTGTAGACAATACTCTTTGTTCATTTATAGATATTGCTTCTGCTCCTGCATATCTTAATTCATTAACTAAATCTATTAGAGTATCAGCAATAATCATATAATTATCATTATCTACAAGTGTTACAATAACACCTTCGCCATATACATCTACTTTTCCTACTAATAAGTTTGATTCAACAAGCTCCTCATCAATTAACTCTAAAGCCGCTTCATTGTCTGCTATTGTTTGGTTATAATCTTCTATTCTACTATTTACATCTTCTAGTTGTTCTTCTATTTCTTCATATTTTGAAGTCCACTCTACTAAAGCTTCTCTTAATTCCGACTCTCTCATAGTTTCTATTTCTGTTATATCTGTTTGTTCTATTGTTCTAAATTGCATTAGCATAACACTAACCAGAACAATGCAAACAATGAAAGCAACAACAGTTACAGCAGTTACATCTGCTCTTAATTTAAACTTTTTCATTTTTACTCACATTCCTTTCTTAAGTCATAAATCTGGTTGGTTTTCAAAGCTATAATCCTTTACTCGTTCGCATTTAGATATTCATAACTTATTACTCCTGAATATTTAGAGATCGTAATATCATCTACCTTTGTTACTATAGCAGTATTTCCATCATTTCTAATTTCATCTAACCAAGAGCCGGCTCTTTCAAGTGCTCCATATAGTAAACTTTGTGAGCCTATTGCTTTTATAGTAAACGGCGACCCAATTTTTACTCCATTAATTTTTATAATATTACCTTCACATGTAATAGCAGTAGTATTTATTACTCTTTCTCCATTTACTTCTATGGCCTCTGCTCCAGCATTTTTTAATTCATTTAGTACCCATTGTATATCATCATAATGTATTATTTGTAATGATGTGCTTATATTACTATTTGTAGTTTCTGCATCTGCTAGAACTATTTCCACTCCATCACCTATTACATCTGTTTTTCCAAGTAACATATTGTTCTCTTTTAATTCCTGTTCTTTTTCTTCTGCTACCTCGTCATCTTGAGTTGCTTCCTGTCTAATACTTTCAAGTTCACTTTGTGCATTTTCTAATTCTACATAAGCATTATCATATCTTTCTTTCATTAGTAGCACCTGATCCCTTAATTCATTATCTATTAACGTTTGTGAAACTGTTGAATTAGCCGAATCCATAGTTTTCAGTTGCACACAAAGCGCTACTGTGAGTAAAAAGCACATTATTCCTAGCGTAATCGCAATTTGTTTTCTTTTCAAATTATCACTCATCCTCTCTTTAAATTTAATCAATATTCTCCCTAAAATATGGTCTGTCAGAATTTAAGTCAACATTTAAGTAAATTATACCCTCATTATCTTTTTCAATTTCAAGTAATTCGTTAATCCATAGTATTTTTGTACTTAAATTCGTTATATCCCCTAAGTATACCTCTTTTCCTTCTTCTTCTAAAGTTAATATATAATTAGATTTGTCTGATATATCTATTTGTGTAATAAGATTAGTAACTTCACTATCCATGCTAGATGCTGTTTCCACTATTTTTAATACGTCATTTAATTTTTCTAAATCTTCTGCATCTAATCTATTTCCTGTCTGTATTTGCTCTTCTGATGTTTCATATCCAACAATTAGTGGAAAGTCTCCTTTAACAGATGTAATTTCTAATATATACCCTTGATTATTTATATATACATATGCATTTCCTAAAGTTATCATATAGGTTGCTTCTCTTTCTGTAATAACAATTTCTATTTCATCTGGAAATTTTCTATTTATTTCTACAGTATCTATGTAAGCATTTTCTTTAATATTTTCTATTATATTGCTTGTCCTAAAATCAAAAATGTTTTGCCCTATATTTAAATCTGATAAACTTATAATTGTTTCTGACGATATCTTAGAATTTCCTATAACATTTATATCAGTTATGTTAAATATTGGAGACAACATTGCATATATAATTCCAGCAATAATAATTCCAATAAGTATTAACCACCTAATAATTTTGAATATTATTTTTCTACGTCTTTTAGCTGCTTGTTGTTTTGGCGTGAGTTTTTTAGTCTTCGTTTTTTTATTTTTATTAGTTTTTTTGAGTCTTGTTTTCTTTTGATTAGTTTTCTTGGCATTAGAATTATTATAATCCTCATCATTATCATAATTCTGCATATATTTTGATTTTATTATAAGTTCTGTTTCTTCATTCTTTTTATTTTTTGTTTTAGGCTTTTCTTTTTTATTTGTTTTAGTCTTTGTTTTTGCAGTTTTCTTCTTGTTACTTTTTGTTTTTTTATTACTTATATTCTCATTTAATTCGTCATCTATCCTTCTTAAACCTATAACAATTTCTTCGTCAAAACTAAATTTTTCATCTTTTGTTTTTATATTACTTTTCTTTTTATTATTACTATTTAGCTTGTTTTTTGTTTTTTTATCATTAGTCGTTCTTGGCATTTACTCACCTTCTTTTACTATAGAAATACATTTATCTTTTATTGTAATCATCATTAGATCATCGCAATATTTGCACCTAATTTTCTTAATTTCCTATCTAAATTTTCATATCCTCTTAATATATATTCAATATTAGTAATTTCAGTTTTCCCTTTTGCAGTTAGCGCTGCTGTTACCATAGCCGCTCCACCTCTTAAATCTGTACTATTTACCTTTGCTCCTGTTAATTTTCTAACACCTTTTATTACAGCCGTTTTTCCTTCAATAGTTATCTTTGCTCCCATCTTTTTAAGTTCTGACATATATTTATATCTATTCTCAAATATATTTTCTACTATAACAGAGGTTCCCTTAGCTGTAGTAAGAATACTTGCAAAAACTGATTGCATATCTGTTGGGAATCCTGGATATGGCATTGTTTTTATATCAACTGCTTTTAATTTTTTTGGTGCTTCTAAATATATGCTATTTTTTTCTATTTCTATTTTGCATCCGGTCTCTTCCAATTTATCCAAGATTGGTACAATATGCTCAGGTATAACATTATTCAGTTTTATCTTTCCTCCCGTTACTGCTGTCATACAAAGCAAACTTCCTGCTTCTATCCTGTCTGGCATAATATTATAACTTATATCTTTTAATTTTTCTACTCCTGTTATGGTTATATTACTTGTTCCTGCTCCTTCGATTTTTGCACCCATTCTATTCAGTAAGTTTGCTAAATCTACAATTTCTGGTTCCATTGCAGCATTGGTAATATTAGTTTTTCCTTCTGCATAAACAGAAGCTAAAATTATATTTTCAGTGGCACCTACACTTGGAAAATCCAAATGTAAATTTGCCCCTATTATTTTATCACATTTACATACAATAAATCCAGCATTTTCCTCAATATTTATTCCTAATTTTTCAAAACTTTTTAAATGAAGGTCAATTGGTCTTGCTCCAATATCACATCCACCCGGATATGAAAACGTTACCTCCTTGAATCTGCCTAATATTGCACCTGCTAAAATCACAGTTGAACGCATCTGATGCATTAAATGTTCTGGTATCTCCTTTTTAGTTATTTCTTTTGAATTTATCT
>CAZPKK010000041.1:0-10345 GCA_964587175.1 uncultured Clostridium sp.
TCGCCTATTTTCAGTGTTATTATTCCATTTGTTATATTTCCTTCTTCATCATATTGCCAAGGAGTTGGTACTTCGCCATCTTCTATTATTAAATTTGAATGTTGTTGTAATAATTGATTTGTCCTGCTCTCTGCCTCTTCCGTCATATTGCTTGCTGTATTTTTTGCATTTTTCGCCAGATTCAATAGCCCATTTTCTCCCAATACTGCATTTATTGTTATTGTTGATAATATTATTATTATAATTATTGTCACTACAAGAGCTATCAATGTTATTCCCTTTTCTCTTGTTCTCTTCATTACTTTCTACCCTTCCTTTATTTAAAATACCGTTTTGCTTACTTACTTTACTTTTCATTTTCAATATTCTTGTAATTTATCTTACATTGCTATTTTATATTATTTTTTCTTTTCTTGTCAATATGTTTTTAATATCTCAATTGCTTTTTCAATGCTTACTTCCTCTTGCTGCCCTGTTACCATATTTTTTAAGCTTACTGTTCCATTTTTTTCTTCTTCCTCACCAATGATAGCCACATATGGTATTTGAAGTTTATCTGCATATTTGAATTTAGCTTTTATTTTTTTATCTTCCACATATACATCTGCATTTATTCCAGCCTGTCTAAATTTTGTAGCAACTTCTAATGCCTTGCTTATATCTTCAGTCATAGACACAACCAACACTTTAGAAATAGACCTTTGCTTTTCTTGTAATATGTTTAATTCGTTTAATTTATAAAATAAACGAGTAAGTCCAATTGATACACCTACACCTGGCATCTTTTTATCTGTATAATATTCTGCCAAATTATCATATCTACCACCAGAACAAACACTTCCAACCTCTCTATAATCATTAAGAAAAGTCTCATATACTGTTCCAGTATAATAATCTAGTCCTCTTGCAATTGTTAAATCCACTTTAAAATTAGTTTCTGGTACTCCAAATAATCGTACATATTTTACTACTTGTGTTAGTTCATCTAAACCTTGATTAAACAATTCATTTGAAATATTTAATTTTTCTAATGCTTCTAACTTTTCATCTGTTGTTCCTTCTATTTTTAGAAAACTCATTATCTTTTCAATTTTACTATTTTCCACTTTCAAATCTTCAATACATTTAATTACATTTTCTTCCCCTATTTTTTCCAGTTTATCAACTATTCTCATTATCTCTACTGATTCTTTTTCTAATTCTAAGCCTGCAAAAAGCCCATTTAATATTTTTCTATTATTTATTCTAATTGTAAAATCATCAAACCCCAATTCTTTTATAGTTGTATAAATTATACTTGGCATTTCAGCATCATTTATAATGCTTAGTTCTCCATCACCAATTATATCTATATCACATTGATAAAACTCTCTGTATCTTCCTTTTTGAGGTTTTTCCCCTCTATACACTTTTCCTATTTGATATCTCTTAAAAGGGAAAGTAATGTTTCCTTGATACTCACAAACATATTTGGCAAGTGGAACAGTTAAATCAAAACGTAAAGCCAAATCATTTTCTCCCTTATTAAAACGGTATATTTGCTTTTCTGTTTCTCCTCCTGCTTTAGCAAGAAGTACATCGGCCATTTCTATAATAGGTGTATCTAATGGAAGAAAACCAAATCTCTCATAAGATTTTCTTATTTTATCCATCATGCTATTAAATTGAATCTGTTCATTTGGCAACAATTCCATAAAGCCCGGTAATGTACGTGGTTCTATTCTTTTACTCATCAAATCTCCTCCTTTTCCAATTTGGGTACAGGCGTATTTCTCCACTTTTTTCCAAAATAGGGACAGGCGTTAAATTGGAAAAAAGTATAAAATGGGGACACCCCTATTCACAAATTATTAATATTTTAATTAATCTGCCTGCCCATCAACAATTCCAGCAAAATATATTTTATTCCCAAATATAAAACTAATCTTTTCCTGGCATTAAATTGTAATAAATAGGTTCTTCTTCTATAATTTTTGTAGTCATACCATGTCCCGGATATATTATTGTATCATCTGGAAGTATTAACAATTTATTGCTTATCGATTTTATTATATCTTCAAAATTGCTTGTTGGCAAATCTGTTCTTCCCCATGTTCCTTTAAAAATAGTATCTCCAGAAAATAGCATTTGCTCTTTTTCACAATAAAGACTACTTCCACCTTTGGTATGTCCGGGAGTATATATTACTTTCAACTCTATATTTCCTACATGTAAGATATCTTCATCATTTACTCTTGAATCTGCTTTTATACTTATTGCTTTTTCTCCTAAAAAATCAGTTAAATTAATACTAGGATTATTTAAGCCTTCATAATCTTCTGAATGTATAAGTATTTTTCCACCTTTTCCCTCTTTTATTTTTGTAACAGCTCCTATGTGATCTCCATGGCAATGTGTTAAATATATGTATTTTAGTTTTGCTTCTATTGTATCAAGCATTTCTAAAATCTCGTCTCCTTTTCCTCCCGGATCAATAACCATAGTTTCTTTTGTATCTTCATCTTGCAATATATAGCAGTTTGTTACTATATTATCTATAATAGAGTTTACTCTCAATTGTTTTAAAATCATTTTATACTCTCCTTAACAATTATTGGTTTTCAGTTAATTTTTGTGATTTATATATTTTCAAATTTCTTCCTTTTTAGTTGGTTTACATTATTATTTTTTGTTTTAGAAAAACTCCTGTCTCTAACTTGGAATTATTGTTTCTTTCTCTTTACTTCGTAGACACTGTCTATTTTCCTTAATGCTTTCAATACGGTGTTTAGTTGTTCTATATTTTCTACTTCTATTGTTAATTCTGTTGTAGTAATTTTTTCTTTTGATGCTTTTGAATTAACTGCCATTATTTGGCATCGATTATTTCCTAGTACAGCTATTATATCTGCAAGTAAGCCGTTTCGGTCATTTGCATATATTTCTATGTCAACATTATATGTTGTTTTCTTATTATCACTCCAGTAAACATCAATAATTCTATTTCCTTCTTCAAGTAGTTTCTTTGTGTTTACACAGTCTGTTCTATGGACTGAAACCCCTCTTCCTCTTGTGATATAGCCTATTATTTCATCTCCTGGCACTGGATTACAACATTTAGATAATTTTACCAAGCAATTATCTATTCCCTTTACAATAATTCCATTTTCTGATGGTTTTTCTTTATGTACTCTCTCTTTTGTAAGCTCTTCTAAAGTTTTTTCTATGTCATCTTCTTTATGCTCTTTTCTATATTCTTCTAACATTCTTGTAATTACTTTTCCTGCTGTGTTAGAGCCAAAGCCTACACTTGAATACATGTCATCTATTGTATTATATTTATATCGATTTAACGCTGCTTGTATAAATTCTGGCTTAAATAAATCATCATGTTTCATTCCAATTTTTTTCAATTCTTTTTCAATTAAGTCTTTACCTTTTTCAATGTTTTCTTCTCTAAGATTTTTCTTAAACCATGATAAAATCTTGTTTCTTGCCCTAGAACTTTTTACGAATTTAAGCCAATCCCTACTTGGTCCATTAGATTGGTCAGATGTAATTATTTCTACTATGTCACCATTTTTTAGTTTTGTTATAATTGGCATCATTTTGCTGTTTATTTTACACCCTACCATGCGGTTTCCAATTTGTTCATGTATTTGATATGCAAAATCTATTGGAGTAGATCCTTTTGGAAGCACTTTAATTGCTCCTTTTGGTGTAAAAATATATACTTCGTCTTCAAATAATTCTTTTTTTAGTGTTTGCATAAATTCATCTGGATTTTGCATTTCACTTTGCCATTCCAATGTTTCTCTTACCCATGCAAGCTTATCTTCTTCTACTTTTACATTAGCTTTTTTTCCACTTAAAAAGCTAGATTCTTTGTATGCCCAATGTGCAGCAATTCCATATTCTGCAACTCTATGCATATCCCAAGTACGAATTTGTACTTCAAAAGGTGTTCCTTTTGGTCCTATCAAAGTAGTATGAAGTGATTGGTACATATTTGGTTTGGGAACAGCAATATAATCCTTAAACCTTCCAGGCATTGGGTTATATAAATCATGTACTACTCCCAGTGCCGCATAGCAGTCTTTTACTGAATTTACTATAATTCTTAGTGCAAATAAATCATATATTTGGTCTAAAGTAGAATTATCTCTTTTCATTTTTTTATATATACTATATAAATGTTTAGCTCTACCTGTTACTTCTGCATCGATTTTTTGCTTTTTTAATTCTTCTTTAATCTGCTCCATAATGAGTTCTATAAATTTTAATCTTTCTTCTCTTTTCTTATTTATTCCTTCAACTATATCTCTATAATCTTCTGGGTATAAATATTTAAAAGCTAAGTCCTCAAGTTCCCATTTTAAAGAATAAACACCAAGTCTATTAGCAAGTGGGGCATATAATTCCATTGTCTCTTTGGATATTGCAATTTGCCTATCACGTGTTAAATATTTTAGTGTTCTCATATTATGAAGTCTATCAGCAAGTTTTATAAGGATTACACGAATATCTTTTCCCATAGCCAGAAACATTTTCCTGTAATTTTCAACTTGCTGTTCCTCAACACTGGCATATTGCAATTTGCTTAATTTTGTAACCCCATCTACCATATATGCAATTTCTTCATTAAACTCTTTTTTCAAATCTTCATATGTTGTGTCTGTATCCTCTAGTACATCATGTAGTAATGCCGCACAAATTGTATTGTCATCTAAACCCAAGTCAGCAAGTGTATATGCAACTTGAACAGGATGAACTATATATGGTTCACCTGATTTTCTTAATTGATCTCCATGTTTTGATTTAGCATAATCATATGCTTTTTGAATTAATTTCGTATCACGTCTTCCCTTTTTCTTCTTGACTACTGCAATTATATCATCTATGGTAACATCTTTATATTCTGACATATACACCCCTCCTTTAATATGATTTACGTATATCTTTTATAACAATTTGGATACTCTCCATTCCATTATATGAATTAATATCTAAATTTCCCACAATATCAACTTTATCATCTAATATATAATCTTCAGTTAAATCTCCCATATTAAAACCTATTGCACTTACCATATAATTATCATCTTTTAAAGTTAATTTTAAATGCTTTCCTTCTGATAATGCTCTTATAGAATTTATTTTTAGATTTTTAAATAAAAATAACGGCATTTTATTTGCTTCTCCAAAAGGTTCTAGTAATTTCAGACTTTTTACACTTTCTATATCAATATCTTTAAGATATAATTCACTATCTATATTTATAATTGGTATAATTTCATCTATTTTTTTATTTTTCGCATACTCTTCTAACTCATTTTTAAAATTCTCGAATTCACTCTTTTTTACAGTTATTCCAACAGCCATTGCATGTCCACCAAATTTTTCTAAATGGCTGCCACACTCAGTTAATGCTTCATGTAAATCAAAACCTGGTATGCTTCTTCCTGAGCCTTTTCCTTCTTCCCCTTCAAAACAGATAAGTATCGATGGTTTAAAATAATCTTCTGTTACTTTTGATGATACTATCCCTATAATTCCATGATGCCAACCTTCACTTCCTACTGTTATACACAGCTTATTACTTTCTTCTTGCTCTATTTTTTGAGTTGCTTCTTCATATATTTTTTTCTCTATATTTTGTCTTTCTATATTATATTTATTTAATTTTATTGCTAGCTCTTTTGCTTCTTCATAATCCTTACTTAAGAATAAATCTAATGCTAATTGCTCATTTCCCATTCTGCCACAAGCATTAATTCTAGGTGCTACTCCAAATGATATTGACCCTGAATCTATATTTTTAAACCCTGTAACATCTAGTAATGCTTTTAAACCAATATTTTTTGTTTGTGCTATTAACTTTAGTCCTAGTTTTGCAATAACTCTGTTTTCATCTACCAATGGCACTATATCAGATATTGTTCCTATACATACAATATCTAGATACTTTAGATACTCTTTTTCATCCAACCCCATTTTTATTGAAATTGCTTGAATTAATTTGAAAACCACTCCAACTCCTGCCAATTGATTAAAAGGATATTTATTATCCTTTCTTTTTGCATCCATTACAGCTAAAGCTTTTGGCAATATTTCTGCAGGTTCATGATGGTCTGTGACTAAAACTTCTATTCCTAATGAATTGGCATAATCAACTTCTTTTATTCCAGAAATACCACAGTCAACTGTAATCATCAGTCTAAAGCCATCATCATATATTTTCTTTATTGCTTCATTGTTTAGTCCGTATCCTTCATCTAATCTATTTGGTATGTATGAACTTACAGCTAGTCCTCTTTTTTCTAAAAAACATTTAAGTACTGTAACACTTGTTATTCCATCTGCATCATAATCACCATATATTATAACTTTTTCATTATCTTTTATTGCCTTTAAAATTCTATCTACTACTATTTCCATGTCAGGCATTAGAAATGGATCATGAAAATCTTTTCGTGTAGGATTTATAAATAGATCTAAATCTTCTTTTTCTTTAATATCTTTATTTACTAATATCTTGGCTAATAATTCATTTATTCCATATTTATTAACTAATTCATCTACTTTATTTTTATCTATTTCGTAACATTCCCATTTTTTATTCATCAACTTCTCCTTAAAATTACAGTATAGCATCTATTTTACTACAAATTCGTTATTTTTAAAAGGGGTATGATAAAAATATTTGATTACCTCTTTAGTGACAATGCCCAAATCATAGCCTTATCTACTTTTTTTCCAATTGCATTTTCAAGTGCTTCTTTATACAAATCTAATTGCACTTTATATTTTTCTTCTAATTTGCTCACATCACCATTTGGCACATAATCTGTTTTATAATCTACTAATATTAGTTTCCCTTCCTTATTTACATAATATAAATCAATAATACCTTGAACTAATAGCATTTCATGTTCTTCTGCATCATCATATATTTTGTTTGCTGGGATATTTATATAAAATGGCTCTTCTTTATGAATTTCTTTTGCTTCTTTTAACTCTTCCCATAATTTCGATTTTGTGTAATTATATAGCATGTTTATATCTACGCTTTTTGCTTCCATCTCTGATATAATATTTCTTTCCATTAAATCTTTTACAAAATTTTTAATATCTTCAAGAGTATAGTTCTTATTTTCATCTAGTTTTTGCACACATAAATGCATTATTGTTCCTTTTTGTGCTGGCGTTAATTCTTGCATCTCTTCTATAAAATTAGGCTTTGCAGTTAAATTTACGGTTTGTTTTTTCTTTTCTTTCACAATCTCAATTAAATCTTCTATTGAATGCTCTTCACTTTCCGCTTCTAATTCTTTTAATTTTGTAACTGATGTTTTAGTTGGTATTTTAGAAGAAGCTATATATTTATATTTCCATTGTAACTCATCAAATATTTTCTTCTCATTATTAGCTTTATCTACTTCTTCTGCCTTTTGCTTGATTACCTTTTGAATATCAGTAATATCGTTTTCACTTTCCTTCATATCTACTAATAAATCTGCCTTATGATAAGTATGTAAGTCTAATATTTCATTTATATCATTTTTCTTGTTGTACTCATACACCAATTCTAACCAGTCAAGATAAGAACTATACTTTGCAACAACATTTCTATCTATTTTTGTTTCTGATTTCTTCACTACATCCATAATCTGAGTTCCATACATTTCTAGCATTTTTTCTTTATCTTTTAAAGATTTAGTTAAATCTCTACTCATCCCTGTTATTATAAGTTTTTCTTTTGCTCTAGTTAATGCAACATAAAGAACTCTCATTTCTTCTGGTATTGTTTCTTCTTTTGCTTTAATTCTCACTGCTTCTTTAGTAAGTGTGCTATACTCTATCCTTTTTTCGGAATCTATAAATTGCATTCCAAATCCAATATCTTGATGAAGTAATATTGAAGTATTTAAATCTTGCATATTAAACTTTTTACCAGTACCTGCTAAAATAACTACTGGAAACTCCAAACCTTTACTCTTATGAATACTCATAATTCTAATTACATCATCATTTTCTCCAATTATTTTAGCAGCAGATAAATCTCCACTACTTGTTTTTACTTTATTGATGAAATTTATAAAATTAAAAAGTCCCTTGAAACTTGCTTTCTCATATTGTTTTGCTTTTTCAAAAAGCATTTTTAAATTAGCTTGTCTCAAATTTCCATTTGGAAGCAAACTAACATAATTGTAAAACCCTGTGTCCAGATATAGTTTCCATATAAATTCATTTAATGGAAAAAATTTCTCTTCTTCTTTCCATTTTTTCAGATTTTCTATTACATCATCAATTTTATGTCTAAGTTTATTGTCCACATTAAGTCTAGATTTTAGCATAGCTTCATAAAATAGACATTTTCTATCAGTAAGTCTAATTTTCATCAAGTCATTATCTGTAAAGCCAAATATATTTGACCTTAATGTTGCAACTAATGGAATATCTTGTAATGGGTTATCAATGATTTTTAGAAGTGACATTATTGTTTCTACTTCCATTGATTCTAAATATGTACTAGAACTATCACTAAAAACAGGATAATTAAGCTCTGCTATTTCCTTTTCATAAATTGGTGCTAAAACAGATGTAGCTCTTAAAAGCACACATATGTCTTTTGGTCTTATTTTTCTATAACCTTTTTTTCTATCATATACTTGATAATCACTATTTAAGAATTTTTGTATTTGTTTTGCTACAAACCTTGCTTCTAAAACTGCATCTTCTATTCTCTCTTCATTATCTTCTGAGTCTTCCTCATTTTCTTGTCCTTTTGTACTGTTTATATCAATAACTTCACTTTTATAATAATCATCTTCCTGCTCTTTTAAATCAATAATATGTAATTCTGCAATCCCAGCATGTTTAACTTCTTTTTCTGGCTTTGGATAATCAGCACCATAGTTTAAATACTCATTTTCGTTATATTCCACATTTCCAAGCTTTTCACTCATAATATTTTCAAAAATCAAATTTGTAATATCTAATATGTTTTTTCTACTTCTAAAGTTCTTAAATAATTGAATTTTTAGTCCGTCATTTTCCACATTTTGCTCACTTTTTAGACCATAATTTGAGTATTTTTCTAAAAACAATTCTGGTCTTGCTTGTCTAAATTTATATATACTTTGTTTTACATCCCCTACCATAAAGATGTTGTTTCCTCTTGAGATACTAGTTAAAATTTTCTCTTGAACCAAATTGCTATCTTGGTATTCATCAATTAAAATTTCTTCAAACTGTTCTTTATAATTTTCTGCAACATTTGTTGGCTTTTCCTTATCATCTAATAAAATTTTCAAAGCAAAATGTTCTATGTCATTAAAATCAATAATATTTTTCTCTTTTTTCTTATCCGCAAATTCATTAGAAAACTCTATGACCAGCCTTTTTAAATTATCCAAAATCTCATACATCGAAAAAATATCTTCTTCTGCTTCTTTTGACGTATATTTTATTTGAATTTCACCAAATTGCTTTTTTATTTTATCTCGTATTTCTTTTGCTTCATTTTTTAAATCTAAAGTAACTTTTTTATCTACTGGCCATTTAGACCATTTGATTTCATTTAAACTCTCATATGCTAGGTCCCAACTTTCTAAATTGATAGAGTTTAAATTATTTATATCGTCTTGTAAAACTCTTGAAAACTTTTCCATTTCGCTAAATCTTAAAGTTTCTTGTTTGATTTTTTCTAATTGTGTAATCATACCATCTTTTTTTTCTTGTATATGTTCTAATATAATTTTGCCCCAAACTGTATTTGAAAAATCTAAATCAGTATCTATATTAAACTCTTTAGTTTTCTCATTTATCCATTTTTCTGGAAATGGATTGCTTTGTATATATTTATATATATTTAATATAATTTCTTGTAATTTTTCATCTCCCCTGTAATCTGTATATGTATCTAACAATTTAATAAAATCTTTATCTCCATCCATATACTTTTGCTCAAAAATTTCTTCTAAAACATCATTTTTAAGCATTTCAATTTCAGCAGTATCACCAATTCTAAAATTTGCAGATGTGTCTATTTCATAAAAATTATTATGTATCACATCTAAGCAAAAAGAATGAATAGTACAAATGCTTGCTTTATTAAGCAAAGTTATCTGCCTTTGTAAATTTATAGAATCTGGATTTTCTTCAAGCTTTTTGTATATTGCATCTAAAACTCTTTCCCTCATTTCGCTTGCAGCAGCATTTGTAAAAGTGACAACTAGTATTTTGTCTATATCTATGTTTTCATTTATAACTTTATTTATTATTCGCTCAACAAGCACAGCTGTTTTACCACTTCCGTGCAGCAGCTGCAACTAAAATATTACTTCCTTTTTCATATATTGCT
>CAZPKK010000042.1:0-8583 GCA_964587175.1 uncultured Clostridium sp.
ATAAAATAAAAACTTACGAGCTTTTTACAGTCCGTAAGTTGTATTCAAATGGAGCCAATAAGCAGAATCGAACTGCTGACCTACGGGTTACGAATCCGTTGCTCTACCAACTGAGCTATATTGGCAAATATTACGAGATACTAACATTATACCATTAGTACCTCTTTTTATTCTTTTTTATCATTTTAGAAATTTTAGTCGTTTATTAAATTCTATCTCCAAAGTTGTTGTTGATTTTTCTTAATATTATTTTACAAATTCCATTTTATTTCAGCTTTTACCTTTATTAAAAGTGTTTACCTTTTTTCTTTTTTGTTCCATCATCAAAATCTTCTGATTTTATATCTTCTCCAAAGTTCTCTTCTATTACACTTTTTCTTTCTTCTTCTTTATCTTTTGTAAATGAGTCACTGTTCGTATCTTTATATAACGATTGTTCTGTATCACTATTATTTATTTCATTATTTGATGAAAATTCTTTCTTTTTATCACTATTTATTTCATCATTTTCTGATGATACACCACCATAATATGTTTCAGATTCATCATCATATTTATTTCTATTTTTTACACCAGCAATGATTATTATAATTAATACAACAAATGCTCCTAAAGCAATTCCACCATATAAAAATAAGTCCTCATCATCTATTCCTGCAATTATTTGTTCTATAACTTCTTCAGTTATAGTAACAATAATTTGATAAGTTGTTGTCTCTGTTGTTCCATCTTCTCCTTCTAACTGTACCAATATTGTAATTACATTCTCACCTAATGTCAAATCCTCATTTCCTATTATTTCTATTGTTGCACCCTCAACATCTGAAATAGCATTAATATTTAAACTTGTAATACTTGGGTCTGCTATTTCTAATGTATATTCATATACATTGCTACTAAATTCTGGTGATAATGTATATCCTTCAATTGTAAGTTCAGATAATGTTAATGTTGTTTCTTCACCTTTTGTTACATATATAGTATATGTTGTTGATGTTCCATCTTCTGCTGTTACTTTTATTTCTATTGTATTTTCGCCCATAAGTAAATTATCATTTCCAGTAATTTCAACAGTTGCATTACTATCTGTTGGCACAGCACTAATATCTATATAGTCAATATCTAGTCCTACTGTTGCAGTATATTCTGTTACATCAGGGCTAAATTCTGGTGTAAGAATTAGTGAATTACCTTCATCTCCTAATGTTAGTGAATCTAAGGTACTATCACTTGATGTTTCTGGTTTTTCTGTTGTTAAATAACTACTATTTATATATGCAGTTTGACCATTATATGTAACTCTACTCCATCCATTACTTCCCTTACCTGTTCTTGTTACACTATCTCCAGCACTTAGAGAACCTAAAATAGTACTACTTGTACTATAACTAGATCTAACATTAACGCTTCCTGTTGCGTATACTGTTTCATTTACTTCTGTAAAAGTTGGTGTTGATGAGCTACTTCCTGAAGAACTACTAGAACTGCTGGAACTACTAGAACTACTGGATGAACTTGCTTTTACTGTTACTGTATCTGTTTTAGCTGATAATGAAACATCTTCTCCTGTAGTCGCATCTGCAACAGTGTATGGAGTAACTGTAACTGTTGCTGTACCTGTTGAGTTTGCAGTAACAGTTATGGTAGAATCTGCTACACCATTTTCTACCCATACAGAATCTACACTCACAGAAACATTTGAACTATGCGTTATGTCGAATCTCCCTGTTAATCCACTAGCACTTATCTTTATAGTATAAGTTTTTCCTACAGTAATTGAAGATATACCAGATGTTATACTAAAGCTTGCCGCTTCTACCTTTGTACTAGCAAATATTACAAAAAACATTGCTATAACTATTAATAAAATAAATAATTTTTTTATACTCTTAATTTGATTTTCCATAATTTTTACCTTTCGTTTTTATTAAATATTTATACTACCTTTTCCCATAATATAATTTTTTATCTTTACATAATCTGATGCACTTATTGTCCCGTCTCGATTGACATCTGCTCCTAGCTCAGCTACAGAGCTTAGAGATTTAGAACCCATAATATAATTCTTTATATTCACATAATCTGATGCACTTATTGTTCCGTCTCCATTGACATCTCCGAAGCTTCACCACAGTATAGGTTGTTCCATTATATTCAATTGTATATCCTGTTCCTATGTTTCCTGAGGTTACAGTTTTTCCACTTGAATTTTTTATTGTCACACCAGTTAATTTATCTGTTATATCACTCACTGTTGTACTTGGTACACAAACTATTTCACTTTCGTCATCGTCTATTTCAAAAATACTCTTCCCACTTGTAATACCAAGTGACTCTATGTATGTTTCTGTAGAGCTTCCTCTAGCGACATATCCCACAATTCCAAGATCTGTTACTACTTTATCCCATGTATATCCATCTGCTGTAGCAACTCCACTTTCTATCCTCGTTAAAATTTCCCCATTCCATGCAGAGCCTATTTGTGATGAACTCCTAGTTGGCTCTTTCCTTACTATTAAACTACTGCAAACAACTTCCACAAGCTCCCCACCATCTGTACCTGGTACTGCACAATTTGATGAAGGCATATTTTCATATACTGGAATTACAAAATTAAATGATATGTTTAAGCTACTATCTATTTTTGCATATGCACTTTTTATAGATTTTCCTTCTGTCATTGCTGCTGATACATTTTGCATATATTGATGACTATATAAGCTACCATCACTATTATCAACATCAAATTTTTGTAAATATAAAGTGCTTTGTCCTATTGATATATAACTACTTGCTAAAAATTCTGCTCCACCTACTATTGATTTTTCAGGATCAGTCCAGTTCCTATTCTCATTTTTAGCATACGATAAAGCATTTCCTATTATGTCACTTCCTGTTGCATTTATATTTAAAAAATTATAATATCCTGTATATCCAGAGTATGTTCCTGAAGAAGTCGATGAACCACCACTTCCTTGTTCTTGCACTATTCTTGAAGCTAAATGATATGGACTTATTCCAGCCTTTTCTGCTGCTTCCATTATAACTTGTGCATATGATTTATTTATTGTTGCAGTTTTTCCCTCAGTTGTTGTGTATTCAATTTCTTCTACATCTAAGAAAGTTCCTGCTATAATCTTCTCTACTCCTTCTTGAGTATATGTATTATCTTTCCATTCTAAGTTTTCAAATTGAAAAACATATTCCTCAAACAACCAATTCCTTGGATCCATATAATATTCAACAGCAGCTGTTGAAGCACAATACCATGTTCCATTATCATAAGTTTTACTTCCACATGTTGAACATATCCAGTCTGTTGAACTGTTTTGTACTAAACTTCTACTATGGTAACCTGTTGTTTCATTTTCTATAACTTCATCCCAATCAAGTCCAGTAAATAATATAGTAAATGTCCAGTCAGGATGTGCTTCTAGCAGTGCATCTAACAATTCTGAATATCCCGGATATCCATCTAGTATGCCATCAGTGTCCCCTTTTTTGTACTCTTCTGTAGTTTGTTTTACTGCTGCTTCTACCTCGTTTACTAGAAAAACATTTATAAATATTTCAAAAATTAATAAGAAAATTAACAGTATACTAAACCCCTTTATTAATCCGTCATTCATATTCATTCTGATTTTCCTCCTCATTGGTTTTATCGACATTTTTTTTCAGATAAAGTGTATCATTAATATTTTTCGATGTCAACCTAAATTTTTATGTTTTTTTCGATATTTTCTTTACAAAAAATGTAGTTTAATATAAAATAAAGTAGAAATTTTGATTAGATATAATTTAAGTTTTTAATATTATTAGAGGAATGTGATAACATGAATACATACACTACCAAAAATGAACATGATACTATAACTTTTGCAGAAAATTTTGCAAAAAATCTAAAAAAAGGAGATATAATTGTTCTTTCTGGTGAACTTGGTTCTGGTAAAACCAAATTCGTACAAGGCATATTAAAATATTTTGGATTAGAAAATGAAATATCAAGTCCCACTTTTACAATAGTGAACGAATATTGTACTAAAGAAACAAATATATATCATTTCGATGTATATAGACTAGCTGATTCTGATGAATTTTATGCAATGGGAGGAGATGAATATTTTTCAAATGGAATTTGCTTAATCGAATGGGGAGAAATGATCGAGGACATCTTACCTAGACCATACATAAAAATAACCTTTAGTAAGAATAATAATGATATTAATTACAGAGAATTTAAAATTGAAACAATTGGAGATTAAAGTAAAATTATCTTTTAGTATAAATATTATTTATAATTAGAAGATATTAATTTTTAGAATATTAGTTAAATTTATCTCTTTTTACAGTATAAATTATGAATAGGTGATAAGATAATGAAAATATTAGCAATTGACACTTCTTCTTCAAGATGCAGTGTTACAATTTATGAAGATAATAATGTTTTAATAAATTTGTTTAATGATGAACAAAAAACACATTCTGTTAAATTAATGCCAATGATTGATGAATCTTTTAAGAAAACCGGACTAACCCTAGATGATATAGGTCTTCTTGTTTGTTCAACTGGTCCTGGCTCTTTTACAGGAGTTCGAATTGGAATTGCCACAGTAAAAGCCTTTGCAGATGTAAAGCACATTCCAATAGTTGGAGTATGTTCATTAGAAAGTTTAGCATATAATGTTAGTGATTTAATACAATCAGATAGTTTAGTCTGTTCATTAGTCGATGCAAAAAATAAAAATGTATATTGTGGAATTTACTGTTTTGAAAATAATGAATGTAATCAGCTAGTTATTTTTTCTGAAGACTTAAATACAACAATATCATTGATTAATGAAAAACTAAAAGAACTTCAATTAAATAAAATCTACTTTGTAGGAGACGCTTCCAAAACGTACAAGGATACACTTACCTCATCTTTCACCAATTCCAAGTTTGCTTCTGATGAAGAAAATATGCAAAATGGAATTAGTCTAGCTAAAGCAGGTTTGCAAAAATTTAATAGCGGAGATTATGGAAATTCTAATTCTATATTCCCTATTTATCTTAGAAAATCTCAAGCAGAAAGAGTTTTGGAAAAAAAAATTAAAATCTTACCTATGACAAGTGATAATATTGAAAGTATTTCCCCAAATTTCAAATCTGAATTTGATGAATTTTGGAATATAAATACTTTGAAAAATGATTTTTCTAATACTAATTCTAAATATTTTGTCGCAAAACTTGATGATGAAATTGTTGGTTTTGCCGGTTTTTTAAAAATATGTGATGAAGCAAATATTATGAATATAGTTACTAAAGTCAATAGGAGACATCTTGGTGTTGGAACCAAATTGCTTGAAGCTCTTATCTCTTCTGCTAGAGATTTAAAGTGTACAAGTATTACACTAGAAGTTAATGAGCATAACATATATGCTATTAAATTATATGAAAAATTTAATTTCAATCGAATAGGTTTAAGGAAAAAGTATTATAATAATACAGATGATGCAATTTTAATGTCTGTTAAGCTTTAGATTTAAAGCATTTTAACAGACGTAAAATAAATAATTATAAAAAATGTCATAAAGAGATTTGTCTTCAGAACGACAATTTTATCGTTTTTTAGACTATCCCTAAAACGGACAAAGGAGGAAATACTAATGAAAAGAAAAAATGAATTAAATTACAAAGAACTAAAAATAACATGTGATCCAAAAATATTTAATTTTAATACTACTGATGAACTAGAACCGATAAGCACAGGGATTGGACAAGAACGAGGCATTAAAGCTCTAGAATTTGGCCTTAATGTAGATATTAATGGATATAATGTTTATGTTGAAGGTGCTTATGGTGTTGGAAAAACAGCATATGTAAAAAATTATTTGAGTCTTATATCTAAAAAGAAAAAGGTTCCTAGTGACTGGTGTTATTTATATAATTTTGATAATCCAAATGAACCAGTTGCTGTCTCCTTACCTGCAGGTCAGGGAAAAGAATTTCAGGAAGCAATGAATTCTTTTATTGATGAAATTAAAGTTGATATTAAGAACACGTTTGATAATGAAGATTTTGAAAAAGAGAAAAATCTAATTAGACAAGAATATGAGACCAAACGCAACTTACTTATGGAAAAATTAAACCAAAAATCTGCCGAATATGGTTTTACCGTAAAATCTGCTCAAAATGGCATTTACATGATGCCTATTGTAAATGGTAAAACTATTGCAGAAGAAGAGTTTAATAAATTAGATGAAGCAACAAAAAAAGATTTTGAAGATAAATCTACTATTGTACAACAACACATTATGGAAGCAATTGGTGAAATAAAATTAATAGAACGAGAATCTGAAAAACGAATTCAGGAATGGCAATCCAATGTTGCACTACTTACAATTAATGCACATATAAATTTAATTAAAGCAACATACAAAAAGAATAAGAAAATAAATACATTCTTAGATTCCATAAAAAAGGATATATTAAAAAATATAAATTTATTTACTGCTGACGAAAAAGCATTAGATGGAAAATTACAAGGTCCACAGGCTGCTCATCCAGAAATATATAAACCTTGGCTTAATTATAGAGTAAATCTATTTATTGACAACAGCAATTTAGAAGGTGCTCCTTTTGTAGCAGATACAAATTATTCATATCATAATATTTTTGGTAAATTAGAATATGAAAATTATTATGGCACTTTAAAAACAGATTATATGATGTTAAAACCCGGTCTTCTCCATATTGCTAATGGCGGATATTTAGTTTTTCAAGCAAATGATTTACTAACAAATAGTTTATGTTATGATGCTTTAAAGAAAGTACTAAGAAGCAAAACTTTGGGAATAGAAAATGCCGCAGATCCACGCTCATCTATGGTTATGGTCTCTTTAAAACCTGAACCAATACCTTTAGATTTAAAAGTAATCTTAATAGGTGATGAAAATATTTATCAAACCTTACTTGCAATGGATCCAGATTTCAGGAAATTATTTAAAATAAAAGTCGAATTTGCAGATGAAGCACCACTAAATAAAGATAATATGGTAAAACTTGCCAGATTTGTAAAAGGATATTGCGACCACGAAGAATTGCCCCCTTTAGATAGCAACGCTATGGCAAAATTAATTGAATATGCTTCAAAACTTGCAGATAATCAAAATAAATTATCTACACGTTTTACAGATTTATCATTAATTGTTGGTGAAGCTTCAACTTGGGCAAAAATGTCAAAATCAAAAGTTATTACAGAGGAATTTATTACTAAAGCCCTAGAACAAAAAATTAATAGAGTAAAAAAATATGATGATAAATATATGGAAATGATAAAAGATGAGACTCTTTTAATTGACACCTCTGGAGCAAAGGTTGGTCAAATAAATGGACTTACCATAATGAATGTAGGAGATTACACTTTCGGAAAACCTGTAAAAATAACTGCTAATACTTATACTGGAAAAAATGGTATTATAAATATTGAACGAGAAGTTGAACTTTCTGGTTCTTCACATTCTAAGGGAATACTAATTTTATCAGGATATTTAGGAGAAATGTTTGCACAAGATATGCCTCTTTCTCTTACAGCTAGTATATGTTTTGAACAATTATACAGTGGTGTTGATGGAGATAGTGCATCGAGTACAGAATTATACGCCTTACTTTCAAGTTTATCTAATATTCCTATAAACCAATCTTTTGCTGTTACTGGTTCAGTTAATCAAAAAGGTGAAATTCAGCCTATTGGTGGAGTTAATGATAAAATAGAAGGCTTTTTCCAAGTATGTAAAATGAGAGGATTAGATGGAACTCATAGTGTTATAATTCCAAAACAAAACGTTAGAAACTTAAATCTTTCTAGTGAAGTTATTAATGCTGTTAAAAATGGCAATTTCCATATATATGCAATTTCTACAATAGATGAAGGAATTGAATTATTAACAGGAGTACCTGCTGGAACTAAAGATGAAAATGGAAACTTCCCAGCTGGAACTGTAAATTACTTAATATATAATAAATTAAAGAAATATGCTAAAGCAAGTAAAGAAAAATGATATTGAGATAATAAAAAATAAATTTTATTTTACTTCGCAAATACGCACAGCTCAAGAAAACTTAACCTTTTGACCTTTTGCATATACAACAAAAAGTAGGTGGCAGCTTTAGGCTCTGTCACCTACTTCTATTATTTTTCTTCTTCTTCCTTTTTTGTTTCATCTTTTACTGTTTCCACAGTTTCTTCTTTAACTGTATCTACTACTTCTTCTACAACTGGCTTTTCTGTTTCTACTGCTGGTGCCTCTTCTGGAGCAGATTCAACAGGTGTTTCTACTGTATTTTCTACAGTTCCTGTTGTTTCTTCAGAAACTTCTACAACTGGCTCTTCTGTAAGCTCTTCTTTTATTACAATTTCTCTATTTTCAATTCTAGCTCCTGTATTCTCTTTAGTTCTAGCAGACTTACCTACTCTATCTCTTAGGTAATATAGTTTAGCACGTCTTGCCTTACCTACTCTTACTACTTCTACTTTTTCTACTAATGGAGAATGTACTAAAAATGTTTTTTCAACACCAACACCATAAGCTATTTTCCTTACAG
>CAZPKK010000043.1:0-8567 GCA_964587175.1 uncultured Clostridium sp.
CACCTTCCATAACAGCTACACATGAGTTTGTTGTTCCTAAATCAATACCTATAATCTTTCCCATATAAAAAACTTCCTTTCTTTATGATAAACATTTGGCGAATCTATTTTTTATTTTTATATATAATTATATAAGCAATTTTTCGCCCCTTTTTATTACTTATATAAAATTAATAACAAAATCAATTGTAACTTCTTTATTAAAATTGAAAAGAATTGTATTTTGGCTAGGCACAAGAATTAAAAATTTATGAGGCGTACTTTTTGTACGTTGATTAAATTTTTAATTCGCCGTAACAACGCCAAAATCAATTATCTTCAATTTTAGTTAGCTACTATAACCATAGAATGACGAATAACCCTATCTCCTATCATATAACCTTTTCTGTATTCTTGTACAATTTCTTTTTCACCCTTTGTATCATCTTGCACGCTACTTACTGCTTCATGTAAGCTTGGGTCAAAGGTCTTTCCAATGGTTTCTATTTCTACTACTCCTCTTGCTGCTAATACATCTTTAAATTGTTTTAACACAAGTTCAATTCCTTTTTTGTATTCTTCATCTTTTGTCTCAGCTTGTACTGCATTTTCCAAATTATCTATAACAGGCAAAAAATTTGAAACTATGTCTGCAACAAGTGAATTATATAACCCGTCTCTTTCTTTTGTGTTTCTTTTCTTATAGTTATCAAATTCAGCTGCCACTCTCTTTAATCTATCTTCTGTCTCTTCTATCTCTACCTTTTGTGATTCAATTTGCTTTTTTAATTCAATTATTTCATCTGCTTTTTTGATATCTTCATTTTTTTCATTATCTTGAACTTCATTTTCTTCTTTGTCCATTATCTATTCATCATCCTTTCTTTATTTTAAGCTGTTATTTAGTTACTAATTTATTCTCCATTTAATTTCTTACTAATATACTTCATAACAGAAATCACTTTAGAATAATCCATTCTTGTTGGTCCTATAATTCCTATTGTTCCTAAATCTTTATTTTTATATTTATGTTTAAAAGTAACTATGCTAAAATCTTTTAGTTGTTCATTCTCATTTTCATTACCTATATAAACATTTATATCATTAGCAAATCCTGTATTTAATAAGTCTGCCACAATTTCTTTTTGATCTAATACATTAATAAAATTTTTAGCAACTTCTAAGCTCTTAAATTCCGGCAAGTCAAACGCTTTGTTTGCACCTTCGTAATATACTTCTTCTTCTTGATTAATAACTTTATTTAATTGAGCCATTATTGGTTTTATAACATTTAGACTATAATTCATTTGAGAAAAAATATATTGTTCTAGTGGTTTATCTATTTCATCCAATGGTTTTCCCTTTAATTTATTATTAAAAATAAAATTCAAAGTATCTACTTGCTCATTTGTAATATCTTCATCAAATTTAATAATAGTTTCTTTAATAATATCAGTATCTGTTAATATTACTGCCATTAACATTCTATTCCCTAAAAGCACAAATTTTATTTCATCTATGTTTTGTAATTGTGCTCTAGGGCCTATTGCAACAGTTGTATAATGTGTTACTTCTGAAATAGTACTTGTTGCTATTTTTGTCAAATCCTCGATTTCATTCACTCTATCCATCAACTTAGATTGAATATACTTTATTTCCGCCAAACTAATCTTTTTATCATTCAGTAATTCATCCACATATAATCTATATCCTTTTGCTGATGGTACTCTTCCACTAGAAGTATGCGTTTTTTCAATATAGCCGAATTTTCTCTAGGTCGGCCATTTCATTTCTAATAGTGGCACTACTAAAGTCTAATCCATATTTTTTTACTATACTTCCAGAACTCACAGGTTCAGCAGTATTAATATATTCTTCTACAATTGCCTGTAAAATTCTCTTTTTTCTATCATCCAATTTTTACACCTCTTTTAGCAATTAATTAGTCAGAGTGCTAAACTTTATATATATTATAACCAAAATTAGCAAAAGTCAAGACTTATTGCTAATTTTTATTGTGAATTTTGTGTGAATTCTTTTGTTTAAATAATTAAACTTTGTTTTCTATTTATCATTCATTTAATTTTATTTTTCATTTTTAATATGATTTTCTTCAAAAGTTTTAATTTTTTCTAAAAAAGTATTGACATCCAATCCAAAATGCTTTATACTTTAAATTGCGTTCAAGATGCGCCCTTAGCTCAGTTGGTCAGAGCAACCGGCTCATAACCGGTAGGTCCAAGGTTCGAATCCTTGAGGGCGCACCATTTTTTAATAAAGCGGGTAGGTGGCCGAGTGGCTAAAGGCGGCAGACTGTAAATCTGTTCTCATTTGAGTACGATGGTTCGAATCCATCCCTGCCCACCAATGATAAAATGGTTGTAAATAGCTTGTATCTAAGGATACAGGCTATTTTTTTGCTTTTTATTCAATATTTTGTTTAACTAATTTCAACTTTTTCTATTTTTATTCAAAATTATTTAAAAGTATTCATATTACTGTGTTTTAGCTATTTTCATTATTCAAAAATATTTGTCATTTTTTGTAATTTTTTTACCTCTGCACAAAAATTGCACAATTGAATTGCACAAAAAACAATTGATGTAATTCAACTGTACCAAGTAATACAGAGATTTATTTAGTGTGATTTTGCACAAATTGCACAAAAAAAGAATAGAACTGTTGCTATGCAAGAATTACAAAGAATATTTTTTGAGCAAAAGAAGAAAAAACAAATAAAAAACGCTCCTTTTATTTTAAAAGATTGTATTGCAAATATTAAGGTATATTGATATAATAAATAGTAACTTTTACAATATGAAAGGTTGAACAAGTATGAAGATTGAAACAGAGGATTATAAATTATTTGAAAGAAGATTATTAGAATTAGGAATTGAAAAAATTGATTTTGTAGAACCAGATTTTTTAAGAAATTTTGAGATTCATGATGTTTCTATCTTTAACGAAAGCCAATTACAAACACTTTTAGGGATTGTTGAAGAAAAAGGAATAGAATTAGGAAATTGCTTTATTTATTGTATTACATTAGATAATTTAGAAGAACAAATAAATAAAATTAAATTACTACAAGAAACACTACAGAATAGCAGAATATTAATTGGAGGGGAATTATCTGATAAAGTTATAATCGAAAGAATTACTGTTTACGACAATGGGAAAGAAGAGTCTGAACTAGGAACTAACCTTTATGAGCCATATGTCTCTATAGAAGATTTAACTTATATATGCCAAACAATACAAAAAGATGATTTTGAAAAAAATGAAGTTTTGCAAGTCAAGACTAAATTTTATGCAGGCACAGGTGAAGAAGAAAAAACATTTGAAAGAGGAATATTATTGATTGATAATATTACACAATTAAGTAAAGAAGATGCTTTAAGAATTAAAGAAAGTGGTAAAATAAAATATGTAGCTGTAAAAAATTCAAACGGACCAGACAAATACGATATAAGTACTTATATAAGAATATTAGAAGCATTTCAAGAAATAACGGGGGATATTGATAAAAGTCTATCTGATGAAAAAAAGTTTGAAATAGTTTATAGAAGAATATGTGAAAGTATACAATATGGAGATATAATAGAAAATCCAGAAACAGAAGATGAAAAAAACACACGGAAACTTGTATAAAAGTTTGGAAGGTGGATTACTAGATAAAAAAAGTGTTTGTAGGGGATATTCTGTAATTTTAAGGAATGCACTAATAAGTTGTGGAATTGATTGTGAGTGTATAGCTGGTTATTCAGAAGGAGAAGGACATGCCTGGAATAAAGTTAAAATTAATGGAGAATGGTTTAATGTCGATGCAACATGGGATAGACCTGATATTGTAGCAGGTATGCAACCTAGGCATGCATTAAAATCAGATGAATATATACGAGAATATGATAAAAAAGAAGGATTTGGCGGACCACTATGTTTAAGAAATGCAAGACAAGAAGAAATTGACAGAATATTTACACTTGATAAATATAGAAAGAACGAACTGATTTCATATTATAAAATGTATCCTCAATATGCTAGAACACCATTAGGTAGAGAAATTATACAATTAATGCTTGAAAGCGTTGAAAATGATGCTGAAATACTAAATTGGGATGAAAATATATTAGAACATGGAACTTCTATAGATATTATAAAAAATGAAATATTAAGAGTACATCCTACTTGGCAAGAATATAGAAAAACTAAGTCTGGACTAGCAGTTATGAGATTGTTAGAAGGAGGAATGACTGAAAGTGATATACTAAGATTAGATGAAAATTATTGCTTTGATGAAAATGGTGTTGATATTGAAGCAATAAAAAATGAAATAAGAGAAAAAATACAGGATATAAGTTCTAAAAGTCCAAAATCAACACAAGAATTAGGAAGAGAGACTCTAGAAGAACAAAAAGATATAGCTTTATTAGATGAAATAGAGCAAGAGCAAACGAGTCAAGAAAAGGCGATGAATGCCCAAGAGAAATTTAAATAGAAGAGGTTTACAATATGGTTGATATCAAATATGCAAATGCATATACGGAGGTATTGCAAATATTAAAATATATTCCATTAATAGATTATAATAAAATACCAAAGAATAAAATAGAATTATTCGAAAAAAATGCTAATAAAGATTATAGCTTTAATTATAATCCAAAACAAACATTAGAAGAACAAAATGTATCGAAGGTAGCAAGAGGTATTATAGCGATTTTGTTTCGAGATTATTGGGCTACTGAAATTCAACGAGAGAAAATTATTGCTAAGCAAAAATATGATAGAATTAAATTAGAAGAAGAAAAAAGAAATAAATATAATGTTGATATTTTTAAAAATAAAGACAATTTCAAGTTAAAACAAAATACTAACACAATTGAAGTATCAATGGTAAAGTACGAAGAATCAATTTTTAAAAGGATTATAAATAAAATTAAAGGAATACTTTACAAATAATAAATATGAAATTTTAAAGGAGATGTGCTACATATGGAAGATATAATAAATCAAAATAATGAAGTTTTTGGAAATTATTATAATAGAATAAATGACCTAATATTGAAAACTAAACAAAATGTTGTTAAAAATATAAATTATGAAATGGTAGAATTATATTATGCCATAGGTTCTACTATTAATGAACTAATTGAAGAATATCATTTAGAAGCTTCCTAAAATAACATATTAAAATCTTTTTCAGAAAAGTTAACGTAAGACCCGCAACTGCATAACGCACATGCTCATTCTCGTCACTTGTAAGAATGGTTAGGGCTTCTTCGGGTGCACTTGCATTTTCTGCAACTGCTTTTCGCACATACTCATCCTCGTCATTTGCCAAAGTGATTAACACCTCTTTTGGCGTATTATCATCGTTTGCAATAGCTTTCAGAGTTGCCTTTGAAAGTTTCCGTAAATCCATAGCTGTTAACATAAGAATTCTCCTTTCTGACTGGTATATATTATTACTCCCTATACCAAGGATAATATAGCGACATTATAGCATAATTTTTTACATAATACAATAAGCCTATATTTTTCTCTCATTATTTAAGTCATATAACAATATTTAAAATTTTTTAACATTTTATAACATTATTTATATTGCACAAATTTTGTACAAGAGAAATATAAGAATTACTTTAAAATAAATGGTTAGCAAATTTGT
This sequence comes from uncultured Clostridium sp., assembly GCA_964587175.1. Classification (GTDB taxonomy): domain Bacteria; phylum Bacillota; class Clostridia; order TANB77; family CAG-508; genus CALXVA01. The sequence goes on from CAZPKK010000043.1 coordinate 5,648, forward strand.
ACGATTATCCTGCCCACCATTAATAGAGTATTTTCATAATACTCTGTTTTTATTTTAAACCACTCTAAATACCTTTAAATCAATGTTTTTTTTTATTATCTTATATTTTACTTTAACTCCAGATATATTTTAAAAAATTCTGCTATTGCATTACTTATTGCATTACTTTTTCATAAAATCACGTCATAAAAGTGATAATATATGAGATCTTTTAATATATAGTCTTATTGTTTTCTTGATATTCTTTAAACAAAGAAACACATTCATCTCTATTTATTTGATTTAATGTAATTAAATCTTTATACCTTCCTTCTAAATAATCATATATTATATCATCTCTAAAGCCAATGTTTCCTGCATCAGCCCTTGTACAAGCATAATATACTTCTTTTATATTTGCCCAAATTATTGCAGAAAGACACATCGGACAAGGTTCACAAGATGTATATAATATATATCCTGATAAATCATATGTTTCTAGTTTTTTACATGCTTCTCTTATAACACTTATTTCTGCATGTGCTGTAGGATCATTATTTGCAAGTACCATATTGTTACCTTTTGCAATTATATTTCCTTCTTTATCTATAATCACAGCTCCAAAAGGTCCTCCCTCCCCTTTTTGTGATCCAGTTCTTGCACAATTATTTGCAATTTCCATATATTTATCCATAAATTTTCCTCCTTGTGGTCTTACCCCAAAATTATATGATTTATTCTATTTTAAGTATTAAACACTGCTTACTATTTTGTTTAATACCTCAAATTTTCATCTAATTATTTTTATCCCTATAAATTCTTACTATATCGCCAAATGACATTTTAGTTCCATAATTTAGTATAGCATTTGAATATATTTTAATTGCTACTTGTGCAATAATTAAAATTGCAGCAATTAATACAACTATAGATAATATAACTTCTGGGACTGATGCAATACCCATCATAATTCTAAAAGGCATACAAAATGGTGATGAAAATGGAAATATTGCAGCAAATTTATTCAAATCACTTGTTGGGTTCATCATTGTAAAATATGATAAATAAAATCCTATAACAACGATTATAGCAACAGGAGTATTAGCTGATTGTATATCTTCTGGTTTACTTACTGTTGAGCCTGTTAACGCATATAATAAAGAATAAGCAAAATATCCTAAAACGAAGTACACAATAGTCATAATTGCTAGATATGATTGGGTCTAGACCACTAAAAGGTTCATCTAGTACTATTAATTCTGGATTATGGATAATAGCTGTCATAAATTGAATTTTTTGTTGATTTCCTTTTGATAATTTTTCAGCTAACATTGGCAAATATTCTTCTACTTTTAATATCTTTGCCCATTTTCCTATAGATTCGTCTGCTTCTTTGGTTTTCATACCCTTTAATTTTGCAAAATACATTAATTGGTCATATATTTTTGATTTAGGATATACTCCTCTTTCTTCTGGTAAGTATCCAAAATTTACATTTTTTCTTTCAACTTTTTTCCCATTCCAAGTAATTTCGCCAGTATCTTTTTTTATAATACCTAAAAGCATTCTAATTGTTGTTGTTTTACCAGCACCATTTGTGCCAAGTAACCCAAAAACACTAGGCTTATTTACTTCAAATGAGATATTGTCAACTGCTTTTTTTCCGACAAATGTTTTTGAAACATTTTCAAGTTTTAACCCCATATATTAATCTCCTTTTATTTTTTGTGTTAAAAACGACACAGACGAATTATACCATATTATATATTTATGGACAAGAGAAAAAATCAGAATATGTAGTCATAAAAAAATTGATATAAACAAGTAGATAAAAAAAGAGAATTGCTTATTTTTTCAGCAATCCCCTAAGTTTTATATTTTTAATTTATTCTACTTTCTTTGCATGTAAAACCACTCTATATTGATTATTATTCGCACAGGTTGAGAGTGTTAAAATAGTATCTTCTGAACTTACTTCAACCTCAAAGTCATTAACACTTCTATTAACTATAGTATTCAAGAATTTTTCATATTCTGCATCATTAGCAAATTTTGTTGTTATATAATAATCTTCTTTTTCTATTTGATATACTGAAAAAACTTCATATTTCAAAGTTTCATTTTCAGTTAAAAAAGTAATGTAATAATTTTCTTCGTTTTGATACCAGTCTGAGTTTAAAACATTTTTCAAACTTCCAAACATACTACCATCTCTCATATTATGGCCGTATATAATTATATTTTTATCTGTACCATCAAGGTTATTTCTGTAGTCCATAAAAACCCAACCAGCACTATTATAATCAGTTTTAAAATTATGTGTTAAGTAATAATCATTATCAGATGATTGAACTACAGGATATGAAATATTTGTATTATTGACTTCAATATACCCTACTATTTCTGAATTGATTTGCTTTAAAGCAGCAAAATCCACAGAAATCTCATCATTCTCATCATATGTTACAATATTTTCAGATTTCAAATCATTAATAATATTTTGGTTTTCTCGATTATTCATATACCATTCAACTAATTCTTTTCCTGATATAACAATAACTATAAGAAAAAATATTATTAATAATGTCGAAATTTTATTTTTAAATCCCTTTTTCTTATTACTTTTAACATTGTTTCGTTTTGTTGTATTTTTAGGTTTATTATATTTTTTTGAATTAAAATGTTTACCTTGATTTCTCATTAATAAATCTCCTCTATTATAGATTACGAAAATTTAACTAATTTAGACAAAATGAACTTACAGTATTATTTTATAATAAAGTAAGTTCATTTAAATTAATATGCTATAGCAAAATTAGATTATTTCATTTTTTTCTTTACTATTAATGTTGTAACTAATCCAACTAGTGCAACAACAAATATAGCAGCAAATATTGCTATTTCATCTCCAGTTGCAGGATTTTCGCTTTCTTCATCTACA
>CAZPKK010000044.1:0-8390 GCA_964587175.1 uncultured Clostridium sp.
GCAACTAATTTTTGTTCTTTATCACTTCTTACTCTTGTTCTCTTTTCTGGTCCCATAGTTACTTTTACCATGGCATCTTCTACTTCTTGCATTCCTATCTCACGTAAGTTTCTTCTAGCTGCTAAAAGTGCTGCTTCATTTAATATATTTTCCAAGTCTGCTCCTGAAAATCCTGATGTATTTTTAGCTATTGTCTTCAAATCAACATCAATTGCTAATTTTTTCTTTCTACTATGAACTTCTAATATTTGCTCTCTAGCCTTTACATCCGGACTTGATACTACAATTTGTCTGTCAAATCTACCTGGTCTCAATAACGCTTTATCCAGAACATCTGGTCTGTTTGTTGCGGCTAAAACAATTACTCCTTCATTTGCAGAGAAACCATCCATTTCAACAAGTAACTGATTCAAAGTTTGTTCTCTCTCATCATGTCCCCCACCAAGTCCTGCACCTCTTTGACGTCCTACTGCATCAATTTCGTCTATAAACACTATACATGGAGCTTTTTTCTTTGCTTCATCAAACAAATCTCTAACACGTGATGCACCAACACCAACAAACATTTCAACAAAATCAGAACCACTTATTATGAAGAAAGGTACTCCCGCTTCTCCTGCAACAGCCTTTGCTAAAAGTGTTTTACCAGTACCAGGTGCTCCTACAAGTAATACTCCTTTTGGTATCCTTGCTCCCATATCTGTGAATTTCTTAGGATTTTTTAAAAACTCTACTATCTCTTCTAGTTCCTCTTTTTCTTCATCTACTCCAGCGACATCATCAAATGTCACTTTGTTTTTGTCTGCTGGGTTCATCATTCTAGCTCTGCTTTTACCAAATGACATTGTTTTTGTTCCACCATTATTTCCTTGTCCGCCACTCATAAATACGAACCAGAAAACCAAGAAAATAATTAACAAGCCAAATGGTGTAAGCAAACTTAAAACAAATACCCATATCGATTCTGAAGCTTCACTTACAACTACTGTACCAGCACTCATGCTCTCTTGCAAATTATCCATCAAATTATCTATACTTGGAATATTTACTTGTTTTGTAAAATTTTCATCTTTTAAAACTACCTCAGCACTTGTTCCATCTGATGAAATTTCTATTTCCAACACATTTCCTTCTTCTATTTTTTCAATAAGCTCGGAATAAGCGAGTTTACTATTACTATTATCCAATATTGAAGTTAGCAATACTATAAATATTATTCCTATAATTAGCCACATGGCCAATGTTTTTATTCCATTTTTCAAAATATTTTCCTCCTTTTCCAATTTGGGAACAGGCGTATTTTTACACTTTTTTCCACAATAGAATACACCTATCAAATTTACTCTGTCACTTTTATTGCCATTTTATAATAATTTCCAAATACACTTTTGAAATATACCATATAAATCTAGTTATTTCAAGGCTTTTTTCAAAACTTTTTTACTTCAAATACTAAACATCTACGGAATGTTAAGTTAAACCATAAAAAAAATTTTTCCTTTTTTTACATATATCTTAATTTCTTTTTTAGGAGTTAGATATTTATTTCCTATATTGTTATTGCATAATTTTATAATGTCATCAATATGTATTTTTTCTATACCACTAGTTTTCCCATATACCTTTGATATAGTATATAAAACTAGTTTTGCTTTTATTACATAGTCCAATTTATTAAATTCTTTTAAATTTAAAATTATTACTTTTTGGTCTTTATTATCCTTGTTATTATTTATAAATTCCATTTTACTTTTTTCTATATCTGCTTCTATTTTGTTATTTTTATTATTGGATTTTTCACTTACATATATTAATAATCTTTTATACTCATTTTTCACAATTTTGTTAACAAACTCTTCTTCTTCTTCTGCTATGTTTGACAATCTGCTGATTGCTTCTATGATATTGGGATTAAACTCTTTTTGAAGATAAGGAATAAGAAGATTTCTAACTTTATTTCTAGTATATATATTCTCATTATTTGTTTTATCATATTTAGGATTTAAATTGTTTTTTTCACAATATTCTTCTATTTCAAATCTTTTACATTCTATAATCGGTCTTATATATTTTCCATCTCTAACTTTTTCAATTCCTTTCAAACCAGAAATAGATGTTCCTCTTATGATATTCATTAATACAGTTTCAGCATTATCATTTTCATTATGAGCTGTTGCAATTTTATTTGCTCCAACCTTTTTTGCAACTTCTTCAAAAAAATCATATCTAATATTTCTCCCAGCTTCTTCAGTACCAATTTTCAATTTTCTCGCTTCTTTTTCTACATCTATTTTTTTCGCAAAAAATTCTACTCCTATTTTGTCACAAAATTGTTTAACATATTCAGTTTCTTCATCTGCTTCCTGTCTTATCATATGATTAACATGTGCTACATATATTTTTATATTCAGTTTTTTTCTTAAATTATTTAAAATATTTAAAAGAGTTATCGAATCCGGCCCTCCGGAAACTCCAACTACAATTTTATCTTTTTTATTAATCATATTATATTTATTTATTGTAACTAACACTTTATCTTCTAACATTTTTTCACCTGCCATTTTTATTGAAGTTTGAAACATGGGGACAGGTTAAAATCTGTCCCCAATAGTTCCACCATCTTCTTAATTCATATATTGTGATACTCATGAGTAGGTTTTAGCCTGCCCTAACATTTCATTTATGGGATAAAGAAGTCCTGCGTTCCTTGTTTTCTCTTTTAATCCCTATATTTATCTATGTTTGCAAACTTTGTATAGTTTCCAAGCCACAACAGTTCCACTGTTCCTGTTGAACCTGATCTATGTTTTGCTATTATAACCTCTGCAATATTTTTCTTTTCACTATTTTCATTATAATAATCATCTCTATATAGGAACATTACTATATCTGCATCTTGCTCTATTGAGCCTGATTCACGCAAATCAGAAAGCATTGGTCTATGATCAGTTCTTTGCTCTGGAGCTCTAGATAACTGTGATAGTGCAACTACTGGAACCTCAATTTCCTTTGCAAGAATTTTTAGTGAACGGCTGATTTCTGCAATTTCTTGCTCACGACTAGCTCCTCTTTTTCCAGTTCCCTGTACTAATTGTAAATAATCTATAACCACTAGCCCAATATTTTTTTCAAGCTTCATTTTTCTACATTTTGCGCGAATTTCCATTATAGATATACCAGGCGTATCATCAATATATATTTGCGATTCAGATAATATACCTGAAGTTTCAGCAAGTTTTGCCCAATCATCATCTTCAAGTGTACCAGTTCTTACTTTATTACTATCCACCATAGCCTCTGAACTCAAAATTCTATTAACCATCTGTTCTTTTGACATTTCCAAACTAAATATAGCAACTGGTATATTGGCTCTTACAGCCGCATGAGTAGCTATATTTAAAGCAAATGCAGATTTTCCCATAGCAGGTCTTGCAGCAATTAGTATCAAATCAGACTTATGAAGTCCTGCTGTTCTAAAGTCCAAATCCGTAAATCCTGTAGGTACTCCAGTAATATGTTGTTTTTGATTATATAATTCTTCTAATTCTGTAAAAGTATCTACTAAAATATCTTTTATAGAAAAATATCCTTTTTGATTCTTCTTCTGCATTACTTCAAAAATCTTTTTTTCTGAAGCATCTATTATGTCTTCTACATCTTGTGTTGGATCATAACCTAAAGTTATAATATCATTTGCTGTTTTTATTAAATTTCTTAACATAGATTTTTCTTCTACGATTTTAATGTACTGCTCTACATTTGATGTTGTTGGAACCTTGTCTGGAAGTCCAGCTATATATTCTAGTCCACCAACAGCATCTAATTTTCCCATAGCAGATAACTCAGATTTTAAAGTAATTATATCAATTGGCTCACTTCTATTATATAAATTTAAAATTGCAGTATAAATTATTTTGTTATCTTCTCTATAAAAATCATTTTCCTTTAACACTTCAGCAGCAGCAAAAACGGCATCTTTATCTGTAAGCATACTACCAATTACCGCTTGTTCTGCTTCTGTGTCATTTGGTGGCACCTTCCCTAGCTCCATTTTTATTTTTGTCCCTCCATTATTTTTTAATACTATTGCTATTAATCTTTCTAAACTCTAAGTTCTATTCGCTAATCACTTGTACCTTTAAGGTTGTCACTACTCCTTCAAACAACTTAATATTTACATTAAATTCTCCTAATGTTTTTATTGTATCTTTTAATTCAATCTTTTTCTTATCAACATCAAAACCATATTGTGCTTTTAGATTGTCAGAAATTTCTCTTGAAGTTACTCCTCCAAATATTTTTCCATTTTCTCCTGCTTTAACTTTGATTTTTAGCATTATTCCTTTTATTTTCTTAGCAAGCTCCTCTGCATTCTTTTTTTCCATATCTTTTCTGTAAATTGCTGCCTCTTTTTTGTTATTTAGCTTTGCTAAATTTTGAGCATTTGCCTCAGCTGCTAATTTTTTAGGAAAAAGATAATTTCTGGCATATCCATCTGAAGCATTTATTATCTCATCTTTTCTTCCGACACCTTTAATGTCTTCTAATAAAATAACCTTCATTTTCCAATCTTCCCCTTTCTTAATTTTTTGGCTTTTTTAATATAATAGTTTTTGAACTTTTTAAAAGTATTTAACTCAGCCTATATTTTTTAAGAAATTGCCTTTTGTTTAAATTTGTTCACTAAAATACTCATTAATTCTATTAATAAGTTCTTGTTTTACTTCATCTATTTCCATTCCTTCAACTTGAGCTCCTGCCAATGTTATATGGCCTCCACCTCCAAGTTTCTCTAAAATAACTTGTACATTTATATCACCTATTGAACGTCCACTTATACATACTTTACCATCGGATTTTCCTAATACAAACGAAGCCGTAATATTACTTATTGTTAAAAGCTCATCTGCCGCTTTAGCACATACTATATTTGAATCTTTATCCCCTTCTTCATAAATTGATATAGCTATACTATCATAAACAACTTCTGCTTTTCCTATTACACTAGAAATTTTATTATATGTATCTAAGTTACTTTGGAACCATTTTTTTACTTTTATAATATCAACTCCACATTTACGAAGATAAGCTGCTGCTTCAAATGTTCTTACACCTGTTTTGAATGTAAAGCTTTTTGTGTCCATCATAATACCTGCATATAAGGCTTCTGCTTCAAGATCTGTTAATGTTGCTTCTTGCTGTGTATATTCAACAAGCTCTGTTACAAGTTCAGATGCTGATGAAGCATATACTTCATGGAATGTAAGCATTGCACTTTCAATATAATCAGGACTTCTTCTGTGGTGGTCAATTACTACTATTTTTTTTGCTTTTGCAAGCAATTCTGGTGACTCCACATAGTTCTTTTTATTTGTATCAACTATTACTAATAATGTATCATCATCCAATTCAGAAATAGCTTCCTGTGGTTCTACTATTAATTCTTTATATTCTTCTCTGCTATTTACTTCCTTCAAAAATGTAACCAAGTTTTCTCCTTTTGAATTTAATACCAAATAAGCATCTTTTCCTAAAGATTTCGTAATTCTATATACTCCCATACTCGCACCAATACAGTCCATGTCAGAATTACTATGTCCCATTATCATTACCTTACTTGCTTTTTCAATTATTCCTTCTAAAGCATGTGCAATAATTCTAGCTTTTACTTTAGTCCTCTTTTCTAACTCTTGTGTTCTTCCACCGAAGAAAGTATATTTATCTCCCTCATGTATAACGGCTTGGTCACCACCACGTCCAAGTACAATATCTAAAGCTGCTTGCGCTGTTTTATATTTTTCTAGATTACTGGTTCCTTCATTTGATATAGCAATACTTAGTGTAAATTGCATTTTATCCGATGGTTGTAAGTCCTTTATTGTATCTAATATATCAAATTTTCTGTCTTCTATTTCTTTAATGTATTGCTTTTCAAAAACGCATACAAAAGTATCTCTTTCAGATTTTAGAATTAATCCTTTATAATCTGAAGCCCAATCATATAGTTTCTTCTCTATTTCAGCCATTAATTGAGTCTTGTCACTATCTTCTAATCTTTGTATAATTTCCTCATAGTTATCTATCATAACAAGTCCAATATACATATCTTTATTATCAAATAGACTTTTTAGCTCTACCAATTTTGTGTTATCAACAAAATAAATTGTAATTATATATTGGTCTTTTAAAGGCATATAATCCCCATAAAGTTTATATGTCTTTTTATCTATTTTTACTTCATCATATATCTTCTCTTTTTTATCATTATTTTTTATTTCTAGTTTTACATTATTGATTATATTAGTTAAGTAATTATTAATATCTATATTTGCAAATTCTTGATTAAATTTAGTATTTCTAAATATTAAATTTCCATTTGTTTCTGCAATAACTAATGGAAATGGCGAATTTACCAAAGCTATTTTGGCAACTTTGTCCAAACTAAATGTTAAATTCTTAATATGTTCTGTAAGTTCTTCTTGTCTTTTATTATTGGTCCAATAAGCATAAGTCACTAATAGTGCATATATAATAACCGATGGTATAATTAACCAATAATTATATATGCATATAACTACCAACAAAATAGCTATTATTGCTAAATAGATTTTTGTCTTTGAAATTATTTTATCTAAAACCTTTTTACTATGGTTCATAAAACCTCCTAAAACAGTATTAATTTTACTATTTTTAGAACACTTTGTCAAGTTTACGTAAAATCAGAGTGTCCTTCAAAAATGGGAAGTGATTTAAAAAAGTGTCATTGATATTTTCTACCAATGACACATATTTTTTAAACCTCTACTGTTGCATCTTGCTCATATTCTTCTGAATTTTTTTCTTGCTCTTCTGTATTAATATGAAAATTTTTATATTTTGCTAAACCTGTTCCTGCTGGAATTAATTTTCCTATAATAACATTTTCTTTTAGTCCAATTAATTCATCGACTTTTCCTTTTACAGCAGCTTCTGTAAGAACTCTTGTTGTCTCCTGGAATGATGCTGCTGATAAGAAACTTTCTGTTGCAAGTGATGCTTTTGTAATACCAAGTAATAAACGTTTGTAGCTTGCTGGCTTTTTACCTTCTTCTTCCGCTTTTTTATTTGCATCTTCCACATCATATACATCTACAAGTGAACCTGCAAATAATGGTGTGTTTCCATTGTCCTCTACCCTTACTTTTTTAAGCATTTGTCTTGCAATAACCTCAATGTGTTTATCATTAATATCAACACCTTGATTTCTATATACTTTTTGTACCTCTTGTACTAGATATTGATATACGCCATCTGCTCCATTGATTAATAATATTTCATTTGGATTTATTGATCCTTCTGTAATTGGTGCTCCTGCTTTTATTTCGTCTCCATCTCTTACACGAAGTTTTGAACCAAATGGTATTGTATATTTTTTGCTATCATCTTTACTTGTAACAGTAACTTCTTTTCTGTTCTTTTCTTCTGAAACAGTAATTTTACCATCTATTTCTGAAATTATTGCTAATCCCTTTGGTTTACGAGCTTCAAATAGCTCCTCAACTCTAGGAAGACCTTGTGTAATATCTGCAACACCTGCAACACCACCAGAATGGATAGTTCTCATAGTAAGCTGTGTACCAGGCTCACCAATTGATTGTGCTGCTATAATACCAACTGATTCTCCTATACTTACTTCTTCACGAGTAGCTAGACCCATTCCATAGCATTTGCTACATACACCATGTTTAGTTCTACATTCTAATACAGAACGTACATTAACACTTCCGATTCCAGCCTCAACTATCTCTTCTGCAATATTTTCAGTAATCAATGTTTCTTTATCCACAATTAACTCTTTTGTTTGTGGATTATATATATCTTCTAATGGATATCTACCAAGTAATCTTTCTTCTAATTTTTCAATCACTTGATTTCCATCTTTAATGTCTATTAACTCTATACCTTTTGTTGTTCCGCAATCATGTTCTCTAACAATAATATCTTGTGATACATCAACAAGTCTTCTTGTTAAATATCCTGAGTCAGCAGTTCTTAGAGCTGTATCTGCCAAACCTTTTCTAGCGCCATGTGCTGAAATAAAGTATTCTAGTGGATCTAACCCCTCTCTAAATGATGAGGTAATAGGTATCTCAACTGTTTTACCTGTTGTGGAAGCCATAAGTCCACGCATACCAGCAATCTGTCTTAATTGGTTCAAGTTACCTCTAGCTCCAGATTCAGACATCATATATACTGGATTTAATTTTTCAAAATTATCTTTCATTGCATCTGTAACTTTGTCTGTAGCTTCTTCCCAGATTTTAATTACAGAATTATATCTTTCTGTATCTGTTATTAAACCACGTCTATATTGTTTTGTTACATTTTCAACTTGTACTTCAGCATCTTCT
>CAZPKK010000045.1:0-7787 GCA_964587175.1 uncultured Clostridium sp.
GTAACAGTAACATCAGAAGGAACAGAGGAAACAGTTTACGACCAAGATGCAAGAAAAGATGCAACAAGTATAACAATGTCTATACAGGGTAGAGGAACTGTTACAGTTAAAGTATTTGTAGATGAAGTACGTAAAACACAAGAAACACTAAATTTAAACTCTAGCAATCCAGTATTAAACATAGATTAAAAAATGATAAAATATAATGAGACGATGGGGACAGGTTTTAAACCTATCCCCATCATTTCATAAAGCTTGTGTATATTTTGACAATGATAAAATGATTTTCTGTTGAAAATACATTACTTCTATGAGAAATTTTGGCAGTGCCCTGAAAAGTGTTTGAGATTCCCTACCAAAATTTTCTTGGAATTTCTAGTTCCAATCACTTTCAAGATGTATTTCTAATTCCATTTTTTGAATATATATCCCTTTTTTTATATAGCAAAAAAATAACTTGTTACTTAATCAAACTTTATGATATAATCTATAAAGAAATTAGGAGGTGTCTGGTGCAAAAAGGAATAATTTTAAGTAACATATCAGACTTATATAAAGTAGAACTTGAAGGAAAAATATATGATTGTAATGCAAGAGGGAAATTTAAAGAAAGAGCAATAAGCCCAGTTGCAGGAGATAGAGTGGAAATAGAAATAACAGATGAGGAAAAAAAAGTAGGAGTAATAAACGAGATAGAAAATAGAAAGAACTACTTAAAAAGACCCAAGATGGCAAATTTGACTCAGCTAATTTTAGTAATTTCCATGAAATTGCCAAAGCCGGATTTATTGCTATTAGATAAACAACTAGTATATGCAGAATATTTAGGAATAAAACCAATAATTTGTTTAAATAAAATAGACTTAGAGAAGAACGAAGCAATTATAGAACAAATATATAATTTATATACCAGCATAGGATATACAGTAATAAAAACTAATGCAAAAGAAGGTATTGGAATAGATAAAATAAGGGAGAGCTTAAAAAATAATATAACAGCATTTTCAGGCAACTCTGGAGTGGGAAAATCTACTTTGATTAATGATTTATTAGGAAAAAACATAGCAGAAGAAGGTTTAATAAGCAATAAGAATAAAAGAGGGAAAAACACAACAACACAAGTACTTTTATACAAAATAGAAAAAAATTCATATATAGCTGACACACCGGGTTTTTCTACATTTGATATAAAAGAAATACCAAAAAAAGAATTAGCAAAATATTTTATAGAATTTAGATCATATTTAGAAAATTGTGAATATAGTGACTGCAGTCATGTAAAAGAAGAAAATTGTGGAATAAAGCAAGCACTAAAAGAAAACAAAATAACACAAGGCAGATATAATAGGTACGTGTCACTTTGGAACGTTTAATTAGCTAAGAAAAAGGAGGAATAAATGGAAGTTTCAACATCAATTTTAAGTGTAAAAAAAGAAAATTGCATACAAACTTTTTATAATTTAGAAACAGCTGGTACAGATTATTTTCATATAGATGTAATGGATGGGAAATTTGTAGAAAAAAATACCACTGAGATAATGACAGAATATGCAGAATATTTAAATAGCATTACAAATATACCACTAGATGTGCATCTGATGGTAGAAGATGTAATATCATATATAAAGAGTTTTATTGTATTTGAACCACGAAATATTACAATACATTATGAAGTTGGAAAAAATAAAGAGGAATTATTGCAATGGATAAAATATATAAAAGAAAATAATTGTAAAGCAGGAATAAGTATAAAGCCAAATACTGATGTGGAAAAAATATATGATATACTTCCATATGTCCACACAATACTTGTTATGACAGTAGAGCCCGGAAAGGGCGGACAAAAGCTTATTCCAGAAACCATAGATAAAATAAGTAAGATTAAAAAACATATTAAAGAAAATAATATAGAAGTAGATATAGAAGCCGATGGAGGAATTAATTTAGATAATATAGAAAAAATAAGAGATGCTGGTTGCGATATAGTTGTAGCTGGGACCAGTATAATCAACTCTGTAGATTACAAAGAAACTATAAAAAAATTAAAATTCTAAATTGGAGACAGGCGTATTTTGGAAAAAAGTGGAGAAATACGCCTGTCCCCAAATTGGAAAAATAATAAAAATATAGGTTTACAATAGATATGTCAGAGTATAAATAAAAAAAGCTTGATTATTATTTTATTTAGTGATATGATTATATCATAATTTTAAATGTTCAGTAGATTAAAAAAAAAACGATTTTGCGTTCTTTTTTAATCTACTTTTTTGTTTTTATTATATAGGAAAAATCGAAGATTTTTGCTATATAACAAGGCCAAAGTTTCCTTAGACCGTGCGTATTTGCAAAGCAAAACGCTACAAAAGGCGAAGCAATTTTTCTTATAATCGGTTTAGAAAGGCAGGAAAAATGAAAACTAAATATGTTTTTGTAACTGGAGGAGTAGTATCTGGACTAGGAAAAGGAATAACAGCAGCATCATTAGGAAGGCTTTTGAAAAATAGAGGCTACAAAGTAGCTAATCAGAAGTTTGATCCATACATAAATGTGGATCCGGGAACAATGAGCCCATATGAACATGGAGAAGTATTTGTAACAGATGATGGTGCAGAAACTGATTTGGATTTAGGACATTATGAGAGATTTACAGATGAAAATTTAACTAAAGATTCTAGTATTACTATGGGGAAAATATATCAAGAGGTTATAGAAAGAGAAAGAAGAGGAGATTATTTAGGTAAAACTGTACAAGTTATACCACACATTACAAATGCAATAAAAGAAAAAATATATACTTTTGAAAAAACAGATGTGGATATCGTAATTACTGAAATAGGTGGAACAGTTGGTGATATTGAAGGTTTTTCTATGTTGGAAGCAATAAGGCAAGTGGGTTTGGAAAATCCTGCTGAAGATGTTGTTTATATTCATGTTACATTACTTCCATATATATATATATGGTTCTAATGAAGTAAAATCAAAGCCCACACAGCATTCAGTAAAAGAGTTGCAGTCTTTAGGAATAAAGCCAGATATTCTAGTATGTAGAACAGAAGCGGATATACCAGATAATTTAAGGAATAAGATTGCACTATTTTGTAATGTAAGAGAAGAAAGTGTTATAGCAAATAAAACTGCTAAATGTTTGTATGAAGTTCCATTAATGCTTGAAGAAGAGGGATTGGCAAGAGAGGTTTGTGAGCATTTAAAATTAGAAAAATATAAACCAAACAATAAAAATTGGGAAGAGTTAAATGAGAAAATAAAAAGAATTTCTGATAAAGAGGTAACAATAGGGATTGTTGGAAAATACGTAAAACTTGATGATTCATATCTTTCTGTGATAGAGAGCCTAAGGCATGCAGGAATAGAAAATGCTGTAACAGTAAAACCAAAGCTTATAGATGCAGAAAAAATAACTGAGACTGATATGGAAGAAATATTAAAAGAGTGTGATGGAATTATTGTTCCAGGTGGCTTTGGAAATAGAGGTATAGAAGGAAAAATACAAGCTATAAAATATGCGAGAGAGAACAATGTTCCTTTTTTAGGTATTTGCTTAGGAATGCAAATGGCAGTAGTAGAATTTGCAAGAAATGTATTGAATTTAAAAGACGCAAATTCAGAAGAATTTGATGAAATGTGTGAAAATCCTGTTATACATATAATGTATGACCAAAAAGATGTGACAAAAAAAGGTGGTACAATGAGGCTTGGTAGCTATCCATGTATATTAAAAAAAGGAAGTTTAGCAGAAAAGTTGTGCAAGACTACAGAAATAAATGAAAGACATAGACACCGTTTTGAATATAATAATGATTATAGGAAAGAAATAGATATTAATAGAACTTTTGCATATGGAGTTTATATAAGAGCTAATGAATTCGCAGACTCAGAGTTAAGTGTTCTATTTCTAATAAATGTAAGAAATTAGATAATAAAACTAATTTGGGATTATAAAGTGAAACTGAGGGGACAGGTTTTAAAACTTGTCCCCTCAGTTTCACTTTATAGTAGATCTTTAAGAAGAGTTTTAAGCTGACTCTTCAGTTTTTTTAGAAAAGAAAGATTTTCTGAAGTTTTGTTCAGTTTCACTTTACTTCCAAATTATTTTTGCTATTTACTAAATCTTTTCTTTTATATGCATTGATGCAAAGAATTCCAAGACCAATAAGTGATGTTATGAAAGTAATTGGTCCACCTACATTAGGAATATAGCTAATTAATTCTAATATAATTATTCCCAACAATGAGAATATCACAAATGTCCAAGTTTTATTTAAGTTTAGTTTATTTACTATTAATTTACTAATTGACATGCTAAATATTGTATTAGAAATTGCATAAGTAAGAACTAGTAAAGCAATTAAAGCAACAGCGATTGTAGCTCCTAAGCCACTTGTGAATACTAATAGTGCAAATGAAATTATTATTGCAAGTAAAAATACT
The DNA here is from genome assembly GCA_964587175.1 of uncultured Clostridium sp. Classification (GTDB taxonomy): domain Bacteria; phylum Bacillota; class Clostridia; order TANB77; family CAG-508; genus CALXVA01. The sequence goes on from CAZPKK010000045.1 coordinate 4,450, forward strand.
AATATTCCAATTCCAAATGAAGCAAAGCTTTTCTTTGATATTATCTCGCAAATTCTATCCTTAAATTCAGGAGCAAGCCATATTGATAATAATATAACAACAAGTGAGAACAACAATGTTGTAATCATGCTATATATAGCAGATAATATTATGCTAGTATAATTTGTTTCTATGGCATAATATTTAATTTCTCCACCAACTACATCCTCAGATATTTCAAAATTCGTTTCTGATGTATAAATTAAATTTCCTTCTATTATTGGTTCTGAACTATCTCCAAAGCTTAAACTATCTGTGCTTATGTAAGCATCTCTTGAAATTTGACCTGATAAAGAAACTTTATCAGATAGCAAATACAAATTTCTAGCAATAATACCAGAAGAGTCTAAAGTGAAATTAGAAGATATTGCATATATGTCTGAAACAATTCCAGAAACGGTAATATTAGTTGAACATGTAAATATATTTCCATAAATTACAGCATCTTCAGATATGTTTAAATAATTTGCAATAACAAAAAGGTCTCCATATATTGAGCCAGTTACATTAACAGAGGATCCATATGCAAAAACATTTCCATCTACTTCTTCAGAAATTTCAACTTCAGTGCCATACAAATATAAATCAGTTGATACAAATTCATAGTTAGTTTCATAAGATGCAATAATTTCGTTAATATATTCAGAATCTAAACTGTCTGAATCTGTAGCAAATGCTTGTAATGAAAAAAATAATAAAAACATTAAAATAATACAAAGTATTAATCCGATTGATCTAGTTTTTTTCAAAAAAATCCCTCCTTAAAAATTATATGATTATAATATAATTTTTAAGGTCATTTGTCAATTATTAACAAATACCTATTTGGGAGAAAAATAAATACAATCTTTATTTGGAGATATTTTTTGTGTTTTAATATTTTCTAAATGACACTTCCCTTCGATTTGATATTTACACTTACATGAACAATTTATATTTGTCAAAATAAAACCACCCCATAACAGGTATTATGAGATGATTTTATTAAAATATTCATTAATCTTATTGTGAATTATATATAAAATTCTTCAAAGAATAAAATTGCTATTTTTGTGAGCTGTTTTTATAAAATTTACAATTTTCTTTAATAGGACATTTTGCACATTGAGGTGAGCGAGCAGTACAAATGGCTCTTCCATGATATATTAATATATGATTAATATCTTTTAAATATTCATAAGGGAAAAGTTTTAATAAATCTTGTTCGATTTTTTCAGGTGTTTGTTCATTTGAAAAGCCGATTCTGTTTGAAAGTCTTTTCGCGTGTGTGTCCACAGCAATTCCTTGAGGTTTATTAAAAGCTTCAAGCATTACAACATTTGCAGTTTTCCTTCCAACTCCAGGCAAAGTAAGCAAATCTTCCATAGTATCAGGAACAGCACTATCAAAATCATCTATTAGTTTTTTAGCAGTAAGCTTAATGTTTTTTGCTTTATTTTTATAAAAACCACATGGATGGACAAGTTCTTCTAGTAATTCTAAAGGTATCTTATCAAAATCTTCTGGTGTTTTATATTTATTAAATATACTGGGAGTGGTTTTATTTACTCTTTCATCAGTACATTGTGCAGACAAAATGACAGCGACAAGTAATTCAAAAGAATTTGTAAAATCTAAACTACACTTAGCATCTGGATATGTTTCTTTTAATTTTTCTAATATATTTATTGCTTCCTCTTTTTTCATACTTAATTCCTTCTTTTATTTTGTTAAATTATTAATTAATATTAAAACATAAAATTATAATTTATTCAAGAAAATAAAATTACAAAAAAGGTTATCAGATGAATAAACGCTAAATTTTGAGAGATTATTTGTATATATCAAATTTATTGAGAATTAAATTATGAAAACAGTCCTGTAAATAACATAAAATGGTAACAAACAAAAAGAAAAAGTAATATAATATACAAATGATGGGAGGTAATAACTATGTTTAGGCTTTTAAAAAAGACATTATCTATTTGCTTAATTGGTTTTGGATTAGGAATGTTACTTGTGTTATTACTGCCCATATCTGGATGGTTATTTATAATAGGAATAATAATTGTTGCAATTGGATTAATGTGGCTGTGTTCTTAAATAATAAAGCAGAAGATAAAATAAAAAACAAGAAAGCCATGTAGTGTAAAAAAATATTGAAGCTAAGGAGGAGGAAACAAGTATGACCATTGTTGTAAAAAAAGTTCCAAAATTTTTAAGAGGAATTGTAAAATTAATATTTGGTATTAAAGACTAGTACATAAGAAAAAAATGAAAGAAAAAATAAAAGTGAAAAAGATGGCAGAAAAAAAGCCATCTTTTTCCAAAAGCTATAAATATAATAAAAATACATTGACAAGAAAAAAATTAAAATATAATTAAAGTCTAAGATAAAACAAAGGGGAAAAGTAACAAGGAGGAAAGTTTATGAAAAGAACAAAAGAAAAAGGAATAACGCTAGTAGCACTTGCAATAACGATTGGTATATGACCCAGAACAAACAGGAACAGGTAGAAAATATGGAGTAAGCACTTTATATGAATATGGAAACCAAATAACATATTATTGGGATGGAACTGAGTATCTATATATTAAATGTTTGTTTTTTATTTTGTGTTTAAAGCCATGCTATACCTATTGATTTTTCTATAATTATGTAATATAATTTTACTATTAAAAAACTAAATTTATAAGTCTTAGATTAAAAGCTATAAATTTAAAGTATCAAATAAGATTATTTATAATAGGATAGTGTAGAATAGTTTATGAAAATATAACATGCAACTATCATAAAATATAAAAGAATAGGAGAATATAAATGAAAGCAATAGAGATTAGAAATAAATATTTAAACTATTTTAAAAATCATGGGCACAGCATAATACCTAGTGCTCCACTTATACCAGAAAATGACCCATCTGTGCTATTTACTACAGCTGGTATGCAACCTTTAGTGCCATATTTATTAGGGGAAAAACATCCAGAAGGAACGCGCCTTACAGATTATCAAAAATGCTTGCGCACTAATGATATAGATGAAGTAGGGGACAATAGACACCTAACATTTTTTGAAATGCTTGGAAACTGGTCATTAGGAGACTACTTTAAAGAAGAGTCAATAGAAATGAGCTTTGAATTTCTAACAAAAGAGCTAGAAATACCAGCAGAAAAAATATTTGTAACATGTTTTGCAGGGGATGAAGATGCTCCGAGAGATGAAACTACTGCAGAATGTTGGAAAAAAGCTGGAATACCAGAAGAAAGAATATATTATTATGGAAAAGATGATAATTGGTGGATAGCAGGAGAAGAAGGAC
>CAZPKK010000046.1:0-7749 GCA_964587175.1 uncultured Clostridium sp.
TGTACTGTTAATCCACTGTCAGCATGTTTTCCACCATTCATGATATTCATCATTGGAACTGGTAATTCTTTTGCATTTACTCCACCAATGTAATTATACAAACTCATTCCAAGTGATGAAGCAGCTGCTCTTGCCACTGCCAAAGAAACGCCAAGTGTAGCATTTGCTCCAAGTTTCGCTTTATTTTCTGTTCCATCAATATCTATTAGCAATTTATCTATTTTTACTTGCTCATAAACATTCATTCCTTCTAGTTTATCTGCAACAATATTATTTACATTATCAACTGCTTTTTGAACACCTTTTCCTAAATATCTACTTTTATCTCCATCACGTAATTCCACTGCTTCAAAACTTCCTGTAGATGCTCCTGATGGAACCATTGCTACTCCAGAAAAACCTCCTTCTGTAACAACCTCAACTTGAACTGTTGGATTTCCTCTTGAATCCAATACTTCTAAAGCTCTTACGCTTTCAATTCCTAAATAATCTTTCATTTTGTCTACTTCCTTTCTTTTTATACTTTTAATTTATGAGGCGTACTTCTTGTACGTTGATTAAATTAAAAAGAAATTTAACGCAGTCAAATGCAATTATCTTTGCAACCCGACAATTCACATGTGTTGTAATATCTGACTGCGTACCCTCTCCCTCTGCTCATCAACTTGTTCAGTATATGTTTTAGTCTTTTTATTTTCTTTTTTATTTTCATATATGTTTTTTAATCTTCGCCTACCATTTACTTTATAAGTAAATCGTTGTTCTTCAAACTTGCTTTTTGGCTCATTTTCTTTTATTTTTATATCTGAATCTTGCTTTTCTTGTATATATTCTTCTCTTCTTTCTTTGTTATAATCCACTATCTTTTTTACAGGATTTTTGTATATTGATTCTGAATATATTTCTATATCTGGCTTAAAATATATATTTTCATTAATATAACTCTTAATTATTTTCTTTTCATTTTTTGTAAATGCTTCGTATGGTAAATTTAAATTATTGTATTTCCATATAATATGTTTATCTTCATTAGAAAATTTACTTAAGGTTAAGTCTTCATAATTGTATTCTATTTCAAACTTCAAACCTTCTATTCTTATTGTCAGGTTTGACCACAACCTATGATTTTCTTTTTGAAATATTTTCCTTATTTTCTTAATTAGCAAAAAAAGCTGCTCGACCAATTTTATATATTGATCTTCATTAAGATTAAATTTATTTGGTATTTCATAAACATTAACAGGATTTTTCTTTAATATTCCTTTTGGGAAATAATAAAAAAATAATTCTCCTGTTTCAAACCCTTTCATTTTCTCTTGTACAGAAGCATATAAATATATTTTATCCCATTTTTCTGGTATTAAATAAAATAATTGTTTCTGTAATTCAGAGTAAATTTTTCTTAGCTCTGAATTTTCTACCATACATTCCTCCAGTTAATAATATCTTTTTTACCTTCTCTATTTTAAAATAATACTCTCACCTGTCATTTCTTCTGGCTTTTCTAGTCCCATTATTTCTAACATAGTTGGTGCTAAGTCTGCAAGTTTGCCTTCTTTTAATTTTACATCTTCTTTTCCGACTAATATTAGTGGAACAGGGTTTGTAGTATGGGCTGTATGTGGCTCTCCGGTCTTATAATCAATCATTTGCTCACAATTTCCGTGATCTGCTGTAATTATTAAAACTCCTTCATTTTCTCTTATCGCATCCACTACTCTTCCTACGCATTCATCAATTGTTTCTACTGCTTTTATTGCAGCTTCTAGACTTCCAGTATGTCCGACCATATCTGGATTTGCATAATTTAATATTATGCAGTCATATTTCCTAAAATTAATTGCTTCAAGTACCTTGCCTGTAACTTCTAAAGCACTCATTTCTGGCTTTAAATCATATGTTTCAACTTTTGGCGATGGTACTAGTATTCTGTCTTCATCTGGATATTGTTTTTCTTCACCACCATTAAAGAAAAATGTAACATGGGCATATTTTTCAGTTTCAGCTATTCTTAATTGAGTTAAGCCTTTTTTACTTATATATTCGCCAAATGTGTTTTTTAAAATTTCTGGTTTAAAAGCTATTTTTACATTTGGCATTGTTTCATCATATTGAGTAAAACAAACATAATCCAAATTCATTTTTTTAGTTTCAAATTCTGTAAAATCTTTGTCTACAATTGCCCTTGTAAGCTCTCTTGCTCTATCTGGTCTAAAATTAAAGAATATTACAGAATCGTTTTCTTCTATCTTTGCAATAGGTTCATTATTTTGACATATAACTGTTGGTTCTACGAATTCATCAAAAACTTCTTTTTGATATGAGCTTTCAATTGCAGATATCGCTGAAACAGCTTTTATTCCTTCGCCACTTACAACTGCATCATATGCTTTTTGGATTCTATTCCATCTTTTATCTCTATCCATTGCATAAAATCTACCAGAGATACTAGCTATTTTTCCTACTCCTTTTTCTTTCATTTTTTCTTCTAGCTTCATTATATATGATTCACCAGAAGTAGGTGGAGTATCTCTTCCGTCCATAAAACAATGAACATATACATTTTCAAAATCTTTTCTTTTAGCAAGCTCGAGTACTGCAAAAAGATGACGAATATGACTATGCACACCACCATCGGAAAGCAATCCTAATACATGTAATTTCGAGTTATGTTTTTTACAGTTTTCAATTGCTTCAACTAATTCTGGAACACTAAAAAAGTCTCCATCTTCAATTGATTTTGTAATTCTCGTTAGTTCCTGATATACAATTCTTCCTGCTCCAATATTTGTATGTCCAACTTCTGAATTTCCCATCTGCCTATCTGGTAAACCAACATTTAGTCCACTTGTGAACATTCTAGTTGTAGGACATGTTTTCATTAGTTTATCTATATTAGGTGTATTGGCAAGTTTTACAGCGTTTGCTTCTTCCTTTTCATTTATACCGAATCCATCTAATATCATTAGCATTGTAACCCTTTTGTCCATAAATCCTGATCCTTTCTAAAATTAAACTTTTAGTTAAGTTTAATAATTTACAATTTTAGAGAACTCATCTACTTTTAGACTTGCACCTCCAACAAGGCCTCCATCTATATCTGACATAGTAAATAGTTCTTTGGCATTTGAAGCTTTTACACTCCCGCCATATTGTATTATAACTCTATTTGCCACGTTTTGTCCATAGATATTCGATATTTTTTCTCTTATCGTCTTAGCCATTTCATTTGCATCTTCTGATGTAGCAGTTTTTCCAGTACCTATTGCCCATATTGGCTCATATGCAATTATAGTGTTTGAAGCTTGCTCTTCTGTAAGTCCTTCTAGGGCTTTTTGAATCTGAGAAGTAACAATTTCTTTTTCTTTTCCTTCTTCTCTTTCATTTAAAGTCTCTCCAACACACACTATTGGTTTTAACTCATATTTAAAAGCTGCTTTTAGCTTCTTGTTTACAGTCTCATCTGTTTCAGCAAAATATTGCCTTCTTTCAGAATGTCCTATTATAACATATTCCACACCTATTGATTTTAACATCTGCCCAGATACTTCTCCTGTATAGGCACCATTTTCTTCCCAATGCATGTTTTGTGCACCAATTTTTATATTTGTGTTTTGTGCAGCAAGTAAACTATAAAACAAATCTGTGTAAGGAACACAAAGTATTACTTCATTTTCTGTATCTTTCACAAGTGGTGTAAATTCGTCTATAAATCTTATAGCTGCATCTGGAAGCATGTTCATTTTCCAGTTTCCAGCAATTACTTTTTTTCTCATCTTTTATACAACTCCTTCCTTAGAATAAAAGGAACATTCTTTTTATCCAAGTTTTTGGACTTTTAGAAGTGCCCCTTTGTCCAAGTTAATCAGTCATTTCTTTATCATTGTTTTTTTTATTTACTACTAGTTTTGCTTCGCTATTGTTTACTTTTTCTTTCCTGTCTGTCAAACAAACCAAGCCTGGTAATTCCTTTCCTTCTAATAATTCTAAAGATGCACCTCCACCTGTTGAAATATGTGTGAAACTATCTGCTAAGCCTAATTTATTAATAGCTGCTGCTGAGTCTCCTCCACCTACTATAGATACAGCATTAGTTTCAGCAATAGCTTCTGCTGTTTTTTCTGTTCCTATACTAAATTTATCCACTTCACATATTCCTAGTGGTCCATTCCATATAATTGTTTTCGCATCCTTAACTTCATTTGCAAAATCTCTCGCAGTTCTAGGTCCAATATCGCACCCTTGCCATCCTTCTGGAATTTTATCTGAGTCAACCACTTTGTCTGGTGCAGTTTTTAAGAAATTAATAAATGCTTTTTGTTTTTCTTTTTTATCCAAAGTCTCATCTGTTTCAGGTGTTTTTGGAGCTACTACAGTATCTTTTGGAAGTACAATTTTCACACCTGCTTCTTGTGCTTTTTTCATTATTGCTTTTGCTTCCTCTATTTTGTCTTCCTCACACAAAGAATCTCCTATTTCATATCCTTTAGCTTTTAAGAATGTATAAGCCATTCCTCCACCAATTAAGATTTCATCAACTTTATCTAGTAGATTATCAATAACACCAATTTTGTCAGATACTTTAGCTCCTCCAAGAACTGCCACAAAAGGCTTTTCTGGATTTTCCAATGTTCCATTTAAGAAAGTAATTTCTTTTTCCATTAAAAATCCTGCAACAGCTTCATCAACATGATGTGCAACTCCTTCTGTTGAACTATGTGCTCTATGTGCTGTTCCAAAAGCATCATTTACATATATGCCATCTGATAAATTTGCAAGTTCTATAGATAAAGTCTCATCGTTTTCCTCTTCTCTCGGATCAAATCTTACATTCTCTAATAATGCAACATCTCCATCACGTAAACTTTCTGTAACTGACTTTGCACTTTCCCCAGTAGTATCTGTTGCAAATTTAACATCTACATCTAGTAAATTTGTTAACTCTTCTGCCACTGGTCTTAGTGAATATTTTTCATTCACTTCTCCTTTTGGTCTACCTAAATGAGAACAAAGTATTACTTTTGCCCCCTGATTCATTAGATATTTAATTGTAGGAAGTGCTGCTGTTATTCTTGTAGTATCTGTTATTTTTCCATTTTCATCTAATGGTACATTGAAGTCACATCTAACTAATACTTTTTTTCCTCTAACATCAACATCCTTTACTGTTTTCTTGTTCATTGAACATCATCCTTTCTCATTTTATGTGTGTTTCATATTGTAAATTCACCAGCAATAAAATTTCATATATTTTATTTAAAATTACCTGCCACACTCTCTATATTTTGCAACTCAAATCTATACTTTTGTTCTACATTTGGATATTTTTCATGATCTACTTCTTCTAAAAACATCCTATACGGTCTTATCCATAAACCACCATCTCCATAAAGTCTTCTGTACACTACATGTTTTTCTTTAGTCTCACTATGGATAGCAACATCCTCAACCAAATAATAATCTCCTTTAAAATGTTTATATATTCCATGTATTTTTAACTCTCTTTCCATTTTTTCTCCTTTTTTATTTAGAATTTACTATTTCCTCTTGGTAGTCCCACGTGTCACATCATATATTCATACATCTAAGTAGCCCCACGTGCCACATATATTCATACATCTATATAGTCCCACGTGTCACATATATTTTTTACTCGAAAACTTGGAGAGTACAAAATATATGTGACAGCAAGATGGGACGGTTTTAAACCTCATATCTACCAGCAAGATGATTCTATCCCTTACTTGCTACATACATAGCTAAATCAACAAGCTTATTTGAATAACCCCATTCGTTATCATACCATGCAACTAATTTTACAAATGTATCTGTTAATGCAATTCCTGCTTCTGCATCAAATATTGATGTATGTGGATCATGAATAAAGTCTGATGATACAACTGGCTCATCTGTGTATGCCATTATTCCTTTCATTTCATTTTCGCATGCCCTTTTTACTGCATTACATATTTCTTCATATGTTGCTGGTTTTGCTAAATTAACTGTTAAATCAACTACTGAAACATCAACTGTTGGTACTCTAAATGACATTCCTGTTAATTTTCCATTTAATTCTGGAATTACTTTTCCAACTGCTTTTGCAGCTCCTGTTGAGGATGGAATGATATTTGCTGATGCTGCCCTACCACCTCTCCAGTCTTTTTTAGAAGCTCCATCAACTGTCTTTTGTGTAGCAGTTGTTGAATGAACTGTTGTCATTAAACCATCTTTAATTCCAAAATTATCATTTATAACTTTAGCAAGTGGTGCTAAGCAGTTTGTTGTACAAGATGCGTTTGAAATGATATTCATGTCAGGTGTATATTTGTCATTATTAACTCCCATAACAAACATTGGTGCATCTTTTGATGGTGCAGATATAATTACCTTTTTAGCTCCTGCATCTAAGTGAGCTCCAGCTTTTTCCATTGTTGTAAACACTCCTGAACATTCAAGCACATATTCTACTCCATCTTTTCCCCATGGAACATTTTTTGGGTCTGATTCATTATATATTTTTATTTCTTTTCCATTTACTATCAACTTTCCGTCTTTTGATGATATTTCTCCATCAAATCTTCCATGAACAGTATCATATTTTACCATGTACGCCATATAATCAGCTGCTATAAATGGGTCATTTATTGCGACTATTTCTACTCCTTCTCTTGAAAGTGCGGCTTGGAATGCTAAATTTCCTATTCTTCCAAAACCATTAATACCAATTCTAATTGACATAAAAATTCCTCCTATCTTTGATGCTTTTCGCATCTGCTTTGTTTAGTATATCCTAAACACAATCATTTTATATCAAAACTATATATTTTTCAAGTAGTTTAGTAATATTTCACAATTTACTCTTTAGTAATATTTCACAATTTACTCTATTACTGAATTTCCTATAAAATACTTTATACATCAAAAAATGCAATAGAAAGATTTTCTACTGCATTTTTTGATTTTATAGCTCGATATCACCTGTTATTTCTATTTCTTTTAATAAAAATTTTTTTACTTTTTCTCCAGTTATTTCATAGAACAAAAATTTGTGCAAGCTTTCACCAGTAATTTTTTGATTCCAGAAATCATATACCTCTTGAAAAACTTTTTCTTGCTTTGGTGTTAATTCAAGAACCATATCTTGGCATAGAAAATTTCTGATTTTTGTCCAAACACTTATCTCTGCTGGTAAGTTCTCTGGTTTTGTACGAAACTCCATAATTTCTTTCCTCCTTCGTTGTCAAAATAATATTAATTACCATATTTATACTACATTTCTTTTAAATAATCAAGTATCATTTGTATTTTTTTTGTAAATTTTTTTGTTAATATTTTGTTTAAATAGTCTAGAAACACCAAATTTTAAGTGTTTTTTTATATTATTACATTTTCATTACATATTTGTAACAAAAATGTAATTTTTTATATTTCCATTTGACTGCCTAAAAAACTTGCTGCAGATTGAACCACTTTTTGTTCTACTTCTGTCATCTTTGTTCCCTTATCTTTTGCTAAGAGTATTACACTTCCTATAGTATCTCCATCTGAAATAATCGGATATACAACTTGTGAATTAAATCTTCTTTCATTGTTATCATTTTTTGTTATTGGAATAGCTATATCATTATTTTCTTTGCTAGTATATCTTTCTTTATCCTCCATTACTTTTTCTAATTCATCACTTATTCCTTTTTCTAAAAATTCCTTTTTTGAACCACCAGAAACAGCTATTACTGTATCTTTATCTGT
>CAZPKK010000047.1:0-7678 GCA_964587175.1 uncultured Clostridium sp.
ATAAATTAATTAATGATCTTGAAAATAATAATATTTATTCTTTAGATATAATAAGTGATTTAGATTTTCCAAATGGATAAACATTATTTAATGATATGTGAATGATAAAAGTATGCAAAAACTGCAAAATGGGTTAGTATTAAAGAATTAAAAAATATGAGACATGCTAATAGCATAAAAGTAGCAGATGAATTGCTAAATAAGACTTTAAAAAAACAATTGAAAAATACTATGAAAAATTATTAGAAAAGAGCAATTTTTCTTTTTATGATATTATAATAGATATAGTAAGTTGTATGATGTAAAATATTAAGAAATAGTTGAGATTATGGAAAAGTTTTATTATGAAAGACCTACAATAAATAGGATGAAAGAAGTTAAAAGTCTATGAAATTAATATATTGGAGGTAAGAATAATGACTAAATCACAAAATTTGATGCTATTGAAAACACAGATGCAATCGTAGGAATAGACATGGCAAAAAAATGTACATTTGGCAGGAATAATCTTACCAAATAGGTAAGAAAATAAAGTAATGCACAAAATAGTAATTTGTCTCGCAGGTTAAAAATATATTTATAAATTTAATAAAATTTGTAGACAATATTAAAATAATATCGAAAAATGATTGACATAGTAAATGAGAATAAGCATGGGAAAATATTGAGGAAGAATTGAATGCTTTAAATTCTGAGTAAGATTTTACGAAGAAGATATAAATGATTTTAGCATTAAAAAATATATTGAAAAATTAAAAGAAAAAATAGAAGAAAATTAATTAAATCTGTGGTATAAATATGGTGATATATGGAGGTAAGACAAAATGGGTAAAGTATAAAAAGTAAGAGAAGTAGGAGAAACTATCCTTGAAAAACAATGTGATGAAGTTAAGATAAAAAATATTAATAAAGATATTATAGACATCAAGGTATATTTTATTAAAGAAATTAGGAGAAGCGGATAATGAGTAATAATATAAAACCAATAATATTTGATTTAAACGATGTAAGAAAAAAAGCTGAAAATGGTGATAAATTTGCTTGCTATATTTTAGGAAGAAGTTATGATAGTGAAGAAAACGGAGCAGAGCAAAGTTTTGAAAAAGCAATGTACTGGTATGGAAAAGGAAAAGAGTTAGGAGATCCTCGCTCAGCCTATGGAGTTGGTGCTTGCTATTATTTTGGAGATGGAGTAGAACAAGATAAAGAAAAAGCAAAACAAATACATATAGATGCCTATGAACCACTATTAAGGCTTATAGATGAAGAAGAACAAAATCCAAGAAAACAAGCATTTTCAAAATTTTGCTTAGGAGCTTATTACTATTTTGGATTCGGAAATGTTGAAAGAGATGAAAAGAAGGCATTTCAATTAATACATGACTGTGCAATACAAGGACATCTTCCAGCAATTTATGATTTAGGAGCAAATTTTTATTATAACGGAGTTGGAACAGAGAAGAATTTGAAATTATCAGAGTATTATTTAAAAATGGCAGTAGATGCAGGATTACCAAGAGCAAAAACTAAGTATGAACAATATAAAAGTGAATATGAAAATGAACTAGGAAGATAGTGTGTAAATATCATTATAAAATGAGATATTTGATAGAAGAGGAAATGTAAGGAGAAAATAGAATATGAGTAATATGGAATTAGAAGTAAAAATTTTAAATATTGATGAAGAAGAATTAGTAAACAAAATAAAAAAAGCAGGAGGAAAATATATTAGTTCTTCGCAACAATATTTGCGTGTATACGATTTAACCTATATAAATCAAAGATATCATTCTAATTTATATGAATTAAATCATGAAAACATTGAACTAAGAAAAGATATAGCTATTTCAAAAATAAAAAATCTTTTTCAAGAAATAGACCAATTGTTAAGTGATGAAAAAATCGATTTTCTAAAAAGAAATTTTAAAGTCGATAATTTGTCAGATATATTTAGTCTGGATAAAAAACAAACACTAGATATATTAAATAGTAATCAATTAAAAGAATTTATAGACAATTATAAATCTACACCAAAGAAATGGATTAGATTAAGAAAAACCATTGAAAAAAAAGAAAATGAAGAAATAAAAGAAAAAACAACTTTAACAATAAAACATATTTTAAAGGATAATGAATCAAATATTCAACAAATGGAAGAAACAGAGATAGAAGTAAATTCTTTTGAAGAAACAAATGAATTGCTTGAAAAAATTGGATTTTCGTATAGAAGTTATCAAGAAAAAAGGAGAGAAAAATATATTTTAAATGAGCATGAAATAGATATTGATACATGGCCTAAATTATTACCATATATTGAAATCGAAGGAAAAGATAAAAATGATATAGAAAAAATATTAAGCGTTTTAGGTTATTCTTTCAAAGATACAATTTCATGTACTGTTGATGAAATTTATAAAAAGATTGGTTTAGATATAAACAATATGAAGGAACTTAAATTCTAGTGTGCAATAGGAATATGGTCATTATGATTATAATGCTAAGGGAGAGTGAGCAGCAATATATGATATATCTAAAAACATTTAAATTAAGTGATAGCAGAATAACAAATAATAATATATATCCATTTAATGTATTACAACATAAAGAGCCGGACATATTTATATTCGATAACATAACAGTATTATATGGAAATAATGGTTCTGGAAAATCGACTATATTAAATATTATTGCTCATAAATTAAATTTAAAAGGAAAAGAGAGAAGTAATCCCAAAATTGATGGAACATTAGATTATTTTGAGGATTATGCAATAAAATGTGAATATGAACTAGGAGAAAATGAAAATGGTAGAAAACTAACTAGAATACCAGAAAAGAGCAGATATATAAAAAGTGAAGAAATTTTATATGAAATAAGGAAAGTACAGCAAGATGCAGTATTGCGAGAAAGTATAGAAAGTAATTTGGCAAGAGAAAGAGGGACACAAAATGCAAAGGATTTTTTGCAGACAAAAGAAGGTGGAAAACAATTTGCAAGGTTTGAATTCTCACAAGATAAATATTCTAATGGAGAAACAACACTGCAAATTTTAGAAGATAATATTGAACCAGATAATTTGTATTTACTAGATGAGCCAGAGGTTTCCTTATCTCCACAAAATCAAGTACAACTTGCAGAAGAAATAAATAAAATGGCAAAATATTTGGGTGTTCAATTTATAATTGCAACACATTCTCCGTTTATGTTAAGGATTCTAAATGCTAAAATATATAATTTAGATACAAAAGATTATAAAGTTCAAAAATGGAGTGAACTTGAAAATGTAAGATATTTTTATAATTTTTTTAAGAATAGAAAGAATGAATTTGAAAAATGAAAACAAAAAAGAAGTTATTTAAAGAAGTTGAGAAAGAGATATTAAAAATTCATGATTATGAAACTTGTGAGATTATATCTTATGACATTACAAATGGGAATGAAAAGTTTTTAAATTGGATAGAAGAAGAAACAAAATAAGAAAATGGGAAGGAAGTAATAAATTGAATAGTCAATTAGATTTATGGAATAAGTTAAATGAAGGAAACACATTACAAGAAGTACAGCAATATATAAAAGATGTGATAGAAATAAGAGGTTTTTCAAATCAAGAAATAGAAAAAACAATGTTATTATTATTAGAAGAAGTTGGAGAACTTGCAAAAGCAATAAGAAAGAATGCTACAAATATGGGTATTGATAACAATAAAGCTAATCATTATGATACAATAGAAAGTGAAGTGGCAGATGTTTTTATTGTATTATGTAGTGTATGCAATAAACTGGATATTGACTTATATAAGGCTTTAAAAGATAAAGAGCAGGAAAATATAGATAGGACTTGGAAAAAAGAAATACTTATAAATAAAATTGAAAAGTAAAGAGGAAAAAATGAAGTTTGATTTAATAAAAGTTGAAGAAAAAGATAAAAAATTTAATGCAGTTATATACATATGAACTTAGCTTTTTTGAGGATGAAACAGCAACATTTACAATGCTAGATTCTGGATTATATGTAATGAATATAACAGATTGTAAAATAGTAATTTGTCGAGAAAGTTATTTTACTCAAACATTAGTTGATATAATAATGCCCCACTCAACCAATGGTATGTAGACTTTTGGGTAATAATCTTCTACACTTAAAATGAAGGAGGTAAAATAAGTATGAATCAGATTAAAATTGGAAAATTTATAGCCGAATGCAGAAAAAAGAATAATTTAACACAAATGCAATTAGCAGAAAAATTAAATATTACTGATAGAGCTATTTCAAAATGGGAAAATGGAAAAGCAATGCCTGATTCATCAATTATGCTTGATTTATGTAATGAACTAAAAATAAGTGTAAATGAGTTATTAAGTGGGGAGATGATTGAAATGAAAGAGTACAATAACAAATCAGAAGAACTTTTATTAAAAATGACACAAGAAAAAGAAAAAAGCGATAAAGAGTTATTAAATATGGAAATATTTATTGGAACACTAGTGTCAATTATTTTAATCTCTTGTGTTTTTGTTGCTTTATTTGTTAATATGTCAGATTGGTTAAGAATGGCAATAATTATTATAGGGTTAATTCCATTCATTATAGGTGTTGGATATGCAGTTAAAATAGAACAAATTGCAGGCTATTATGAATGTGATAATTGTCATTATAAATATGTTCCAGCCTATAAAAGTGTTTTAATGTCTATTCACAAAGGTAGAACAAGAAAAATGATATGTCCTAAATGTGGTAAAAAGATTTGGCATAAAAAGAAACTTTAAAAAATTAATCTATTTATGGTAATATTTAAAACAGAAAATATAGGAGAGATTGTTTATGGAAGATTTAGATATAAAATAGAAAGCAATTTACAAAATCTTTCAAAAACAATATTAAAATTTTTTTAGTGACACGCTGCGAAAACATAAAATAGGAGATAAAATAGAAGTATTTTGGGATTCTATGACTGAGCTAAATAGTGGAAATGATACTCGTTTTGGTAGTTCAATAACAATTGATATTATAGATTGTAAAGAGAAAATAAAAGTTTATTACACAAGATGCATTTACCTTAGAGTCAATAAAGAGAATATATAATAATTTAACAATATTGAAAAACGAAAAAGGAGAGCAAGAGCTTGGTTTCAAGAATATAGATGTGGCAGAAGAGTATGTTTCAAGAGCTAGCAAAATGTGGCATTTGTTTTCTGGATGTAATGAAAATAATATAGTAATGCAGTTTTGGACTGACATATTAAAAGCAATGGTAAAAGGGAATTTTATAACAGAACAAAATTTATATAAATACTCTGAACAAGAAATAGTTAAAAAAATAGAAAAATGTCCAAATAGAGAAATTCAAAAAGCCTTTGTGACATTTAAAAATACAGAGAAAATTGGAAGAAGTGAAGAAGAATTAGAAGATAAATATTGCATTTCAATAAAAGCGAAAAAGAGATATACTAATCCAATAGTTTTAATAGATGGAAAAGTAAAAAGAATAGATATTGCTTCTGAAAAAGGAAGAAAAATAATTGAAGAAATAAAAAATTATAAAGATTCAAAATATGCTTATTTGAATATGCCGAAAATATAAGAAGGTGAATGAATGAAGAAATGGAGCATGAAGCAGTTTATACTGTTGAAGAAGCACAAGAAATTCAAGGAAGAATAGATGGGGTTGGGTGTAAGAATCTGTTTTTAACAGATAACAAGAAAAAATATTTTTTAGTCATATTAGAAGAAAATAAAAAGGCAGACTTAAAACAAATTGGTAAAATGGTAAATGTATCTCATTTGTCTTTTGCTAGAGCACATGATTTAAATAATATTTTAAAATTAGAACAGGGAAGTGTTTCTCCTTTTGGAATAATAAATGATATGGATAATAAAGTAGTATTATTAATAGATAAAGATTTAAAAGATAAAAAACTACTATTTCACCCTAATGTAAATACTAAAACAGTATCTATAAAATATGATGATTTAATAAAATTTATAAAATTTGAAAAACATATTTATATAAATTTATAAAAAACTATTGACTTAAAGTTAACTCTAAATGATATAAGAAAAAGCGAAGGAGTTGATAAATATGAATAAAAAAATTATTGCTTTAATAGTTGTTATTATTTTGATAATAGTAGCAGGAGCTATTTATTTTGTAACACAAAATTCAAGCGAAAATACAAATCAGGAAAATTTAGTAAATGAACAGGAAGTGAATCAAGTACAAGAGAATGCTATAGAAGAAGATGAGACTAACACCACAGAAGAAGGAAGTAGTACAAGTAATGAAAATAGTATTCTAGTAGTTTATTTTTCTGCACAAGGACATACAGAAAATGTAGCACAAACAATTGCTACTACTTTAGGTGCTGACACATTTGAAATTGTACCAGTAGATGAGTATACATCAGATGATTTAGATTATACAGATCAAGATTCAAGAGTTTACCAAGAATACAATGATGAATCATTAAGAAATGTTGAACTTACTTCTACAAGTGTAGAAAATTGGGATGAGTATGATGTAGTATTTATTGGTTATCCAATTTGGTGGGGAAATGTTTCTTGGCCAGTAACTAGCTTTGTATCAGCAAACGATTTTACAGGGAAAACTGTAATTCCTTTCTGTACTTCAGCATCATCTGGAATTGGAAGCAGTGATGAAAATCTTGCAGAAACAGCAGGAAATGGAAATTGGTTAGATGGACAAAGATTTAGTTCAAATGTTTCTGAAACTGATGTAATTGAATGGGTTAATAGTTTAGGTTTATAATCCATTAGCGAAAAGGAGTATATTTTATCATGGAAGAGAAAAGAATAGATTTAAGAAAACCTAACAAAGAAAGAGCTGAAAAAATAAATAAAACAGCTAAATTAATATTTAAATTAAATAATATAGAACCTTTTACTGAGGAGTATAATAGAATTTTAAAAGAACTTTTAGTAGGAGGAGTAGGAGAAAACTGTTTTATAGCACCACCAATATATATGAACATTGCTGATAATGTTCACATTGGTAATAATGTTTCAATAAATCCATATTTTCGTTGTATGTCAGCAGGCAATATTTACATAGAAGATAATGCACAAATAGCAATGAATGTATCTTTAATTACTAATAATCACGATTTTTATGAGAGATCAATTTTAACTGTAAAAGATATTCGCATTAAGAAAAATGCGTGGATTGGTGCTGGTGCTATTATTTTACCAGGAGTTACAATAGGAGAAAATGCTGTTGTAGGTGCTGGAAGTGTGGTAACACGTGATGTACCAGATAATACAGTTGTTGTAGGAAATCCAGCAAAACCTATTAGAAAGCTTGATGGAGAAAAATTTAATAATTAAAAGGTGAAAGGATGAAAAAATTTATTATTATCATGGCTATTATTCTAATAATAGCCATAGTAAGTATTTTGATTTTTAGTTTTACAAGAGGCAATAACAGTGAAGAATTAGCAAATAGTCAACACGAATCCAATCAAGTGCAAGATACAGGAAATGATAATGTTTCAACTGTATATTTTACGAGTGATATTAGTTCAGAAGGGCTTATGAAAATTTATCAAGCACTTGGATTTGAGGCTACTGGGAATGTAGCAATTAAAGTATCAACAGGAGAATCTGGAGGAAGTTATTATCTTTCTCCAACACTTATAAAAGATTTAGTGCAAAGTGTAGATG
>CAZPKK010000048.1:0-7440 GCA_964587175.1 uncultured Clostridium sp.
ATATACATGATAGATTTTTACCTGATAAAGCTATAGATATTCTTGATGAAGCTTGTTCTAGAATTAATTTAAATAATAAAGAACTTTATGAATTAGAAGTACTAAAAAATGAATTAGCTAAAGTTCAAGAAGAGAAAGAAGAAGCTGCACAAGCAGATTCTACAGAAGATTATCAAAAAGCCGCTGAGCTTAAGACTAGAGAATGCTCATTAAATGAAAGAATAGATGAATTAAATAAAAAATTAGAACTTAAAAATTTAACTATCCAAGATATAGCCGAAGTTATAGAAAACTGGACTAAGATTCCTGTTAAAAAAATAACTGAAGAAGAAACTCAAAAATTATTAAATTTAGAACAAAATCTTCATAAAAGAATCGTTGGTCAAAATGAAGCTGTTGATGCAGTTTCTCGTGCTATTAGAAGAAATCGTGCAGGATTAAAAAGTACGAAAAGACCACCTTCATTTATATTTGTTGGCCCAACAGGTGTAGGTAAAACAGAACTTGCTAAATCTTTAGCATATGAAATGTTTGGAAATGAAGACTCTATAATAAGAATTGATATGTCAGAATATATGGAAAGTCATTCTACTTCTAAGCTTATAGGTTCACCTCCAGGATATGTTGGATATGATGATGCAGGTCAACTTACTGAAAAAGTAAAAAGAAACCCTTATTCAATTATTCTTTTAGATGAAATAGAAAAAGCTCATTCAGATGTATTTAACATATTACTTCAAGTACTTGATGATGGACGACTTACAGACGCACAAGGAAATACAGTGAGTTTTGAAAATACTATAATTATCATGACATCAAATGCTGGATCTAACTTAAATACTAATTCAATTGGTTTCGGTGGTGGACAAGTAAATAATAATGCTATAATGAATGCTTTAAAAGAAACATTTAGACCAGAATTTTTAAATAGGGTTGACGAAATTGTTATATTTAATCAATTATCACCTGATGAATTAATGCAAATAGTAGATTTGATGTTAGAAGATACTAAAAAATCTTTAAGTGATAAAGATATAACATTAGAGATAACTGATGAAGCAAAGAGATTTCTTTTAGAAAAAGGAACAGACATAAAATATGGAGCCCGTCCATTAAGAAGAGCTATTCAAAGATATTTGGAAGATGAACTTTCTGATATGATTTTACGCTCACAATTAACAAATGGAAACACAGTAAAAGTTGATTTGCAAAATGAAAAATTGAGTTTCATTGTTTGATTTGCTTAAATAATTTTTATTTAGTTTTTTGCCAATACTTGACAAATTATTTACTTTTATTTAAAATGTTATCATAGTTTTTTAAGGAGCAAATATATGTTGAAAAATATTCCAAATACATTGACAATTGTAAGATTCATCTTAATACCTGTTATTGTATATTATATAATTACTGGGCAATATGTAGCTAGTTTTATAACACTTACAATTTCCGGATTAACAGATGTACTAGATGGATTTATTGCAAGAAAATTTAATTTTATAACTAATTTCGGAAAGCTCATAGATCCACTTGCAGACAAAACTACACAACTAGCAGTTCTTGCATCATTAACTTTTAAGAGAATCATCCCTTTATGGATTCTACTTATTGTATTTGTAAAAGAATTTTTAATGATAGCTGGTGCATCATTCCTTTATGGAAAAAAACTAGTAGTATCTAGCAGATGGTATGGCAAACTCGCAACTGTATTATTTTATATCGCAATTGTATGCTCACTATTTATTGAATATTGGAATACTACAATTAAACCAGCTTCTCCATTATTTGGTTTTGATGACTACATATATTATTTAGCAATACTTACTACAGTTTTCTCATTAGTAATGTATTTTAAACAATTTTATCAGCAAGGATATTTGAAAAAAGAAAATTTAAAAATAGATAATTAGATAAGAGCTAGGAGCATTGGAGACATCCTCCAATGCTCCTTTTTTATCTTATTAAAAGCCAGTAATAGTAGTATTTATAAAAAATAGAATAAAAGCAGTCTCCAATGTCCCTACTCATAATCTTCCAAAAATTCAACTAAATTAGTATTTCCTATTATCTCTACTCCTTCTTTTAAAGTTTCCAAATCTTCATCTGGCAAATATTGCGTAACTATCTCCGTATCTTCTTTTAAAGTTTTTTCTTCATTTTCATCAATTGTATATATTCCTATTACACCATTATGTTCTTGTATAAAATAATGCTGACCACAATTTCCGGCTTCACTTTTATACAAAATTATCTGAGTAGGAGAATACTCCTCTATTGTCCAATCACTAAAAAAATTTCGTGCCGTCTCCTCTGTTTTATTTACTAATTCTTCTGGAATATCCTCTGTTTCTCTTATTAAGTGATCACATGCTTCATAATATGTTTTTTTTATTACTATTGCATTTGGAGAAATAACATTATTGACAGCAGATGTTTCTAATGTGTTAATATTATTTTGTTCTATCAGATTATTTTCTTCAGATTCTGCTAATTCTTTTTCGCTTAACAAATCCATATTTTCAGTATCACTATTATTAGACGAATATATACCAAAACCTATTCCAAAAGCTAGCCCCACAATAATTGTTACAATTATATAAATTATCCATTTTTTGTCCATACTAGTTTCATCCCTTCTTCACTATGTACTACAACTAGTATGTCTTATTTTAGAAAAATTATACAAATTTTCTAATAGATATGTTTTATAGAAAACTCCATCATGGAGTTTTTACATTTTTCTATTTTTAGAAAATCTTTGTTCTTATTCTTATTTTGCCATTTCTGAAACTTAGTTCAATCTCACCGTTTTCATCAGTTCTATATATTTTATCTGTATATAATTCAATTCTATCTAAAACATCACTATTTGGATGTCCATAATTATTGTTTTCTCCTACTCCAATAAAAGCTATTTGTGGACTTACAAGTTCTAAAAAATTGTCTGTGCTTGAAGTTTTTGAGCCATGATGAGCCACTTTTAATATGGTTGCATTTAATTTGTCCGTGCCTTTATATAATTCGTACAATCTATTTTCTGCAATTTCTTCAATATCTCCTGTAAATAACATACTTAAACCTAATGAATTAAACTTTGCTACAATAGAATTATTATTTAATATATTATTATTTATCATGTTGTCTTCTGGAAACAAAATTTCAAAATATGAATATTTATCTATTTGTAGATAATCTCCTTTGCTGACTATTATAACATTTATCCTTTTGTCATTGACTATTTCTAAAAACCTTGTTAAATTATCAGATTCTTCCCCCTGCTTTGAAATAATAATATTTTTCACTTCTAAATTCTCCATTATAGTAAAAAGTCCTCCTATATGGTCACTGTCAAAATGTGAAATCATAATATAATCTATTGTAGTTATTCTCCTGGCCAGTAGATATGGTAAAAGTGTATTCTCACCCACATCAAAACTACTAAATTCACTACCTCCCCCATCTACTAATATATTTTTATTTTCTGGAGTTATTATTAATGTACAATCTCCTTGCCCTACATCTACAAAATATATTTTAAGACTTTTTGGGAATATAAATGTGAAAAAACTAAATAAAACTATCACTATAATACAAATACAAGAAATAATCTTTTTAGATTTATATTGCAAAAAACTAATTATATTAGAGCCTTTAATTATATTTTTTATATCCCTAAATTTTACCATAACAAATATAAGCAAATAATAAATTATGCATTCTATAATATATGGTGTTTTAATATATATACTAGAACCCGGAATTAATGATGAAACCTCTGCTATTTTTAATAAAATTTTCAAGAAAATATTTAAGAAAATACCGAGAAATTGTGCAAACGGAATAAAAATAATAGAAATAAAATATACAATGAAGCCAAATATTGTTACTATCTCCATAATTGGAGCTGCTAGAATATTAGAAATCCAAAATGTAATTGATACTGTGCTAAAATTATAAGCCATTATTGGAATAATTATAAGATTTGCAGAAAGAGTTATACTAAATGAATTTACTAGATATTTTAGAATTCTTTTTCCTTTATTTTGATTTTCTACTTTACTTTTAATAGTATTTTTTTCACTCTCTATCAAATTAATTTTTCCCTTTGAAAGCACATCTATTATCTTATAAATACTATTTGCTATTCTATCTCCCAAAACTACTATTCCTATTGTTCCACCATAAGAAAGTAAAAAGCCTACATCCACAATTGCATATGGATTAAAAATTAGTATTATTAAAGCAGAAATTCCTAAATTATTAATTGTATCAGATTTCCTATGTATAATGCTCGCTAGTAATACTAATATTCCCATAATGCAAGCCCTTATAACAGATGAGGTAAAACCAGTCAGTGCCATAAAAAATATTAAAATTATTATTGTTAATATTTTTGTTCTTCTTTTTCCAACTCTGCTTAATAAAACGGCCATTGCATTAATAATATATGTAATGTGCGAGCCAGAAACTGCAAGCATATGTGTTAAATTACTCTTTTGGAAATTATCTTCTGTTTGTTCTGATATATCCTCCCTATCGCCTACTAAAATTCCCACACATAAAGCAGCTTCTTCTTCATCTAATACATAGTGCATATTTTCTTTAATATTGCCTTGCACATAATGAATAAAATTATTAAATATATTTGTTTTATTGCTACTTATAATTTCATATTTTTCTGAAGTAATGGTTCCATATGTTTTTTGACTCCTTAGATATTCCTCATAATCAAAACCTTTATAATTTCTAGCAGTATTTGGCTTTTTAAACTCCCCTGTTATTGTTATCTCATCACCATATTGGGGTAAACTTTCTTTTAGATTACTCTTTTTAATATCAAGAAGTAATTTTGTGTTTTGATATTCTTTATTCCCATTTATTTCTTCTACCTTTATTGTATATGTATATTTGTATTCTTTTTCATCTGGGTTTGAAATAATAATAGCCTTTATATTTATTGTGCCAGTTATTTCAGAATATCTTTCCTCATAATTTTTATTTAATGTTTTCACATATATACAGCCTATAAGTAAAACACATAAACATATTAAAAATAAAATTCTGCTTTGTCTTTTCTTATTATTGTTTAAACTAAATATATAGCTAATTATAAATAACACAAATAAAATCACACACAAAAAAGCTATACTTATTTGTAAGTATAGCCCAATTAGTATTCCTATAATATACATAAGTGAGGCAATACAAATTGGTCTTTTTATAAAAATACACCCTTTCTATTAGCCCCCAAAATTTATTATAATCTATTAAGCATTTTAACTAAATTATTGTAAGTTTGTTACTATAAAACTCTTCTTGCAGAATAAAGCCTGGTATTATAATATTCTCCCGGTAATAAACTATTTATTTTTACACAATATCCAGAACCTGATGATGCATGAATAAACTCTCCATCACCAATATATATACCACAATGACCTATTCCAGCCATTGTTTCATAATCTAAAAAGAATACTAAATCTCCTACTTCAAGATTATTTAAAATACTACTTTTTGAAGATTTATCAAAGCTTACTGCATCTCCTAATTTTGACTGTGCACGTGCACTATGCGACATAGATATTCCAAAATTCTTAAATACATACATTGTAAATCCAGAACAATCAAAGCCAGATGAACTAGCTCCTCCATATACATATGGAACACCTAAAAATTTTTTTGCATATGCTACTACTTCTTCTCCTTTTGTAGAGCTAGTAGATGAATTTGAGGTAGAAGTATTTGATACTTCTGCCTCTTCTTCTGTTTTGTTTGAGCTTGTTCTATCTACACTTCCTCTATTTGTAACCTCTATCTCTGTATCTGACATTACATCTTTTGACACATACGCATTTCCTTGACTTGTTTCAACTTCATACCAATTTCCACTTTCTCCTACAACATTTAGTGCTGTGTTTTGAGTAACAATCATTAATACTTCTGCAGTAGAACTTGGTTCTTTTCTTATATTTACATAGTCAATCGTGTACATTGTTCTTTCTGTAAAATCTGATGAAGTATTATCTGATACATCAGTAGTATCATCATTTTGACTATCCGTGTCTGTATCACCCGAATTATCTGTGTCAGATGTAACTTCGTTGGTTTCTGTTTCTTCTATATCTAATGTATCTATTCTTACCCATCCAGAAATAGTATCTGTTTGGATATATACCCATCCACTTAATTGATTTATTACAGTAACTTCTGTATTATTTGATAAAGTTTCAATTACACTTCCATGAATCAAAGGTGTAATTCTTACACTAACTGAAGACGTTGTCGTTGCTGTAACATTTCTTCTCTGAGTTTGTACTGTTTCATTTGTTGTTTCTTCTGAAGATGTTTGCTCGTTATTATCAGTTTCATCAACAGTATCACTACTATCTCCTGTATTGCTTGAGCTACTATCTCCAACTACTTCCACATACTCTTTGCTTACATAGCCTGTATAGTCCCCATAACTTACTTGGTACCAGTCACCTTCTTCTCCCAACACTTCACATTCTTGTCCTTCTGATATTAATGCTACTATATTAGAACTTGTAGAAGGCTCTGCCCTTAAGTTTAAAGTCTCTGTTGTAACTTTTACTGTTGTTGCTTTAGCAATATTGGTATATATAAAAATTATTGCTACAATTAGTAGTATTGCGTACAATATTTTCTTTAATATGCTCATTGCCACTCCTCCTAAAATACGAATATAGTATATAATTAATTGTCTAAAAAGTCAAGAGAAAAAGCAAGGGGATTACAATTTCTTGCACCCCTTGCTTTATATTTTTTATTTAATTTTATTTTATTCAATAACGTCTGAAACAACTCCAGAACCTACTGTTCTACCACCCTCACGGATAGCGAATCTTAGTCCTTTTTCAATAGCTATTGGTGTAATAAGTTCAACTGTCATGTCTACATTATCACCTGGCATAACCATTTCTGTTCCAGCTGCTAATTCAATAACACCTGTAACGTCTGTTGTTCTGAAATAGAATTGTGGTCTATATCCATTGAAGAATGGTGTATGACGTCCACCTTCTTCTTTTGTTAGAACATATACTTGTGCTTTGAATTTTGTATGTGGATGTATTGTTCCTGGTTTTGCAAGAACTTGACCACGCTCAACTTCATCTCTTTGAATACCTCTTAAAAGTACTCCTATATTATCACCAGCTTCTGCTTGGTCTAATATTTTTCTAAACATTTCAACACCAGTAACAACTGATTTTTTAGATTCTTTAGAAAGCCCTACAATTTCGATTTCATCTTGTAATTTTACTGTTCCTCTTTCTACTCTACCTGTAACAACTGTTCCTCTACCACTGATTGTCATAACATCTTCAATAGGCATTAAGAATGGTTGATCTATTGGTCTTTCTGGTGTTGGGATATAACTATCTACTGCATCCATCAAATCTTTCATTGGAGCATAAACAGGAT
>CAZPKK010000049.1:0-6942 GCA_964587175.1 uncultured Clostridium sp.
GACAAAGAATATTAGTTGAGGCTCAAAATGAAGCCGATGAAATAATAAAAGAAGCAGAAAATAGAATAATTTCTATGATAGATGAACATGAAATCACAAAAAAGGCATATGAGAAAAAAGTAGAAATAATTGAAACTGCAAATGAGATGTCAAGAGAAATAAAGAGTGGTACTGAAGAATATGCTGATAGCGTTTTGGCTGGAATTGAAGTTGCTTTAGAAGATGCACTTAAAGTGATAAAAAATAATAGAAAAGAATTAAAATGATTAAAACAAAAGATACATCGAAAAATGAGGACAGATTTAAAAAACGGTTCTCATTTTTTTTTGTGGGTTGCTAGATAATTTTTTAATTACTTCTCTAAAAAATATTTGCTTTTTGGGGGCCTTGTGATATAATACCAATGGACAATATTGTAATATAAAATGCAAAGGAGGAAATACGCTTTGGCCAAGAGGGGGAGAAAAGCAAAAAAGAAAGAAAGAGACATAAATGTAGCAGTAGTGGTAATGTTATTAATAAGTGTATTACTAGCTATTTTAATATATACAAAGTCAGGATATATAGGAGAACACTTAAGCCCAATTTTAGGTGGGATTATGGGAGCAATCAAATATATTATACCAATAGGGACATTTTTAATCGCTATATATATGACCACAGAAGATAAAGATTATTTGATTTCTAAATTAATACAATATGGAATATTTTTAGTTTGTATTGCTACAATGCTGAGTGTATTCCAATTTTCTAATGGCAATATAAATATTAGTAATGATTTTTCAGAGTCTGTAGAAAGAGGATATGAGCTTGGAGAAATGAACAATGGCGGTGGCGTTATTGGAACAGCTGTAGCATATGTATTAATTGATTTACTTGGAGAAATAGGAACTGTAATACTCTGTATAGGTGTTGCAGCTATATTATTAGTCTTTATGTTTGGAATTAAGCCAGCAGAAATGATAGCAGAGTTTATTGAAGAAAGAAGAGAAGCTAGAGAGGATAAGAGATTAGAAAAAGAAGGAGCTAAAGAAGAAAAAAGAAATTCTAAAAAAGTAGAAGAACCAGAGAGAAAAGAGACTAAACGTGAACGAAAACTAAGAGAACAAGAAGAACAAAGAAAAGAAGCAGAACAGTTAGCAGAGCAATTAACAATAAATTTAAATGATGATGAGGAAGAAGATAAAAAGAATAAAAGGAAAAAATATGATGATAAAGATGAGGGCCTAATACCTTTTCATATAGGTGGGAAAAAGAAAGAAGAAGCCATACAAAATGCAAATCCTGATGTACTAGAAGCAAATTTATTTAAAGAAGAGCAAGAAACAAAAGAAGAGAAAGTAAAACAAGTATTACAATTAGAACATACACTGACGGTAGAGGATGAAGCTTATGAGTTTCCACCAATACAGTTATTAGGAGAAGGAATTAAAAAAGGAAACAAGGGAAGTAAAAAAGCAGTAGCAGATACGGCTACAAAGCTTCAAAAAACATTATATAGTTTTGGGGTTTCAGCCAAGGTGGAGAATGTATCTGTTGGACCAGCTATTACTAGATATGAATTAAAACCGGCGGAAGGAGTTAGAGTTAGTAAAATAGCAAATTTAGCAGATGATATAGCACTTAGTCTAGCAGCAGAGACTATAAGAATAGAAGCACCAATACCAGGAAAACAAGCAGTAGGAATTGAAGTACCAAACAAAGAGAATGAAGTTGTACCACTAAGAGACATAATAGAATGTGACAAGTTTAAAAATCATAAATCAAAATTAGCATTTGCACTTGGAAAAGATGTTGGAGGAGAAGAAGTAGTAACAGATATTGCGAAAATGCCACATGTACTTATTGCAGGTGCTACAGGTTCTGGAAAATCTGTGTGCATTAACACCTTAATTGCTAGCATTATTTATAAAGCAAAACCAAGTGAAGTAAAATTAGTTATGGTTGACCCAAAGGTTGTTGAGCTTTCTGTATATAATGGAATACCACATTTGCTTATTCCTGTAGTTACAGACCCTAAAAAAGCAGCAGGTGCACTTGCTTGGGCTGTCCAAGAAATGGTGAATAGATATAGCTTATTCGCAAGTAAAAATGTAAGAGATATAAAAGGATATAATTCTGCTTTAGAAGAAGAAGGAGAAGGACATAAATTACCACAAATAGTTATTATAATTGATGAACTTTCTGATTTGATGATGGTTTCACCAAAAGATGTAGAAGATTCTATTTGTAGGCTTGCACAAATGGCAAGAGCTGCTGGAATGCATTTAGTAATAGCGACTCAAAGACCATCGGTAGATGTTATTACTGGTATTATAAAAGCAAATATTCCATCAAGGATTTCCTTTGCTGTATCTTCTCAAGTAGATTCAAGAACAATTCTTGATATGGCAGGAGCAGAAAAACTACTTGGAAAAGGAGATATGCTTTTCTATCCAGCAGGGGCACCAAAACCAACAAGAATTCAAGGAGCATTCATATCAGATAAAGAAGTAGAAAAAATTGTTGATTTTGTAAAAAATAATGGAGAAGCTAATTACAATGATGAAATATTGAAACAAATAGAAATTGCAAATAGTACAGATAAAGAGATAGATAGCCAAGATGAAAATGATGATACAGACCCATTATTAATGGATGCAATTGAAGTAGTAGTGGAAACAGGGCAGGCATCTACATCTTTTATACAAAGACGTTTCAAAGTTGGTTATGCACGAGCAGGGAGGATAATAGACCAAATGGAAGAAAGAGGAATCATCTCAGGTTTTCAAGGAAGTAAACCACGTGAAGTTCTTGTGAGTAAAGACAGATGGGAAGAATTAAAAATGAGTAATGAGGAAAATTCTTAATTTTGTATATTTTAACGAAGAAACCAAAGAGGATGAGTATGGAAAAAAACAAAATTTTATCAAAATTAAATATTAATATTAAAGACTATAATAATGAATTAGAAAAAATTCTGGAAGACAAGTTATTTTCCTATGATGTAAAAAATTTGTTACTCAGTATGTTATACAAAATCGAAAATGCATACAAGGATTATGAAACTGTTAAAGTTGAAGTTCCAACCCAAAAAGAATTTATAGAAAATATATTGAGAATAATAAAAGAAAAAACATTGAGGATTTTATTGATTAAACCAGGCACTCATGAAGCAGAAGAATTAGGAAAAAACAAACTAAAATACAAAATAGACAAAGAAAATGGAGAAATAGCTTGTTTTCAAAATGAGATGGCAATATTGACAGCATTATTAAAATTAGATGAAACAGAAGTTGAAATAGAATTGCCATATGAATATATAAATGAACCATTTAACACATTGGTAAATCAAGGTAAACTAGATTCAATGCTAGAAGTGATTCGAGATTTCAATGGATGGTCTTGGGATATTGTGGTGAAAGAAATAGGGGATATAGAAGCCAATCTATTATACCAAATGGTAATACTCTTATATGGTAGAAATTGTTTTAATAATAAAAAAAATGAAAATATATTAGAAGATATAACTAAAATGGCAATTCAAAAATATCTTTCTAACAAAGACAATAAAGAATATATAGAAAAATTTGAAGAAATAAAGTCAAAAAAGACTGAAAGATTAAATCTATTTAATAATAAAAAAGAGTTTGTAAGTCAAATAACTCAGGAAAAAAGGGAATATACAAGAAAAATAGAAAATATAGATAAAATTCTAAATAATAATGAATTGTTAAAAAAAGAATATTATGAAAGAAATAAAAAATTAGCAAATAAAGACAAGATTTTTAGCGTAAGTTATTTAGTTGGAATTCTAGAAAAAGAAAGAATGCAGTTATTAGAAAAAATAGATGAATGTAATAAGGTCATATTACCTAAGGAATTTGTGGAGCAGAAAACGAAATTAGAGGAAGAAACAAAATTTTTGGACAGTATATCATATGGTATAAGTAGACAAAATACTATTGGACTTTGTAAAGATTTCTTAGAAAATGTAATAAAAATGATTAAAGCAATTAATGAGGAAAACAAAAATAAGTTAATAGAATGGATTTACAAAGTAAGGTATTTTAGGTATATTCCAATTAGTGAGGACGAAAGTATTAAAGATATTCAAGAATTAAACAGTTCGTTTGAAAAAGTAATAAAGCTAATTATAAAAAGGGCAGAAGAATTTAAAATATGGGACAACTTTACAGAAGATGAAAAGCTTGCTTACGAAGTATTAAAAGAAGTATTTGATAGCAAAATAATTTATTTGCAAAATATAAACATTCAATGTAGATATGAAGAAAAAATATTATATGTAGAATATTATGATGATACTATTATAGAAAGTTCAAAAGAAATTAACATTGATAGTGTAAAAATAAAGAAAAAAATCAAGCTTTTTGTTTAAACATTTCATAGGAAAAAGGAGGAAACTAATGAAAGTAACTTTTTTGGGTGCAACAAAAACAGTAACAGGTTCAAATTTTTTAGTAGAAGGAGCTGGAAAGAAATTTTTAGTAGACTGTGGAATGTATCAAGGGTCTGCAGCTGATGAATACGAAAATGAAGAACCCTTTTTATTTGATGTAAATGAAATAGATTTTATGATACTTACACATGCTCATATAGACCATTCAGGTAGAATTCCAAAACTGTATAATGAAGGGTATCGAAATCAAATAATAGCGACAAAAGCAACATGTGATTTATGTTCAATTATGCTACCAGATAGTGGACATATTCAAGAAATGGAAATAGAATGGAAAAACAGAAAAAGAGAAAGAAAAGGTGAAAAGCCTTTACCACCATTATATACAGCAGAAGATGCTAGAAAATCTTTAGAAATATTTAATCCAGTAAAATATGATGAAATTATTGATGTTGATGAAAACATTAAAGTGAGATTTAATGATGCTGGACACATGCTTGGTTCTTCAATTGTAGAAATATGGATTACTGAAAACGGAAAAACGGAAAAAATAGTATTTACAGGAGATTTAGGTAATAATGATATTCCACTTTTATCTCCTCCTACAATGATTGAAGATGCAGACTATTTAGTAATGGAATCAACATATGGAAATAGACTCCACATGAGAAATGATGATAAAGCAAGTTTATTTTTAGATATTGTGTATGAAACACTTGAAAAAGGTGGTACTGTAGTAATACCGTCATTTGCTGTAGGAAGAACACAAGAAATTTTATTTGAATTAAACAGAATAAAAGAAGAAAAACATGATGAAAGTTTTTATAAAAAATATAAAAGATTAATGGGTGTACCAGTATATGTTGATAGTCCACTTGCAATATCGGCAACAGAAATTTTTAAAGAAAATATGGATTTATTTAATGAAGAAACACAAAAAATAATTAATTCGGGAGATAATCCATTAGAGTTTGACGGACTAAAGTTTACAAGAACAGCAGATGAGTCTAAAGCACTTAATGCAAGTAATGAATCTGCTATAATCATTTCTGCTAGTGGAATGTGTGAAGTAGGAAGAATTAAACATCATTTAAAACATCACTTATGGGAGCCAAATAGTACTGTTTTATTTGTTGGATATCAAGCACCAGGAACATTAGGAAGAAAATTAGTAGATGGTGAGAAAAAAGTAAAAATATTTGGAGAAGAAATTGCAGTTAATGCGAGAATAGAATATATTGAAGGGTATTCTGGACATGCTGACCAAGAATGGCTTTTGAACTTTGTATATTCTTTTTTAAAGAAACCAAATCACATATTCTTGGTTCATGGCGAACCAGAAGGGCAAAAAGTATTAAAACAAAAAATAGAAGGAACTGCCAATATTCCAGTAATTATTCCTGAATTTGGGGAAAGCTATGACTTAGATGAGAAAGTTGGAATGGTGAGAAAAGTAAACTCTAGAGCAAAAGAGCAATATTTAAGATTAGAAGTATTAGAAAGAATGAATACATTAAAAGAAGAATTAGAAGACATGTCAAGCATTGTAAAAGAAGAGTACTTGGGTAAATATACAGATGATGCTGAAATAGTAAAATTAAAGGATAAACTAAAAGAATTAGAAGTACAAATTGTAAAAATTGTAGAAAACAAGTAATTATTTGAAAATCAGTCCATTTGAAACATGGAAACAGATTAAAATCTGTCCCATTGTTTCAAATGGGACTATTATGATAAATAAGAGGAGAGAGAAACAGATGAAAAACAAGTATTTTAATGATGCAATTATCGGTGGAAAAAATATAACAGCAAGCTATACAGAAAATGGTGAATTATTAAGATTAATGCACAGTACACCTGACTTTAGACAATTTTTAGATTTTTTTCATGCAGGAGTTAAAATAAATGACTCTTGTATTATATATTTACATAAAGACCAAAATAATAGATATAACCAATATTATACTGAAGATACAAATGTACTTAATACAGAAATTGAAAATACTTATTTTAACTTAAGAATAAAGCAAATTGATTTTGTATCCATGAAAAATAGTGTGTTAGTAAAAAGATATATTTTCAAAAATAATAACACAATAGATTTAAATGTAAACTTTTTAGTACATTCAAAATTACTATCTAACCCAAACAATATGGTGGGATCAAAAATAGAAAACAATGTGCTTATGCAATATAGTCATAATAACACCATGTGTATGTTCTCAAAAAAAGAAATAAACTCACATCAATTAAATGATACAGATAATAATATTGGAAGCGGAGTAATATATGACAAAGATTATATAGGTATGAGTTCGGATTCTAGCATAAATTATGAAGTTGGAATTATAAAACCAGGTGAGACTAAAGAATTAGATGTTTATTTATATACAATTGAAAATGAAAAAGTATCAGCAGATGAGATGTGGAAAAATATTGAAAGCATAAGAAAACAAGATGCTTCTCGTGAACAATCTAATGTAGAAAAATATTGGAAAAAATATGTTAAAGATCATATAAATATAGAACTTAAAGAAGAAAAT
>CAZPKK010000050.1:0-6010 GCA_964587175.1 uncultured Clostridium sp.
TTGAAAGAAGTGTAAGCTCTTTTGCATGAATAGATATTTCTCCTGTTTTTGTTTTAAATACAAAACCTGTAATCCCTACAATATCTCCTATATCGTCCTCCTTAAATGCTTTGTAGCTTTCCTCTCCTAAATCATTTATACTAACATAACTTTGAATTTTCCCTTCGCTATCTTGTATATGACAAAAAGATGCCTTTCCCATAATTCTTTTTGCCATAATTCTTCCTGCAATTGTTACATCTTTTCCTTCTAATTCATCATAATTATCTTTTATTTGTTTACTTGTATGTGTTCTATTAAAT
This sequence comes from uncultured Clostridium sp., assembly GCA_964587175.1. Taxonomy (GTDB): domain Bacteria; phylum Bacillota; class Clostridia; order TANB77; family CAG-508; genus CALXVA01. Next base: position 303 of record CAZPKK010000050.1, read on the forward strand.
TTTGTTATTTTATATGGATCTTTTCCTTCCTTTTGTAGTTTTTCTAGTTTCTCTCTTCTCACTTTCATTAATTGATTCATGTCTAGTTCTTGTTCTACATTATTGTTTTCATCCATAATATCTCCCCCAATTAAGTTTTGTATTGTATATCTAATTATACATGTAAAGTATTATATAACATTTTATGTTTTTTGTAAACCAATTATTGGAAAGATTTAGAAAAAAGTGTGTTTGTACATTTTACCTATTTATGATACTTTTCTTAGCTCTTTTGCATGTTCTAGCGATATATTTGTAACATCTCCAGAAGAAATCCTTGCAATTTCTTCAATTGTTTCTTCCTCGTTTAACTGCCTTATTTCTGTATATGTTTTCTCCTTTATCGTTTTTTTGCTAATATAATAATTATATGTTCCCTTTGCAGCTATTGACGCAGAATGTGTTACCACCATTACTTGATGGCTGTTTGATATTGTTTTTAATTTTTCTCCAACAGCTTTAGCTGCCTTTCCACTAATGCCTGTATCAATTTCATCAAATACTAGAGTACGAACCTTGTCCACATCTGCTAGTACTGTTTTTATAGCAAGCATAACTCTAGACATTTCTCCACCAGATGCTATTTTTGCAAGCTCTTTTTCTCCTTCTCCTTTATTTGTACATATCATAAATTCCACTTTGTTAAGTCCATTTATATTAAACTTATTTCCCTCTAGCATTTCTACACTTACTCTTAATTTTGCATTGTTCATTTCTAAGTCTTTTAACTCATTATTTATTTTATCTGAAATTATATCTGCATATTTCCTTCTAATTAAATTCATTTTTGCACATAATTCCAACATTTGTTTTTGTGTAGTATCTCTTTCTTTTTTTAATTTGTTGTTTATCTCATCCAGGTTCTCTATTTCTAAAATTTCTGTTTCCAATTTTTCTTTGTATTCAAGTATTTCTTCTATGCTGTTTCCATATTTTCTTTTCAAAGAATATATTTCATCTAATCTTTTTTCTACTTCATCTCTTTCTTGCTCATCAAAGCAAACATCTTCTTTCATATTTGATATATCTCTTGCAAGTTCTTGAACTTCATAATATATATTTTTTAGTTCTGTAAGTTTTTCTTCATATGCTTTTCCACAGCTTGAAATTCTTTCTAAACATCTTATTGAATTTGAAATACTTTCTACCCCTTGATTATTCAATTCCTCATCAATTTCTGTTAAATTTTCTTGTAATCTTTCTGCATTTTTCATTATATTATGCTCTTCTTGCAACCTTACATCTTCACCTACTTTAAGCTTAGCATTTTTTATTTCTTTTAATTGATAATTAAGTAAATCTAATTTTCTTTCTTTTTCCTTGTCATCACCATAATTTTTATCAAGCTCAGAATTTATTTCATTATATCGATTAAATAGTTCCAAATATCTATTTTTAAATTCTAATATTTCCTCTCCTATAAAATCATCTAAATAATATATATGTTTAGAAGGATTTAATAAATTTTGATTATCTTGTTGCCCATGTATATTTATAATGTTTGACATGAATTCTTTTAATTCATTAACAGTTACTAATCTTCCATTTATTTTGCAAGAATTTCGTCCATTAGAATATATTTCTCTTGAAACTATAATGTTTCCATCTATCGCTTCTGAATTATCCACATCAAAAATACTGACTTCTACAAATGAATATTGTTCTCCATTTCTAATCATATCTTTTGAAAATCTACCACCAGCAATAATGGCAAGAGCCCCTATAATCAAGGTTTTCCCTGCTCCAGTTTCTCCAGTTAAAACATTAAATCCTTCATTAAAATCAATTAGCAAGTCCTCTATTATTCCTATATTTTTTATATGTAATGTAGATATCATAGCAAACCTCCGTGTGCAAATTTTTGTTCGCTATTATTTTACAACCATCTGTTTGTTTTGTCAAGAGTTTTTTGTGTTTTAAAAAAACAGAGGTAAAGATTTTCAAATATCTTTACCCCCCATTTTCCACATCATATTCATATACTTGTACTTGTTTTGTGTTAAAATCAAATTCATTTACCTTATAGTTAATATAAAAGTTTTCTTCTTTTACAAATTTTAGTTTTACTTTAGACACATCAATTAATACCTCTGAAGATAAATTCATACCCTCTGGCAATGTTTTATTAAAATTATCATAAAACATTATATTAGTATAAAATACTGCTGGTGTATTTTCTTTTATGCTTATTTTGCACAATGTAATCTTAGTCTTTTTGCTTTTTAATTCTTTTTGTAGAGCATCTGCTGGATTAATATTAAATATATTTATTCCTTCTATTGTTTTTTTTGTATTCACACAATAAACTGACATATCATATGGTGATTGTATTTTATTTAATGCTTCTCTTATCAATTGCAAGTAGCTTTCTAGGTTTTCCGTATATACTTTTATATCTGTGTCCATATTTATATTTAGTACTTTATATTTATCTTTTTCTACTTCTCTATGCTTTACATTATTTATTGTTTTTATTTTCGTTTTATCTTCAATCATTCCACCGAATATATCAAAGTCTTTACTATTTATTATCTCTGACTCTTTTTCATATTCTTCTTTTAATCTTGACAAATCTTTATTTAATGCACTAGCCTTTTTATTCTTAGCCGTCTTTTGGGTATCATCTTCCTCCACAAATATTTCTACAGTAGTATCTTTGTTTTTGACTTTTTCAATTTCCTTAAAAGATTCCGGCACTTCCCTTATAGCAAATATTGCATCAGTTTCATTTTTAGATAATTTTCTTCTTTGCACTTCATCTATCATTTTTCCCAAATCTTCTAAATCTGTCTCATAATCAAAATATTTCCTCATCTTCATTTTTTCTGTTTCTTCTTTTTCCTCTGCTTCTGATAAAGTCTGCATTTCATCTTTGCTCGTAAATCTCCAAAACTCAAAAATGCTTTTTTTGTGCTTGTCTATCTCTTTTATATATAGCTCTGCATTCTCTATCTTTTTTGATAGGATTTCCTTTTTTGTTTCTATTGCTTTGATATCTAAGTTCAAATTTGTATTTGCTCTTTTCACTTCTTCAAATTTAGTACAAATATTTATTAAATCTTCTATTGTATACTGCTGTTTTAGTTCATATAACTCTTCCAAAGTTTCATCTTTTTTATCTTCTTCACGTTTTTCTTTTTTTATTGATTTTGACTCAAGTTTTATTTCATTTTTCTTCTTAAAGAAATATCTTACTTTTCCAAAAAAAGTTTTTTTACATTCCAGAAATGTAGCTATTTGTTTCTGTCTTAACAAATATTCTTGTGTCATATCTTCGATAATAGATTTAAATTTATTTAATTTTCTCTTTAATTCCTTTTGTTCTTTCTCTTCATATTTTAATTTATCTATTTTATCTAAGTATTCTAATTTAATAAATTCAGAAAGATTTCCATATTCTATTTTTGTACTTTCCTTCCAAAATTCCACTTTTCCTTCTTTATTTACTTTTAATTCAAATTTATATTCCTCTTTAGCTCCTGTTGCCAAAATAAACATCGCCTTTAATAGTTTGTAAAATTCCATAGCTTCTTCTTTTGTCTCTAAATTTACATTATATGTGGTTTGTATTTTATCATATATTTTTGTCAGGCCCACAATCCTTATAAACATACTACCTTGTTTGTCATAAATTTCATACACGTTAGGCCAATCTTTGGTAAAATACCATAAATAATTTTCTACATCTTCAATTTCTGATTTTGTTAAAAATTCTCCTGAATATTCCATGTGACTTATTGGAACGAATATATATTTTCCTTTTCTTGATTTAATATTTGTAAGTCGTTCTTTTAATAGATAAAATAAAGCATTATTATCTTGTTCATCTGTTGCAACAAGCATAAAATATTTTTTTGCATAATCAGAATAATAAATCTGCCAAATAAAATTGTTTGGATATTTTACTTCATACGGTATTTTTTCGTTTAATTCTTTTTGTTCTTTTGAAATTTCTTCAATTCTAGTTTTGTTTATAGTAGAAAGCATTTTTATAAAGGTAGCAAACTTTTCTATATTTTCTTTATTTTTTGAGTCTAAGTACTCACATATTGGACTTGATAGTTTATATCTTTCTTTTAATTCTGTTAATCTATCTGTTGGCGAGATTAATATTTCTATGTTTTTTACATTAATATATTTATATACTTTATATATTGCATCATCATAAGATTTTGAAGGTCTAAAATTTAGGCTTTCGTATTTTTTTAGAAATGTTGGTAATTCATCTAAATTCAACCCAATATATTCTAGATTTTTTTCAAGTGCTTTTTCTGCTTCTTTTGTATCTTTAGCCATATTTACCTCCTGTAAGTAAATTTCGCTTTTATTATATCACAGTTTCTTTTATTATTCTATATAATTATTTGGTTTTAAAAATTTTCTAAATATACATCTAGTCGTAAATAATCTTCAACCAAAAATACAGAGGGATAATTTTTTTATCCCTCTTATTTTGCAAATGTATCAATTTCTTCTACTACTTTTGCAATAAACTCATCTATGTCCATTACTCCAATGTCTCCATCTTTTCTAGAACGCACACCAACTGTTCCTGCCTCTTTTTCTTTATCTCCTAATACTAGCATGTATGGTATTTTTTGAAGTTGTGCTTCTCTTATTTTATATCCTATTTTTTCATTTCTGCTATCTAATTCTACTCTTATTCCTACATCTTCCAATTTTGCTTTTACTTCTTTTGCATATTCTACATGACTATCCGCAATTGGTAGTAATTCTACTTGTACTGGTGCAAGCCATGTTGGGAATGCTCCTGCATAGTTTTCTATAAGAACACCTATAAATCTTTCAATACTTCCAAGTATTGCTCTGTGAAGCATAACTGGTCTATGTTTTTCACCATCTTCTCCAATATATGTTAAATCAAATCTCTCTGGCATTTGGAAATCTAATTGTACTGTTCCACATTGCCAATCACGTCCAAGTGAATCTGTTAGGTGGAAGTCTATTTTTGGTCCATAGAATGCTCCATCTCCTTCATTTAGAGTATAATCCATTTCCATATTTGTTAAGACATTCTTTAATGCATCTTCTGCCATATTCCATTGTTCATCTGAACCCATTGAATTTTCTGGTCTTGTTGATAGTTCTACTGTATATTCAAAGCCAAAAATGCTGTAGATTTTATCAACTAATTTTATAACTCCTTCTAATTCAGATTCAATTTGCTCTGGTAAGCAATATATGTGTGCATCATCTTGTGTAAAGCATCTTACTCTAAATAATCCATTTAATTCTCCAGATTTTTCGTGTCTATGAACTAGTCCAAGTTCTCCTGCTCTTATTGGTAAATCTTTGTATGAACGCATTTTGCTTTTATATACAAGCATTCCTCCTGGACAATTCATTGGCTTTATTCCATAGTCCACTCCATCTATTTTTGTTGTGTACATATTTTCTTTGTAATGGTCCCAATGTCCTGAACGATGCCATAATTCTTCATTTAAAATAACTGGTGTTTTTATTTCTACATATCCAGATTTTTTATGAATATCTTTCCAAAAATCTTCAATAGTATTTCTTAACACCATTCCTTTTGGTAAGAAAAATGGAAATCCTGGTCCTTCTGGTGCAAGCATAAATAATTCTAATTCTTTTCCTAATTTTTTATGGTCACGTTTTTTAGCTTCTTCTAGCATATTTAAATATTC
>CAZPKK010000051.1:0-5915 GCA_964587175.1 uncultured Clostridium sp.
ATAATGATTAGCCAATTGTTCAGCATTTTTAGCAACAGCTTCAATATGATAATAAGCCCCAATACCAAATTTATTTTCTGGTTTTATTGACCTAGCATATACTTCATTCTTTAAATTATTTATAATATCCATTGTCCATTAAACTCTTCCTTTCTATTTAAAAATTCTACTTATGTATTAAATATCATTTTTTATTTTTTGTTCTACAATCTCATTTACATTATCAACTTTTTTAAACTTTATTGGAAAACCAAAACATATTCCGCCTATTTCAGCAGTATCTATCATATCGTTGCGTATATAACTTGAACAAAAGTGTGAACATCCTAATTTTGGTCTATTCCAACTTTCATAATAGTTACTATATTGTTTTTCACCATCGTGTTTGCCAGAAAATGCCCCAACAGATGTCATCAGAATATTAAACTTCGTTCCTGCTTTATAAATATTTCTATCAATTTGTTCTAATTTATTTGGATCTAATAAACCTTCATTTATTAACATTCCATATTCATTCTTTAATTTTCTTTGTAAGGAAAAACCATTAATAGCATTCTCTTCAGGTGATGTAAAAAAAATATCTTTTAACTGACTAATGTCAGCTAATTTTCCAACTGCAATTAATTCTTTAATTTTTCTTTTCAATTCATCATTTTTTATAAATTCGATATCTCTCGCAAACTTTTCTGTGATATATGATACTTGTTCTTTAGATAATCCATATTTCTTTAAATATATTGCTTGTTTTATTTTATCTAAATCATTACTACTTAATAGTCTTTCAAAATATTTTTTCTTAAAATCATCAAAATTTTCTAAATCATCTTTTTTTCAATTTGATAAACATTTCCATGTAAAATAATTTCTGCCAATTTGTATAAATCATTTTGAGTAATATCATCAATATTTTGTATTAACTTCTTACAAGTTCCAATATTAAAAAGCATTGCTGAAAAAATACTGTTCCAATCTTGTTCATTTGTATCTTGCAAATATTTATCTAATATAGCAACTACAACTTCATATTCTTTTGCATCAAGTTTTAACAATTTTTCTTGAATATTATTATTTGAAGTACTTACAGCAATTATATTATTAATTTTTTCAATTCCAAGTCTATCAACATATCTTCTATCTAGAATTCGAAAATCAATACTTTCAAGTACCTCATCGTTGGCAGCATACATTTTTAACAATATCTGCCTTTTTTGTTCTAAATTTTCATCAGATACTGGTTGTTTCAAGTATTCATATAATAACTCCTCTAGTGTATTTTTATCATTCTCTTTACTTTGTAATAAAAGCCTTAAAAAATCTTTTTTACTACGTTCTTCTGTTGGCGTATAGACAGGGGTAAATATACTTTTATAAAATATTTCAGTAGGAACAATATTTTTTTCAATCAATTTTTTCAAAAAAACTGTATCTTCCATATTTTCTACTATCGCACTATATAATAAATCATCTGATGGATGACTAATAGAAAGCAGCAACTTTTTTTTTGCATGGTCTGAAATATCTTCTATACTATTTAAAAATTCTAGAGCTAAGCTTTCAGGTATTTCCATATTATAGCTACCTAATAAATGTAACTTGAATACTGAATTTAAGTTTTCATCACCAAATAGTTTAACTAATAACTCATTAGATTTGCTAGAATATTTAGATACAATACTATCCATTATAAAGGTACTCTCTTTATATTTGATAACACACTTATAAATAAATTCGTCAGATGGATTATCTAAAGCATCTATTAAATCATAACTATATCCATTTTGCAAAAATTCCCATATTTTTTCTTCATTATTTCCAAAAAATTTTTTTGCAAGTTTTATAGCATTTTTTCTATCTGAGTTAAAATTTTCTATAATATATTTTTCTGCATTTTCTGCACTTGAAATTTGTTCTACTTTTTCATTTCTTTGTATTTCTCTTATTTCATTTCGTATATTTATAGGAAAAAAATAACTTAATCCATTAAAAGCATTAGTGTTTTCTTTTCTTAAACAAATTTCGCGTACTCTATTTAAATTTGCCTCTATATAAGCACGAATTTTTTCTTCCAATTCTTCTTCTGCACTTTCTACCACGCTATTTTGTTCCTCTGTTAGTATATCACTTTCACTATTTATTCCATCTATATTTAAGTATCTAATTAAAGCATCACCATTTTCACTATTAAAAATTCTTACAATTTCTATAAATTCTTCTTCTGTCATTTTTTCACTTCCATAACTCAAATTAATTAACGGTTTACATTATGATATTTCGCTTATATTTATATCTTTCTTATATTCTTTAATTGCTATGCAAACCAAATTCAAATTAGCAGGACTTACCACATATGTATATTTATTTTTTTTCCATTCTCATTATAAAAAACAACTATTGTACACCCTACAGATGAAGATACTTTATTTATTTTTTCAATACTTTCCATCAATATTTTTTTGTTTTCTCTTTTTGTAAAAAAAATAACATAATCCTTTGAAACAGAAACTAACAATTTGTTATTTTCATTTTCTTTTTTCACATAAATAATTCCTAATAATATAAATAAATAACTTGGAAAATACCATACACCAAATATAAATATATAGGTTTCAATTGCTTTAAAGTCAACTTTTAAACACATTGATAGTATAAACAATATAAAAAATGAAATTATTGCATATAAAAACATTTTTTTACTTATTCCTTTTGGTACTTTATCTTTAACTATATCAATCGAATTTTCATTCCTAACTAACATCTCTAACTCCTTTTAGAACATATTATTACTATTTTTCTTATCATTAATCTTTTTTCTTATAGTTTGTATTGGATTTTTTTCAGCGTCCTCAAATTTTTCCAAACTCTCTGTAGCTTGTTTGATTTTTTCTTCAAAATCACTTTCTGTTTTTATATTTAGAATAGATTTAATTTTAAAGATATTTTTTTCTCTAACTCTTGGATCTATTGAAATATATGCATTTCTATATAAAGTAAAACTATATAATATTTGCAACACCTGTAATTTCTTAACTCCATCTAAATCTTGACTTACAAAAACCTCAATATTTTCTTTTATATCAAAAAATCCGTATTCATTTTCCAATCTTTTCACAATTTCATTTGATAATTCTTTTATTATTTCTTCATCATTCATAATATTTTTCCTTTCTTATTTTCTATCTTCTAAATATCAACTTTTTAATATAATTTATCAATTTTTTTAAAAAGTTTTCCTCTTTCTTTACAACTGGTAAGTTAGTGCTTTTTTCAATATAAGGATTCATATATTTTTTCTTTTCATTTTTAAATAGATTATCAGAATTATATTCTTCTCTTAACTGTTCTTGGTACTTTTTTTCATTTTGTTCCAATATAATTTTTAATTTTTCTTTTTGCAAATCAGTAGCAAAATAATCTCGAAAAATAGTAACAATAATACTATTAGCTTCTATTGAAATATTCTGTTCATCTAATGGTATATTAAGATTCAATTTAAAACTATATGCATCATCTTTATTATCTTCAAAGAATCTAATTTTTTCTTGAGGAATTTTACTATATTCGTTTTCAGGCAAATATTTTAATATTTCTAATACCTCAACATACGCTTTAGCATATTTTTTATTCATCTTTATTTTTCCCTTCATTGGTATTTTTTACATTAAATACAATTATCCCTCTTTATCTGTTTAGCACACCTTTCTTCCTCTCCATGGCTTGAATATGACCACAAAAATTGTATATATTTTTTTGAGCAAACACTATCTAAATTCAAACTTTTTGAGAAAAGTATTTTTTATTTTTTTAATATAATGAATATATCATATTTTTTAATTTTTGACTACCTGTTTTATTGTAAATATGGAAAAAAGATATTACTTTAATTTGTAATATCTTTAACCTGTTTTATTAATTTCTATTCCATTATGTACTTTTATATATTCAATAGCTGTTTTATATTCATCTTCATACTTAAAACTATTCTGATATTTTTATTTTTGAAATATAAACAATTTGAAATAGATTTAATCAATGTCATCTAAATTTCTATCATTTTAAAACTTTCTTTAATGCATAACGGAAGCTTCAGTGCAAAAAACATAAAAACACAAAGAAATATAAAAAGTAGGGTTTGAATAGATACATAAAAAATGGAGTAATAGTATACCCCATTTTAAAAAGAATCCTTACTAATTATCTATCTCAATGTTCTAAACCTTCAACTTGTTTTTCATCTACAAGAATCATATCGAAGAATTCCTTTTTTCTTTGTTGTGAATAAGAATAACTTTGATTTTTATCTTGATATAGAGATCCACCTCTTGTTTCAGTTATTGTTTGCGATTTCTTATCATATTCAAATTTAAATAATATTCGTAAATCGTTTGGATCTACAGGCTTAGCAACAATTTCATAACGACCACTTTTATTGTTCTTTTGCATGTATATTCCACATCTTTTTAGCATTTCTGTAAATATTAGTTCGAAATTATTATAAAAATGAGAATCTAAACATTTACTGGCTAAACTCTCATTCTCTTTTATTCCATAGCCATATTCTAAAATAGTTTTTGTTGACGCCAAAGCTTTTTCAAACATGCCTCCATAACTTGATTGTCTACCAAAGCTATCACGCAGTAGTGGTTCTGGTTCAAGAAAAACATTTGGTATTTCAGTTTCATTGAACCATATTTTACTTTTTTGCATATCTTCAAATAACTCTGGTTTTTCTTGTCTTATCTTTTTTAATAAAGCAATCTTTTTATCTATATCTTCTTGATTTTTCAGATAAACTATTATCTGGTCCAATCTCTCACTTGTTCTTGCATATTTAAAATATATATCACTTCCTGTAGCTAAAGAACTATTAACAAGTTCAATTACAAGTTTGTGTATGTTAGACTGTTTAGGTGACATATATAAACGAGCTTTGATTCCATCTTCAGAAAATTTTCTATTTACAGCAATATGACAAAAATCAGATGAATCTCCTCCTTGATCTTGCTGATGTATAATAGCACCTTTTGCTTTAGCATTTTTTATAGACTTCATCAATCTACTATCTTCATCGCTAAAATTAACATCCTTTTCTAAATTAGCTATATAAAAACTTGAATAATTTACACTATCTGAATTTAACATTAAATCTATTATCTCATCATATTTCATTTTTGGTATTCCTCCTCATAACTTTATTAAAGTATATCATAAAATTACTAAATTTCAAACTTTCTAGTTTTTTCTTTATTTCTTTAACAAAGTTAATTTAAAGTATAATATTTATATAAAACAACTTGAAATAAAAAATCTATTGAATTGTTATCGAATTAGTTATAAATGGAAACGCTTAAATAGTCTAAAGCTACACCATTCAAATATCTAACTTATCTATCTAGTTGATTTTCTTTCATTTTCTCCCTCAATTATAAACCATATTGTATTCCTTCATCAATTACTCTTTTAGCATTTTCATAATCTCTTTGAGCTTGATTAGTAAATAAATCATCTAACTTTGGAAGCTTCATTTTTTGTTCTTGTTCTTTCATCTTCTAAAACCTCCTTTGCAAATTCTTTATAACTTAAGGCTACTGGACTATTTTTATCAAACTCAAAAATACTCTTACCAGTAGAATTTGACTTTGCCGTATTAATTGCTTTTGGAATTTCTGTATTATATATTTTTACAAATTGACCATAGTTTTCATTTATAGTATTTCTTACTTTTTTTGATAAATTAGTTCTTTTGTCTACAAGAGTTAGTAATACACCTCCAACTTTTAAATTTGGATTTATTTGTTTATGAATTTTATTAACAGTTTTTAATAAATGTCCCATACCTTTCGCAGCTAGATATTCTCCCTGTACTGGAATTATTATCTTATCACTACAAGCTAGTGCATTTATTGTAATTAATCCTA
>CAZPKK010000052.1:0-5776 GCA_964587175.1 uncultured Clostridium sp.
AGTTGCTAATTTTGAGAGGGAGGTACTTGAAATAGGCACTTTCTTTTTACTCCTATTCCTTTTTGCGCAAAACTTTAATTTTGTGCAATAAGGATCCTGCTTTTTATTACGGCTGAATTTTAATCTTTCTTCTACCCTTTCTTTTTATAAATTAAAAATTATCTTCTAATTTATTTCTATTTTCATTATTCTTGAAGAACATGAGCTGAATGAAAGAGAACATTCCAATATGAAAGAACATTAATTTATTTATATAATTAGAATAAAAAATCTGTTATTTTCTTGTAGTATTACTTGTTTTAAAAGATTTTGGTTGATTGTACTTTTTCTATAAATTCTGCATTGTTTTTTGTATGTGTGATAAGTTCAAGTACTTTTTCAGTCATATCATTTGTACTCATGTTAGATAATGCCCTTCTAATTGTAAATACAACTGAAAATTCTTCAGGAGTGAGCAAAAGCTCTTCCCTCCTTGTTCCAGATTTATTTATATCAATTGCTGGGAAAATTCGTTTTTCTGATAATCCTCTATCTAAGTGAACTTCCATATTTCCAGTTCCTTTAAATTCTTCATATATAATATCATCCATTCTGCTTCCTGTATCTACTAATGCTGTAGCAAGAATTGTAAGGCTTCCACCATTTTCTATATTTCTTGCAGCCCCAAAGAATTTTTTTGGTTTGTGTAATGCGCTTGGATCAAGACCACCAGATAATGTTCTTCCAGAAGAAGGTATTACAAGATTATAAGCTCGTGCAAGTCTAGTTATACTGTCTAATAATATAACAACATCCTTATTTTGCTCTGTTAGCCTTTTTGCTCTTTCTAAAACCATTTCTGCAACCTTTACATGATGCTCTGGAAGTTCATCAAATGTAGAATATATAACATCGCCTTTTATTGAACGACGCATGTCGGTTACTTCTTCTGGCCTTTCATCAATTAATAACACTATTAATTCTATCTCAGGCTTATTTATAGAAATGGAATTTGCTATTTTCTTTATTAATGTAGTTTTCCCTACTTTGGGAGGAGCTACAATCATTCCTCTTTGTCCTTTGCCTATTGGAGACATTAAATCTATAATTCTCATAGCATATTCATCAGGAGATGTCTCGAGTCTAATTCTCTCATTAGGATGAATAGGTATCAAATCATCAAATTTTTTCCTCTTATATGCCATTTCTGGAGCTTCTCCATTTACTTCTCCAACATATATTAAAGCTGGAAATTTTTCTCCTTCTTTTGGCATTCTTGAAATTCCTTTTACTTTATCTCCTTTATCTAATTTAAATCTTCTAATTTGAACTGGAGAAATATATACATCGTTTGCAGTTGAAAGATAATTATCTCCTCTTAGAAATCCGTATCCATCAGGTAGAACTTCTAGAATCCCTTCAACTATTTTGTCATCATTATTTGTTAGTTTATATCCTAAAGAAGTAAATTCTTCACTTCTTTTTTCTTCTACATTCTCAGTTAAATTTTTACTTTTCTCTTCATTATTAGGCGTATTATTAAGCAAATTTAATAAATCCTCTTTCTTTAATTTTGAGACATTTTTATAACCCTTTTCTTTAGCGATTTGACGTAATTCTACCAAAGTATAATCGTTTAAATCCATAAATTAGGCCCCCTATATATTATTAAAATTTAATTTTTTGTTATATTTGTATTTTGAAAAATTGAAAAGAAATGAAATAAAATGAAAAAATAAATTTTGAGGCAATTTTCATGCCTCTATAATATATTATTTTTCGATATCAACATAAACTCTTTCATTAGGATAATACATTCCTAACTTCTCTCTTGCAATTTGTTCAATATATTCATCTGAATTTATATTATTCTTTATTTCTTCTAATTCGGCTTGCTCTTCTTCAGCCGTTTCTATATCTTCTTCATATTTAGCTTTTTGATTAGCATAAGAATTTAAGGTTTGTTGTTGTTTAACGACTGTATATATAAAATATACTATAAATGCTATTATTAATAGCTTTTTTAAGAAATTAAGTATTATTTTCTTTTTCATATGTACTTTTTCACTCCAGAATTAATCTATTTATATTTTTCTACATTTTTTTCAAAAATCCTTCTTTATTATTGAATTTTATCCGATAAATTGTTTTTTTTCTTTAGTTTAAAACTGTTTTTTTGTAATTTTATTTTAAATTTTGACTTTATTTTAATAATAAAAAGATTAATTGGCGAAATCAAGTATTTTTTAATAAGTTTTATAGGATATGCAATTATTCTTTTAAAAAAATCAATTATATTTACTAATATTTTTACGAGATATTTACTAAAAATTAGTAAATATACAATAATGCCCAATATAATTCCAATAAATATATATGCTCTTAATTCACCATTGTTGAACATAAAAATACTAAATAACAATATAGTTGCTGCTAAAATCCAAAAAAGGAAATCATGTATATAAATAATAAAGTCTGAGGTTTTGAAGCACTTTCTTATTACTTTAAATATATCAAATAATATTCCAATAATAATTCCCACTAATATAAAGTAAAGTAAGGTATATAATTGATTAATATTCAAGTTAAGTAACCCTCCTATTATTTAAATATTTTGTTAAATATACTTCCTCCACTCTTTCCATCTAAATTCTTTTCACTGTACCCTAAATTGTATATTTCTCCATCTACGATTACTTCTGCCGTATCGAGGCTAAGCTTATTTATTCTTAAGTCTTCTCCTTTAACTGTCAATAATCCTAATTCAGTTTCTAAAATCACAATTTGATCATCAAAGCTTAGAACATCCAACACTCCGGATATACTTAATTTTTCTCTATTTTCTAATATTAAGTTTTGTATCATACCAGTATTATTTGATATGTTACTATTGTTTTTTCTATCATCAATTGTCATAACAAATTCCTCCATTAAATTTAAACTCTACTAAAACATTATATTCACTACTTGTCTCTTTTAGAACTGAAATAGCAGAAATTTGCTTCTATAGTAGAAAATGTAATGACTAAAAAAGCAACATGCTGACAATCAGCAATGCTGCTTTTAAATAATTTTTCAGATTAATTCATGATGTAACTGTTCAAGAAGTTTATCACTAACTTTTTCTTTGGTCATAAACGACAATTTACATTCTTCTAGGTCTAAAGAGAATATTTCTGTCGAATTTATATTTAAAATTTCTAAAACTTTTTTTACTACATTTCTATTATTCATAATTCCATATCCTACAAGAGATATTCTAGAAATGTTTGTAAAAGATGAACTAAACATTGCATGTTCTTTTTCTAATAGTTCTTGGAATTTAGGCAAATCAGAGGTCTTTATTGTAAAACTTATATTGAAGCTGTTAGTACTATTATTAATTATATTTGTAGGAAATATTTCATTTTCTAATAATGAAAAATATAATTTGTTTAACATATCTGCATTATAGTTTTCATACTTTAAGTTTATTAGAAAAAGATTGTCGTTCTTTACTATGCTTTTTACAGCACTTTCCTCTATTTTATTATTTATCACAGTACCTGTATTATTATTAAATGTTGAGCCAGTCTCAATTAAGACATTATATTTTTGAGCAATTTCTACACATCTATTATGAAGTACCTTTGCTCCTTCGTTAGATAAATCAAGCATTTCTGTATATGATAATTCACCAATTTTCTTTGCATCTGTAATTTTGTTCGGATCTGTAGAATATACTCCATCAACATCTGAAAAAATATAACAATGATCTGCTTTTACAGCTGCAGCAACAGCAACAGCTGTTGTGTCAGAACCGCCCCTACCCAAAGTAGTGATATCTTTCTTGTCGCTAATTCCCTGAAATCCAGCAATAATAACTATTTTATTATCGTTTAATTCATTTTTTATTCTTTCTGTATTTATATATTCTATTTTAGCTTCACCATTTGCATCTGATGTGTAAATTCCTGCTTGCCAACCTGTTAATGAAATAGATTCATATCCTAATCTATTTAGCAATATTGCAAGTTTTGAAATTGAAATTTGTTCTCCAGTACTAAGCAATACGTCCATTTCTCTTTTGTTTGGCTCATAAGATAATTCTTTTGCTTCTTTTATAAGGTTGTCTGTTGTTTTCCCTTGTGCTGAAACAACTACTATTACTTTATTGTTTTTGTTGTAAAAATCAATAATTTTGTTAGCAACAATATTTAATTTTATATTGTCTGCTAGTGAACTTCCTCCAAATTTTAAGACTATGGTTTCCATAAAAAACAGTCCTCTGTATTAAATGTAAAAGGCGTAAATATACTTATATTTTGCCTTAATATATTTTATTATTTTAGGAAGTTTAAAGTTACTTTTTATTATATTAAACTTCTTAAATAACTATCAATAAATCCATTTAAATCGCCATCCATTACAGCTTGAACATTTCCTACTTCATAACCAGTTCTGTGGTCTTTTACCATTGTATATGGACAAAATACATATGAACGAATCTGGCTTCCCCATGCAATATCCATTTGTATTCCTTTTAACTCATCAATAGTTTCTTTGTGTTCTTGTTCTTTTAAATGAAGTAGTTTTGATTTTAACATTTTCATTGCTGTCTCTCTATTTTGAATTTGAGATCTTTCTGTTTGACAAGCAACTACAATATTAGTTGGAATATGTGTAATTCTAACTGCAGAAGAG
Source organism: uncultured Clostridium sp. (assembly GCA_964587175.1). GTDB lineage: Bacteria > Bacillota > Clostridia > TANB77 > CAG-508 > CALXVA01. The sequence goes on from CAZPKK010000052.1 coordinate 4,663, forward strand.
GTTTTATTTATATGCTGTCCTCCTGCTCCTGATGCTCTATAAGTATCTATTTTCAAATCATCTGGATTAATATCTATTTCAATATCATCTGTAATCTCTGGAAGTACTTCAACTGATGCAAAAGATGTATGTCTCCTTCCCCCTGCATCAAAAGGCGATATCCTAACTAGTCTATGTACTCCCTGTTCCCCCTTTAGATATCCATATGCATAATCTCCTGAAACTAAAAATGTAACACTTTTTATTCCAGCTTCATCTCCTGGTAAATAATCTAGCTCTTCTACGGTATATCCATTATCATTTGCCCATCTAGTATACATTCGATAAAGCATATCTACCCAGTCTTGAGCTTCTGTCCCCCCTGCTCCTGGATGAAGAGTAATAATTGCATTATTATTATCGTATTTTTCTGATAATAAAGTAGAAATTTCTAGTTTTTCAATCTCTTGTTTCAGAGAACGAACACCATTTTCTAGTTCTTCTTCCAAATCCGAATCACTTTCTTCCTGAAGAAGAGCTTGTAATTCTATTAAACTTTCTAAATCTTTCTTTATTGATTTATATTTAGTTACTTTGCTTTTTAGATTTGTAATTCTTTTTAAGATTTTAGAACTATTATTAGAATCTTGCCAAAAATTTGCATTTGTTGTTTGTTCTTCAAGATTTTTTAATTCAGATTCTAATTGTGAAATGTCAAAGTGAATCACCTATCTTGTTTAGTTTATTATTCAGTTCTTCTAATTTGCCTCTTATTTCTTGTAAGTCAATCAAATTATCACATCCTTTTTTCTATATGATTATAATATAAACTATCTCAAATTTATATAATTATATAATATTCAACCTGATTTTATATAAATTCTCACTGATTTGTCAAGAGTTGAGTGTAATAATAAAAAATATTAAAGTATAGATTGTTCAAAATATAAGGAGGATATAGCTCACTATACCCTCCTTGCTTCTTCCTTTTTTTAAAATATTCTTGAATTGCATCATCAAATATATCAGTTGCATATTTTTTTGATTCTTCTGTACTTGATAAAAGTCTTCCTCATATGTTATAGTTCAAAGTCTAGTAATAATGGTAAATGATCAGAAACATTATTATTTAATA
>CAZPKK010000053.1:0-5738 GCA_964587175.1 uncultured Clostridium sp.
ATCTGTAGAAAAAAACTGCTCATAATCTATTCTATCTCCGTTTTGAGTTACACCAAAAAAGTTTGCCATATCAAGACCTGTTTTAGCATATTCTGGTATGTTATTTACTCCACTTGAATCCATAAATTTTTTCAAATTCTTATCCATTAGTTGTGTAGTTTCAATAAATATTTTCTTACTGATTTCTTCAAGATTAGATATACCATATAAAGACATATAAATAGCTGTATAACGCTTTCCGTTAAGCATCATAGACTCTATCTTTGGTCTTATTTTATTGTTCCAAAAATAGGTTTTTCCGCTTCCCCATTCACCATTAAGCATTATTGCATAATCTGTATAATCTGACCTTATATAATCTAATATACTCTCAACTAAATCGTCCATTTGTTTCTCCTTCCTTTTTCTTAAACGTTTTATGCCTTGTGTTTAATTTCTTAAACATTTATGAAACAATTGAATACACACTTTTTAGGGCTGTTTGCTCATTTTTCGCACTCTTTTTAAGAACTTTTTAATCTTTAGCTAAAGTTAACACTCCTATTTCTGCCACATTTGCATTTTTTAATTCTCGAATGCATGCATCTACAGTAGCTCCTGTTGTATAGATATCGTCAAAAATCAAAATCTTCTTATTTTCTATTTTTTCAAAATTATTCAATTTATATACATTTTTCGTATTTTCTTTTCTCAGTTTTCCACTTAAAGTACTTTGTGGTTTATTGTTTTTTATTTTTACAATAATATCTGCATAACATTTAATCTTCACATTTTTTGCTAGTTCTCTTGCTATAAGTTCACTCTGATTATATCCTCTTTGTTTCATTCTTTTTCTATGTATCGGAACTGGTAATATTATATCATAACTATTTATAAAATCAAAAGATTTTTTGTTTTTTACAATAAATTCACAAAACATTTTATACAAATATGATTTGTCATTAAATTTATATTGTATTATCAATTTTCTTACCAAATCTTCATACTTAAAAACATGGAATTTATTTATTCTGTTTTTTAAGCTTTTACTTCCGTTTTTCACTTTTTTATATTGAAGTGGAAAATTATCATCATGCTTATATTCTTTTAGTAGAATATTAATTTCCATATTCTTTTTACTATTTGTAAAGTTTCTTTTTAAATTAATTACATATTTTCCAAGCTCCTTTTCACAATTTTTACACAAATATCCTTCTCCTAGTTTTCCACAAATACCACAACTAGGCAAAAAAATACATTCGAGGGCTTTTTCAAAAATGTCCATAATCACATTCCTTTCTTATTTTTATAAGAATCAAATTCTAAGCTTTCCCCCGAAATTTATTCATTAAAGTCACTTTATAATAAATAAAAGATTATTTAAATTCAATTATTTTATATGCTAGACCTGTATTTCTTTTTTTGTTATCTGCATTATTAATCATAAAATTCACAATGTTTTTATTTCCTATTATTATTAATAATTTTTTTGCTCTTGTCATACCTGTATAAAGTAAGTTCCTTGTAAGAAGCATTGGCACTGTTTGAGATATAGGCATTATTACTACATCAAATTCACTTCCGCTGTGCTTTATGTACTGTAATTGCATATGCAAGTTCTATTTGTTCTAGTTCATTATATTGATACCATACTTCTTTTTCATCATCAAATTTTATTTTTATTTGTTTGTTAAAATCATCTATATTTCTTATTGTTCCTAGTTCTCCATTGAAAACGCCACTTCCACTCTCAAAATAAGGTTCTCTTTTTTCCCAATATATGTCATAATTATTTTTTATTTGCATTATTCTATCACCTTCTCTAAAAATGTTATCTCCATATTTTTTTTCATTTTTAGTATTTGATGATGGGTTTACTGTTTGTTGTAAAACCTTATTTAATTCTTTTGTTCCAAGCTCTCCCTTCTTAGTAGGAGTGATAATTTGTATATTATTCAAAAAATCAAAATTACCATAATTTTTCAAACGTTCTCCACTAAGAGTAATAATATTATATAAGATTTTTTCTTTGTTATTTTCATCAACAAAAAAGAAGTCATCTAAAAAGCTATTTGAATTGTGCTTTATGTTTTTTATTTCATTTTCTTCTATTATACTATTATTATCATTTGTGTTTAAATCTTTCATTTCTTCTTTTGTAATAAAGCTCATTCCTTCATTAACTCTATGTGCATTTACTATAATTTTACTTCTTGCTGCTTGTCTAAAAATTTTATTTAATGTTATTGTGGTAATTCTTTCAGATTCAATAATATCTTTTAATACATTTCCAGGTCCAACAGATGGGAGCTGATCTATATCTCCTACTAAAACTAATTTTGTTCCCTTATATAAAGCTTTGCACAAATAATTCATCAAAAACAAATCCACCATTGACATTTCATCTACAATAACTATATCACCATCTATAGGTGCTACTGACATATCTATATTATAGCCTTGATTTTCATCTGAAAACTTGCCAATTTCTAGCAATCTATGCAAGGTTTTAGCTTCTTCTCCTGTTGTCTCTGTCATTTTTTTAGCTGCTCTACCAGTTGGTGCACAAAGGACTGGTTTCATTTCATTATGTTTAAATATATCGATAATCGTTTTAATAATCGTTGTCTTTCCAGTACCCGGTCCACCAGTTATAACACAAACATTATTATCATTTATTGCTCTAATTGCTTCAATCTGTTTTTCTGATAACTCTATACTAGATTTTTCTTCAAACAATTTTAGCTCTTTTTCAAATCTATCTATTTTCTTTATATTTGAATAATTATCAAGCTCAATTAGTCTTTGTGCAATATTTTCTTCTGCCTCATAAAATTGAGATAAATATACCCATTCAGACTCATCTCTTTCTTCTAAAACAATATCCTTTTTTGCTTTCATATTTATTAAGCAATCTTCTATTTCATTTTCACTTACATTTAAAAATCTATTTACAAACTCAATCAAGCTTTCATATCTGGTACAACAATGTCCATTATATGTCATAATGATTAAAGCATGTTTTATACCACTTCTGATACGTTTTTCATTATTGTATTCAATTCCCAAGCCTAAAGCCATTTTATCGATTTGCTCAAAATTCACTTTATTTACTAAATCGATTAGTATATATGGGTTTGACTCTATTTCTTCTATTGCATTAGCACCAAGTGACTTATATATTTTTTCTGCACTTTGTGGGCCAATACCAAACTTATCTAAAAAGCCAACTAATTGCCATACTTCCCAATTCTCAATAAAAGTATTTGCAATTTCAATTGCCTTTTCTTTAGTAATACCCTTTACTTGAGATAGCTTTTCTGGTTCGAATTTAAATATATTTAAAGTATCTTCTCCAAATAAATCTACAATACGTTTTGCTGTGGCAGGTCCAATTCCCTTTATTCCACAATTTGCCAAATATTTTTCTAATGCTTTTGTTGTTTGTGGCATTTTTTTTTCAAAAGTATCCACTTTAAATTGTTTTCCATATTCCTGATGTTCCACAAACCTTCCAATAACTTTAATGGTATCTCCCATATTCACAAAAGGTAGATACCCCACTATTGTAGTTTCTTCATCTAATTTTTCTATTTCTTTTTCATTTAAAGAAAGCAAATCCATTTGATCAGAATTCTTAATCTCAGACTTCATACTGCTTTTATCTAATTTTAGTACTGCTATACAATAACTATTTATTTCATTTTTAAATATAATTTCAATAACTTCGCCTTGTAATTCCAACTTGTTACCTCTTTTTGTTTCTTTAAGAACAGCCACCAAATTTGGCCACATTGTCCTTTTCGTAACTACCTACTATTATATAAATCGAATTATATCACATGAACATTGGTTTTACAAGAGTTAGCTTGCCTCTTTTATATTATCTATAACCTCTTTACATTCCTTCCAATTAACTACTTTTATTTCATCATAGTCTTTACTTAATTTATTTAGTATTTTCATTGTATCATCAGTTGAGTTTAAGTCTGTTACTATTACATCTTTTATACACTCTTCTTTTCCATACATTATTCTAAAAAGAATTGTACGCAAAAAACCTTCTATTTTATTTTCTTGATTTTTCGTTGCAATAATAACATAGATACCATCTGTTTTTAGATTTGTGTATGTACAGATGTATATAATATTTTTAATTATCTCAAACAAACCATATAGTGCAAGTACCCAAAATATACCATTAAGTATAAAATCCCACATAAATGCCTCCATTTCTAATGTCTTATTTATTAGATATAATTTTTTATATTGCAAGAAAAAAATTCTTAATATATTTTATGTATTAAGAATTTTTTAGTGATTATATGTCAATTAAAAAAACTACCTTTTACGGTAGTTTTCACTCATCTTACTTTTTATTAGGTTGGTCCCTAATTTATACTTTTTTACCAAAATACGCATGTCCCTATTTTGGTAAAGTGTCCCTATTTCCACTAAAATAATTGTAATATAACCATTTCTGCTGCGTCTCCTCGTCTAGTTCCAAGTTTAAGAATACGTGTATATCCTCCTACTCTTCCCTCATACTTAGGAGCTATTTCATTAAATAGCTTTGCAGGTAAATCTATATTTTTTCCATCTGCATCTTTTACTTTATTTAATGTCTTCATCATTTTTCTTCTAGCATTTAATCTCGATGGCATATCTTTTTGTCTTTTTTCAGTAGTTTCTTCTCTAACTACTCTTAAATACTCTTTACCATTTTTGCTTTTTACAAGTTCTGTTTCTTTATTTCCCTTGCTGTCTAGTTTAGCTCTTGATACTTTTACTTCAACAGTTTCAAAATTATCTTTTTCTTTAACAGCTAAAGATATTAAACTGTCAGCTATAGCTTTTATTTCTTTTGCTCTAGCTTCAGTTGTTTCTATCTTTCCATGTAATATTAAATCAGTAACTTGAGTCTTAAGCATTGCTAATCTAATATCTGTTGGTTTACCTAATTTTCTATTAGTTGCCACTTTGTCTTCCCTCCTCTTAATTAAGTATTAGTCTTCATCTTTTCTAAAATCTAATCCTAATGCATGTAATTTATTTGTAACTTCATCTAATGATTTCTTTCCTAGATTTCTTACTTTCATCATATCAGCTTCTGATTTGTTTATTAAATCTTCAACTGTAGATATTCCAGCTCTTTTTAAACAATTGAATGATCTTACAGATAATTCCAAATCTTCAATTGACATTTCTAATACTCTTTCTTTCTTGTTTTCTTCTTTTTCAACCATTACCTGAGTATTTTTTGCTGTTTCTGATAAATCTATAAATAATTCTAAATGTCCAGTCATAACTTTTGCTGCAAGGCTTAAAGCTTCATATGGTTTTAAACTTCCATCTGTCCATACTTCTATTGTTAATTTATCATAATCAACTCTTTGACCAACTCTAGTATTTTCAACAGCATAATTTACTTTCTTTACTGGTGTATATATAGAGTCTATTGGAAGTACGCCTATTGCTTGTTCTGGCTTTTTATTCTTTTCAGCATTGTTATATCCTCTACCCATATCAGCTGTAAGTTCCATCTTTAGTACTCCGCCTTCTGAGACTGTTGCTATATGTAAGTCTGGATTTAGTATTTCTACTGTTCCATCTGTAATTATGTCACCAGCTTTTACTTCTGCTGGTCCTTTAACATCAATTCTTAATGTTTTTTCTTCATTTTGATCTAATTTAAGTCTTACACTTTTTAAATTAATAATTATCTCTGGAACATCTTCTACTACATTTGGTATTGTAGA
>CAZPKK010000054.1:0-5630 GCA_964587175.1 uncultured Clostridium sp.
TAAAGAAAATTCAGAAATATCTAATGATAAAGCATCATTACATTTAACTAGTAAAGAATGTGAAATAATGGAATTTTTGGTAAAGAACCAAGAAAGAGTTATTGAAAAACAAGAATTAAATAAAAAAATTTGGAATGATAATACCAGTGATGAAAATGTAGTTGGAATGTACATCTCTTATTTACAGAATAAATTCATGGCTTTAGGTGCGAATATTGAAATAATAGATAAAAACGGATATGTTTTGGAGAAAAAAGTATGATAAAAAAGTTACAAAGAAAATTTATTTTGATATCAATGGTAGCTACAATTGTTGTAACTACCTGTATATATGGCATAGTAGTACTAGCAAACTACATTGTAATGGACAGGCAATTTAATGGATTGTTAGATTTGATTTCAGAAAACGATGGAGAAATTCCAGAATATCAACCACATAATGATGAATTATCAGGTTTTATAACACAAGAAACAGAATTTTCCACTAGGTATTTTATTGTAAAAATAGATAATGAGGGAAATGTGATTGAAGCAAATATGCAACACATAGCAGCAGTTACCCAAGAAGATGTCCAAGAGATACTACAACAAATATTAGAAAAAAGTAAAGAATCAGGATATTATAATAATTACAAATATAAAATTACAGAAAATGATGAAGGAAAATCGATAATATTTTTAGATTGTACAATGCAATTAAGTAGTTTTAAATCATCAACAGAAAAATCAATTTTCGTAATAGCTATTGGCTTATTAATAATATTTATAATAGTATCTTTTCTATCTAAGAAAGTATTATCTCCTATCATTAAAAACATAGAAAAACAAAAGCAATTTGTTACAAATGCTGGACATGAATTGAAAACACCTGTAGCAATAATTATGGCAAATGCAGATGTTTTGGAGTTATCTTCTAATGAGAACAGTGATTTAGTTCAAAGCATTAAGAAACAGGCTAAAAGATTAGATACATTAATTAAAAGCTTATTAAAATTAGCAAATGTAGAAGAAAGAAAAATCGAAATAAACTATACTGAATTTTCTATAACAGATATGATACAAGAGGAAATTATACAATTTAAAACTTTAGCTCAGAACAAAGAAATAATTTATAATAATAAAGAAAACATACAAATTAAAGGAGATAGTAATAGTATAAAACAATTAATTACAATACTATTGGATAATGCTATAAAATATACTCCAGACAATGGAAAAATAGAAATACGAGTAGAAATGCAAGGGAAAAATACTAAAATTCAATTTGCAAATGAATGTGAAAACACAAACAGTATAAATACTGATAGGATTTTTGATAGATTCTATAGAGAAGATAAATCCAGAAGTAAAACAATAGAAGGTTTTGGAATAGGATTATCAATGGCAAAATCAATTGTTGAGATGCATAATGGCAAAATAACAGCAGAAATTGATAAACAAAACAAAATTTGTTTTACAGTAATTATATAAAATATTTAGTATATAATATTATTGTATAAAAAATAGGCAAGAATTAATTTTCTTGTCTATTTTCTGTTCCCCAATCACATAATTTATCTAGAATTGGCATTAAAGATTTTCCTTTATCAGATAAAAAATATTCTACTTTAGGTGGAATTTCTTGATATTCTTTTCTTATAATTAAACCAGCATTTCACAAAAATGCAACAATTAATGGAGCACCTATTCAAACTTTATTTGATGGAGCTGATGAAACAGGAGCAACAAATACAAAAGGAAGAGTTGATGTTTTAGATGTTGCTAATGATATTGCAGTTATTAAAATTACAATGGAAGATTATGCAGGTGCAGATTATATAGATTACCATGTACTAAGAAAAGAAGAAGACGGATGGAAAATAGTAGCAAAAGTATTTACAGGATTTTAATATATAATAAAGAAGATGTAAAAAAATAAAACATCTTCTTTTATTTTTGATAATATTATTTTTAAATTTATTTCTAAGTCGCATATTCAAGAACACTCTTTTTATTAAATCTATTCTATTTTTTTTTATACATATCAACTCTTGCAGGAAGTTTTTTTGCGAGTTTCGCAGTATTTTCATTAAATAACAATTCCTGTTTTATGTTAAAAGACTTTGCGATAAAATCAATGTTTTTACAAGTTAAGTTGGCATTTCCTGTTTCTATAACACTTATATATGCCATTTTAAATTTAGTTTTATTAGCATATTGTTCTTGTGTCATATTGTTTTGATATCTATACCATTTTGTATTAAGTCCTACTAATTCCATTGAAGTCATAATATATCATCTCCACTTTTATTAATATATGTTAGTAAAATATAAATTATTTATATATAAATTATAAATATAAAGGAATAACAATTTAATACCACTAAAACTTATTAAAATATATCTAAATAAAATAAATGAAAAGTATTGTATTATATTTTGAAGAATGTTAAAATTATTATATATAATAAGAAGAAAGGAATGATAAATTTGGAAAAAGAAATGTTAGAACTATTTGTTTATTATAAATTAGCGACTGGAAAAGAAGGAGAAAAAGATTATTCTTTAACTGGCTGTACAAAACTAATGGATATAGCATTGAATATAATACAAAAAGAAAGTTTAGAAATATGGAATGAAAAATTTGAGGATTCATTCAAGAATGTTAATAATGAAGGTCACCCTTGCATAGAAAAACATAATCAACTAAAGAAGTTAACACAAGAAGAATATATTAAAACATTATTGAAAGCGAAGAATTTAATAAAAAATTATGCGTCAAAACTTTCACTCGATTATGATTCACTATATTTAATTTCTTCAGATTCGGATATAAAGGACTTGACATATCAAATAATTTTAAAGAGCAAATCTACAAAAGAAATTGAAGATTTAATAGAAAAATATAGTAAGGATAATAATGCTAATAAGGATAAAGTTGCAATAGTGATTAATGAGTTATGTAATAGATATTATTATGGTGATAGGATAGAAAAGAATTATCAAGAAGCCTTTAAAGGTTGGAAGATGGTCAGTGAGTATTCTAATGATGCAAGATATATGTTGGGAATATGTTATAAAGAAGGAACTGGAATAGAAGAAAATAAGAAAAAAGCATATGAAATATTTTATGAGTTTATGAACAAAGATTTTAGAGCGAGTTATCAAGTTGCTCTAATGAATCTTCGAGGAATCGGTGTCTCTCAAAATTATATAAAAGCACTTGAGATTTTTAACAAATTAAAAGGTCATGTGCCATATGATTTAGACAAGTTGATTGAATCTTATATTGGAGAGATGTATTTTTATGGATTAGGCGTAAATCAAAATAAGGAAAAGGGACTTGAACTTTTAGAAAATGCTTGGAATAGTGGAATAGGCTTAAATTACCAAAAAATAAAAAAAGTTCTAAAAGATTATTATAATATTAAAAATTGAAAAAATAAGCAAATACACTGAAAGGAGATAAGAATGGTGGAAAATGGAATACAAAAGTCATTAGAAGAACAATTGAGTCAACTTGAAACTGAACAAAAACAGGCAGAACAAATATATAAGCAAAGAATTGAACTAGGTTTATTAAATACTGATCCTGCTTCTTTACAAGTTTTGGCACAAACTATATTAGATAGAAAATTAAAGATAGATGAATTAAGAGTACAACTTGCACCTAACAGAAATAATAACGAGAACTCTATTTCAGAAGAACAAAATGAAGTACAAGAAGAAACAGCATTGGTAGAATATCATAAAAACCCTATAATAAGGTTTTTGCAAAAGATTGTACACAAAATGGAAAATTTCTCTGAAAGATTAGAACAAAAAAATACAATAAGAAATAACGGAAGGGGTATTGGGCCAAAAATAAAAAGTACAAAATGGGAAGAATATCAAGAGATGGTAGATACTAGCTTTTCACGCGAAAAAAAAGGAATGGAAAGTAAGGGACAGAATAATGAACATCAAGCTTTTGTGGATAAACTATCTGGAAATGGGGCTTATAGCACATATAAAGCAAAATCAGATAATGAGGAAAAGATAGAACCTAAGAGTAAACAGGATATTCAAAAAACGGAAGATGAATATACTATATAGATAACTATTTACAAGAAATAAGTAAAATATTGTTTGACTTTTTGAGATTTATAAAATTAAAATACTAAATTATGAAGATGTAAAAAATAAAACATCTTCTTTTATTTTTGATTTTAAATGATATAATGTTTTTGTAATATTTATAAAGGAGAAGGAAGATGGAAAATAAGTACGAATTTTTTATAGCAGGTAGAGCAAGAAACAAAGATAATATACTAAAAATATGTGATTTATTTGACAATTATAATATTTCATACTATTGCTTTTTGAAAGATGAAGAAGACTGGGGATATGGAAATAAAAAGAGGTGTAATATATGAAAGAGTTGCAAGAAAAAGTTAAAGAATTAGTAAAAAAATATAATTTAGAAACTACATCAGAATTAAGGTATATAGATTTAGTTTCTGAAATTGGAGAAGTTGGTAAAGAGATTTTAAAAGGAAGTAATTATGGCAAGCAAGATTTCAGTGTTACAGAAAATCTTGAATCAGAACTAGGAGATGCCTTGTTTTCCTTAATCTGCATTGCAAATGGCTTAAATATAAATTTGGAAAATGCCTTAGAAATTGTATTGAATAAATATGAAAATAGATTTTCTAAAAAAGGTAATATAGGTTCTGGAAGATAGAAAAAAATGTGTGATAAAGATTTTTTAGAAAAAAATGATTGATTTTGAATATAAAACATTATAGAATAATATAAAAATTTGAATAGATAATCTTATAAAGAAGGTGATAAAATTGACTTGTGAATTTGCTAAATATCCAGATGGAACAGTTGGAGTTTTTTCAAACATTGGAAAAAAGGAAAATGGAGAAGAATATATTCGCATTACTTTTGAAAGACCAACAAATTATGGGTTTGATACTTATGTAATAGAACTTCCAAGTTATGAAATTGTTTTGGAAGACGGCAACTACACTGAAGAGGAAAAGAGGACTTTTTTAGAAATTGTAAAAAATGGTTCTTCATTTTTCTTTAAATATGCACGTTTAGGGGGTGGGAAAATTGCCTAACATTTTTTTCAGATTGTTGATAAATGGAAAGTAATTCATTCTGGGAACATTAAATTTTATTGCTAATATATGATTTTATTAAAAATATAGGAGGAGTTTTTATGAGAAAAAATATTAAAACAACAGAGGCAATATTTCCAATGCCAGTTTTAATGATAGCAACATATAACGAAGATGGAAGTGTTGATGTAATGAATGCAGCTTGGGGAACAATGCTTTCAAGAAACCAAGTAGCTTTAAACTTAACAGAAACACATAAAACAGTTAAAAATATTAAGCAAAGAAAGGCTTTTACAGTTAGCATAGCAGATAGCAAACATGTTGTAGAGGCAGATTATTTTGGAATTGTTTCTGGCAATAACACACTAAATAAATTTGAAAATAGTGGGCTTACAGCGACAAAATCAGAAAATGTAGATGCTCCAATAATAAATGAATTTCCAATCAGTTTTGAGTGTGAGTTTATAGAGTATCAAGATGATGAGTATGGTTGTGGAGTTATAGGAAAAATAGTAAATGTAACAGCAGATGAAAGTGTAA
>CAZPKK010000055.1:0-5627 GCA_964587175.1 uncultured Clostridium sp.
GATGAATGAAATTTTAAGAGCCTGCTTTCACAGGTGGGTGTCTTGTTGAATGCTTCTGGGTTTCTTACATATAAAAATAGTAAGCATACACGCCACATCCAAAGGCGGACTCCCTTTAATCTATTGTTGGTTCTAAAATTCCAGTCTACACGCACTACGCAGGGAATTGATTATTTAATTTAAGTATATTTATATATTATCACATTAACTTGTCATTTGCAAGTACATTATCAATTTTTAAATAATGTTTTTGATAATTTTATATTACAATTTTCCTCTTTAGAAGTTTATCCTTTACGGTAGCAACACCTATAAATTTTCCAGTTTCATCATATATTCTATACTGACCATTTTTTAAATTATATGTTAATTGAACTCCATTAAAAAATAATTTTATTTTTTTTTCATCTAAAACAATTTTATTGTTATTTCCATAAAGTTTCATAAACAATTTTTCAATTGATAAAATATTCTCTTGCATAAACTTTTCATTATTTTTATTTTGCACTAATTCTTCTAATTTTATACTATCTTTTATATTAAAGATTCCGACCTTTGTTCTGTTTAATTCTTTCATATAACCAATAGTATTAAGTTTTGTAGCTATATCTTCACATAAGCTTCTAATATATGTACCTTTTGAGCATTCTACAATAAAAAATATTTCTTTCTCCTTGTTATCTATTTTATTTAATTTTATATTGTATATTTCAATTTCTCTTGCCTTTATTTCTACATTTATGTTATTTCTAGCATACTCATATAATTTTTTTCCATTGACCTTAATTGCAGAATAAATTGGCGGGATTTGCATTTGCTTTCCTATAAAGGATTTTAATACTTGTTCAACTTCATTTTCCTGCAATATGTACTTATCTAAATCTTCTTCCTCTACAATTTTTCCTTCCGAATCAGCAGTATCTGTCTTTACTCCCAATTTTAAAGTAACTTCATATTCTTTATTATGATTAGTTAAATAATATGATAGTTTTGTGCCTTTTCCTATTAAAATCGGAAGCAATCCAGTTGCATTCGGATCTAAAGTTCCAGTATGTCCAACCTTTTCATTAAAAATATATTTAATTTTATTTACAATGTCATGTGAAGTGCAACCCTTTTCTTTATTTATTAAAATTATTCCGTCCAAATCCATTCCTCTATTCTTTATAAAATTATTGTTATTTATTTTTCACGATAAAAGTTAGATTATGTCTTTATTTTTAGATAAAGTATATATCTCAAACCAAAATAAAAATATAATCTAACCATATAAAATAAACTATCTTTTTTACAACATTATATTACAGTCTTTATTTGTCTTAGTATTTTTTCTTTTGCTTGTTCTATTGAACATTGTATTGTAGCTCCTGCCGCACGTATATGTCCTCCACCGCCAAGTAAAAGACAAACATCAGATACATTTACATATTCATTTGATCTCATTGAAACTTTACAACCTTTATCTGTCTGACGTAAAAATATAGATACTTCTACTCCCTCTATATCTCTTCCAATCTCTACTATGCCTTCATGGTCACCAGTACCTGCATCTACTTTTTCTTCATCTTCCTTTGTAATATATGTAAATGCAACTTTTCCATCTTCAAAAAATTCCAATCGATTAGCTGCAATTCTATTTAATTCAAAATTAGCTCTGGTTTTTGTTTGCAACACTTTTCTATATACTTTAGAAACATTTACTCCTCTATTTAGAAGCCAAGCCACAAATTCGAATGTTTCTGCATTTACCCCTGAATATTTAAATCCACCTGTATCTGTTATTATCCCAGTCAATATGCAAGTACCAATATCTTTTGTAATCTCCATCTTAAAATAATTTAAAACTACTAAAAGTATTTGTGCACATGCAGGAGAATCTGGATTCACATAATTTATATCACCAAACATAGTATTTGTACTATGATGATCTATACATACTTTCACCTTTGCATTTTCAAAATAATTTACAAAACCATTTAGCATTTTTATTGTTGCACAATCTACAGAAATAGCCAAATCATATTTTTCAATATTTGATTCTTCTTTTATTTCTTCTGCACCTGGCAAAAATCCAAAAACACGTGGATATTCCGGAACTATTATGTCTGGATTTTTTCCGTATTGCTTTAATGCATTATATAATGCAAGTCCTGTCCCTATCGCATCTCCGTCTGGATTTTCATGTGTTAAAATAACTATCGATTCTGCTTTATTTATTTCTTCTAAAATATTATCTAAAGTACTCATCTATTTTCCTCTTTCTTATTAATTTATATTCATTTTTATACGTACATTATTCCTATTCTTTATTTACATTCAATTCTTTTAGAATCGAATCAATTCTAGCTCCATGCTCAATAGAATCATCAATTTCGAAAACAAGTTCTGGTGTAATTCTTAGGTTGACTGTTTTCGCAAGTCTCGACCTAATAAAACCCGAAGATTCTTTTAGTCCTTTCATTGTATTATTTATATTTTTTGAATTTAGAACACTCACATAAACCTTTGCATACTTAAAATCTGGAGTTATTTTTACTCTTGTTACACTAAGCATACCTGTAACATTTGGATTTTTGAGCTCATAATTAAGTACTTGACTTAACTCTTTTTTAAGCTCTTCATTTATTCTATTTAATCTTGCTTCATTCTTTGGCATAAAATCCTCCTCCTTTTGAACACCTTAGGAGTATTTTCTTTGTCCCAAGTCTATCTTTTTACTTCCTCCATGATATACACTTCAATGACATCTCCTTCTTTGATATCATTATAATTTTCTATCTGAATACCACATTCAAATCCTTTTGTGACTTCTTTTACATCATCTTTAAAACGCTTTAATGATGCTAATTTTCCTTCATGTATTACAACATTTTCACGGATTACTCTTACTCCTGCATTTCTTTCTACTTTTCCATCTAAAACATATGCTCCAGCAATTGTTCCTACGCTAGATACTTTAAATGTTTGTCTTACTTCAACATTTCCTATTATTTTTTCTTCATATACTGGTGCAAGCATTCCTTTCATAGCAGCTTCTACATCTTCTATTGCATTATATATTACCGAATATTGTTTTATCTCTACACTGTTTTTTTCTGCCATATCTTTTGCAGTAGTATTTGGCCTCACATTAAATGCGATAATAATAGCATTTGCTGCTTTTGCAAGCTGTACATCAGATTCTGTAACACCACCCACTGCTGAATGTATTACCTTTACCTTTACTTCTTCATTAGATAATTTTTCTAGAGATTGTTTTACTGCTTGAGCTGTTCCTTGAACATCTGCTTTTACAATAATATCTAGTTGTTTTAAATTTTCGCTTTCCATCTTTTCAAACAAATTACTTAATGTTACTTTACTTTGTTCTGCTAATTCTTTTTCTCTTTCTTGGCGTTTTCTTCTTTCTATTAGATGTTTTGCCATTTTCTCGTCTTTTACTTCATAGAAAACTTCCCCTGCCTCTGGAACATTTGTAAGCCCCATAATTTCAACTGGTGTAGATGGACCTGCTTTTTTTATTTTTTGTCCTTTATCATTTTTCATAGCTCTAATTCTACCAATTGATGTTCCTACAACTACTGTGTCTCCAACATCTAAAGTACCCCTTTGAACCAACATTGATGCAATTGGTCCCTTTGATTTATCAAGTCTCGCCTCTATTACAGTTCCCTTAGCTTGCTTTCTTGGATTTGCTTTAAGTTCCTTCATATCAGCAACTAAAAGTACCATTTCTAATAAATTTTCTATATTTATGTGTTTTTTAGCAGAAATTGGAACAAAAATTGTATCTCCACCCCATTCTTCTGGGACCAACTCATATTCCATTAATTCTTGCTTTATTTTTTCTACATTTGCACCTGGCAAATCTATTTTATTTACAGCAACAATAATTGGTATCTCTGCAGCTTTAGCATGGTTTATTGCTTCCACTGTTTGCGGCATTACCCCGTCATCTGCTGCAACTACTAATATTGCTATATCTGTTATTTGAGCCCCTCTTGCTCTCATACTTGTGAATGCTTCATGTCCTGGTGTATCTAAGAAAGTTATCTCTCTTCCATTCACATTAACTTTATAAGCACCAATGTGTTGTGTAATTCCTCCTGCTTCACCTTCTATTACATTTGTGCTTCTAATAGCATCCAATAATGAAGTTTTACCATGATCAACGTGTCCCATTACAACAACTACTGGTGGTCTTGGTTCTAATTCATCTGGTGTATCTTCTGTATCGTCAAATAAAATGTCTTCCTCTTTTACTTCTTCTTTCTTATTTGCCGTAATTCCAAATTCACTTGCTACTAGATATGCTGTATCAAAATCTACTGTATTATTTATTGTAGCCATTATTCCTAAATCAAACAATTTCTTAATTACTTCAGCAGTTGTTTTTTTCATTTCTTGTGCTAAATCTTTTACTGTAATGCTTTCTGAAATAGTAATTTCTTTAAGTTCAAATATTTTTTGTTTATTTCTTTCTTCAGTTTCTTTTTGTGTTTTCTTTCTATTCTTCTTTCCTCTAGCTGTAGTCAAATCATAATATTCAAACATTCCTCCGTCTTGTTCTGAAAACATATTTGATAGTTTATCTACTTGTTTTAAATCCTTCAACTTTCCGCTATCAAATTCATCAAATTGATTATTTCTTCTTGATTTATTTGCTTTTTTATTTGATTTATTCTCATCATATTGACGGCTCGCTTTTTGTTTATCAATTGTTTTGCTAGTATAATCCCTTTGATTTTCCTTCTCAACAATTTCTGTTGTCATAATATTTTTAATGTTCTTATCTATTCCTTTTTCATCTAATGGTCTTTTTCCATTATTAAATCTTCCGTTTTGATTGTTTCTAGAATAGTTTCCATTTTGATTATTTCTCTCACTATTTTGATTGTTTCTATAGTTTTGATTTCCATTATTGCTTCTAGGATTATTATTTCTGTAATTTTGATTTTTATTATTGTTTTTTAAATTATTGTTTTTATTATCATAACTTCTATTTTGTGATCTATTTTCTTTTACTACTTCTGACTTGCTCTCATGTGACTTTTCCTCTTTTATTACCATATTTTTTTCTGCTTTTTCTTCCTTTATTTCTTCTTTTCTGGGTTCTTCTTTAGGTTTAAGTCCAAAAAGTTCACTCACTGTAAGAGGTTTTGTCTGTTTATTTCTATAAACTATATTATAGTCTTTATTATTGCTTCTTTCTACAAATCCTATTCCTTTTTTATTCTGTTCTTGTATTTTATTGTCCACTTGTGAACTTTTTTCTTCTTCAGAAATAATAACCTCTCTTCTTATAATAACAGGGGTCTCAGTCTTTTTTGTATTTGAAGAAGTAGTTTCTTTTTTATTTGCCTTTAGAGGTTCTTTTCCTTCTCTATTCTCAGGTTTTGAATTTCTTTCTGTAGTTTTAACTGGCTTAGAAGATTTATTTTCTTCTTTACTTATATTCTTCTTAATTTGAGTCGCTTGTTCTTCACTAACAGCACTCAGATGACTTGTTACCTCAAATCCTAAGTCATTTGCTATTTTTACAACCTCTTTACTTGTTAATCCTACTTCTTTTGCTATTTCATGTATTTTTATTTTACCCAATAGCTTCACCCCCATTAATTATTTTT
>CAZPKK010000056.1:0-5621 GCA_964587175.1 uncultured Clostridium sp.
CCACTTCCGTGCAGCAGCTGCAACTAAAATATTACTTCCTTTTTCATATATTGCTTGTTTTTGCTCATTTGTCCACTCCATTTGCTCCTCCTAAATTCTTTTAAATTGCAACAAAAATTTTACCTTTAATTTTAGTATGTACATATATACATTGTGTCTCCCTCAAATACTATTTGTTCATCTGAATAAGCATCCCAGTCTTTGCCTTCAAAATATTCCTCATAAATTTCCGCTGTCATTGATGCTTTTTCAAACTTTCTATCACAATAATAATTTAAAGCTTCAATAATGCAATAATAATTATCAAATGCTCTTTGCCCAAATGATGACAATTTTTTATCCCAGCCATAATGAAAATCTCTATGGTTCGCATCTCTATAATAAGCTACTTTAGTAACCGTATTTCCACTCTCTCTTTCATACTCTTCTATCTTATATCGAATTGTCATTCCCATATTTTCATCAATTTTATTTGTTGCTATATGTGAAGAAAATATTTGTGTTGTATTAATAGAATTAAACATAAAGAAGGCAATTACTATAACACTAGTAGCATATTCAAAAATCTTATTATTATAATTTAGAGTAATAAGATAAATAAACGACATCCCTATAATTGCACCTATTGCTGTAGCCATTCTTGGTTCCATAGAAGGGCTTTGCATAAAAAATACTGGTACAATACATACTGCTAATGCTGAAATTACTATGATTATATATTTTACTATTTTTTCTATAGGCTTTTTTTGAAATAACAAAATAACCAATGTTATTCCCATAAATATTAGTGTTATTCCTGTTGGCCATAAATTATAATTTGAAATTAGAGTTGTTTTTAAAACATAGATTAGTAGCATTTTAAAAGATGATAAATTTTTGAATATGTCAACTGTTATTCTATTTTGCGCACTTCCTGAAACAATACTTACAATGTAAATACAAAGTGCATTTAATAAATAAGCTATTCCTAGCCAAACAGTTGCTAATATTATTTGTTTTATTAAATTTTTTACACTTGTTTGTTTTTTATCTATAAATAAAAATAATAAAGTTAATGGTAAAAATAAATTCACAGCCCCTTGATAACAAAACACAGCTATTATTAATAGCAGCAAAGTATTTATATTTTTGTTTTTTTGATTACTACTAAATGTTCTTGCTGCTAATATACTTAAGCAAACACTCAAACACATAACACTACATTCTGCATATAACAAATATTCTAATGACATACAATTAAATATTAATATAAAAGATGCCATTATAACAAGTGCTTTTACCCAGTTGCTTTTAAATTCCACTTTATCTCGTATTGTTTTATATAAATAAAAAATGGATAAAGCAACAATAATTATCGCCAAAAATTCCATTAATACAATAAATATATCATATGGTAAATTTAAAATTCCTGCCACATACATAACTAGTGTTGATACTATCCTTGCATCTTTTATAAAATAATATGATGGATACTCAAAATAGCCCAAATCCATTAAGTTATATGTATCAGAGGCTATATGAAATTGGAGTAACGGACTACAAATAAATAAGCAAAGCAATAGTATAATCCCAAAAAACAGTAAATCTTTTTTGTTTTTTTCATATTTATGTTTAAAATATTGACATATTCTTTGTAAAGTTTCCCCTTTTTGGCTTTTTTGTTCAGTAAGTATATCCTCAGACTTTCCGACATTTTCTACTCTTGCAAAATATTTTTTGAAATTTCTTTCCAGCCACTTTAGTTTTTAAAGTGTGACTCTCTCTCTCTCTCTCTCTCTCTCTCTCTACAGTATCAATAGTTCTAGGCATCTTATATTCCTCCTTATTTTCCCTTTTATGCCACCATTATATCATACTTCTTTTTCTTTTCAAGTATCTTCTTTTCCAGCTTACAATTATCAGAGTAAAGCGTAATTCTAATAGGAAATTAAAAATTTCCTATTAGAACAAAAAAGAAACTAGGAATAGTTCCTAATTTCTCATTTTATATACAATTCTGGATCAATATATTCATCATCTTTTAATATTTCAAAATGTAGATGTGACTCATCTGAAATTTCAAATGTTGCAGTATTACCTACTGTTCCTATTGTTTGCCCTTGCTTTACCTCTTCACCTTCTTCCACAAATTCTGCTGTTAATAAGTTTGAATATACTGTTTCATATCCATTCACATGTTCTATTACCACAGTCAAACCATATCTTGGATCGTTTTTTATTGATTTTATTGTCCCAGCTGCAGACGCCTTCACTACCGTAGTTTTTTCAGCTGCTATATCTATTCCATTATGAGTAATCCATTCATCTAATGTTGTAGAATACACTAAATTTTCTTTTGCATATTCTCTTAGTATCTCACCCTCAACAGGCATTATAAATTCTGGATCTTCTACTATTTCCTCTGTACTATTCTCCACTACATTAGTTGTACTATCAGATGTAGTACTATTTCCTGTTGTATTAGTTTCAGATTTACTTGTATTAACAGCATATTTTATAGTATCTTCCTCACTTGTTTCTTCTGATGTCTCATTTGATATTTCATTTGCTTCAGACTCTTGAACCTCATTTACTGTTTTTCCCATTTGTGAGCTCGCCTCTTCTGTTGTATTACTTACATAATCATCTAAAATCGTTGAATTATATCTAGCAATTTGTGTCTCACTATTACTACTATTTCCATAGCTTATAAATATAATAACAAAGACAATAATCGCTAAAGACAAAATTACACCAGCAACGTATAACACTCTCTTCATATCTGTTTGCTCTTTTCTAAGACCTCTTCTTTCCCTTCTCATTAAAAATCAATCCTTTCTTCATTTCGTATTTATCATAAGTATTTACAAATTTGAGAGTTTTATACAAAATTAATTGAATTTAATTTAAAATCACTAGTCCCACATGTCACATATATTCATATATCTTAGTAGTCCCACGTGTCACGTCTATTCATATATCTTGGTAGTCCCACGTGTCACATATATTTTTTACTCGAAAACTTGGAGAGTACAAAATATATGTGACAGCAAGATGGGACGGACTTTAAATTGCTATATATGTGACAGCAAGATGGTGCGGACTTTAAGGTACTACATATCTACTATCTCCACATCAGTATAATAATGATGTATTATATCCTCATAACTATATCCTTCTTTTGCCAGACTGTCTGCTCCAGTTTGACTCATGCCAACACCATGACCATAACCAATAACTTCAAATTTTATTTCATCATCATTTATTGTTACTTCAAAATTTGCAGACCTTAGTCCAAAAATAGTTCTAACTTCAACTCCTGATAATTCTAAATTGCCAATTTTTATTGTTTTTACTCTATTTCCATCAGTATATTCCTCTATCTCTATGCAATTTTCCTCTTCAAAATCTATTTCAAAATTACTATGTACCTCTTTAATTTTCTCTATAAACTCGTCTTTAGTAAACGTTGCTTCAGAACTATATTGACTATATGCATCCTCACCAGATGTAGATACAGATTGCAAATATGGATATCCGCTTCCTCCCCAAACGTCTATTGGAGACTCTGTATCTCCACCACTATTTGAATGAAAAAATGCATTTATCGGTTCTCCCTCATATGTAATAATTTTTCCTTGTGTACTATTTACAGCACTTACAATTTTATTCCAATTTTCTTCAGCTTCATCATCATCCCAGCTATCGAATCTATCCTCTTTGGAAATCCATGCCTGACAACAACTAGAATCATCACAGATGTCTGCATCATCATGTTTTCCATCATTATTTACTATTTTATATATAGTATAAGTTCTAGCTACAACAGCTTGTGCTTTTAATGCCTCTTCCTCAAACGATGCTGGCATCTCAGCTGAAACTACCCCATATAAATATTCGTCCAAATCAATCTCCTGAACCTCATTCGTATCTGTATGTAACAATTTTATTGTATTATATTTGTCATAATCATATGTAGACTCTTTTATAACATTTTCTTCTAAAGTGCTATTTTCTATATCTTGTGAAGATGTCCTTGCAGAAAATTCCCTTGTAAATATGATTGGAATTGCAAAACAAATAAATATTAATACTAAAAAATATATAAAAACCTTTTTCATTTTCCTCTTTTCCATTTTGCTTTATTAACTTGTTTTTTATATAGTTTATTTACTGATTTTCTTTCTTATTCTTACTATGCTATAAAGCTTCCCTCTGTGAGTTTTCTTTTCATCATATCTAATACTCTTCTTTCTATCCTTGATATTTGTACTTGATTTACTCCCATCATATTTGCTACTTCTGTTTGAGTTTTTCCCCTATAATACCTAAGTAAAATTACTTGTTTTTCTTTTTCTTCAAGATTATTTATTAAATCCGTTATCGCAATCTTATCTGTAATTAAATTTTGTTCATCTATTCCAGTACTTATTTTATCTACTATGCTAACTCCTTCATCATTATTAAACTCATTTTCATAAATTGAGTTCACAGGAGATTTACTTTCTAGAGCAATTATTACATCTTCTTTGCTAGCTCCTATTTCTTTTACAAAATCGTCAATTGTAGCCTCTTTTCCCTTTTTCAAATACTCTTTTTCCAGTTCTGATATTTTGTATAATAATTCTTTTATGCTTCTACTTATTTTTATAGGCCCATCTGTTTGTGTGTATCTTCTAACCTCACCTAATATGTATGGAACTGCATATGTTGAAAGCTTTACATCAAAACTCGTATCAAACTTTTTTATTGATTTCATAAAACCCATAACTGCAATTTGGTATAGGTCTTCTACCTCATATCCTCTATTTTTAAATCTCTTTACAATACTCCAAATAAGTCCATTATTATCTGTTATAAGCTTTTCCATAGCGGACTTGTCGCCCTCTTGAGCTTTTACTATATCATTCATCTTATTCTCATACAAACTGTTTTCTAGCACTTAGCTTATTCCTCCTAAACTGGCAATTTCTTCTTCTTCTATATTTACTAAATGCTTTTTTATTTTCTTTTTCATAATAACTTTTGTACCTAACCCTAAAACAGATTCAATTTCCACTTCATCCATAAAACTTTCCATAATAGTAAATCCCATTCCAGACCTTTCTAAATTTGCCTTAGTGGTATATAGTGGCTTACGAGCTAATTCTACATTTTCAATTCCTTTTCCTGTATCAGAAATTTCAATTTCAATTGTATTATTCAAAATCTTTCCTTTTATTTTTATTAACCCTTCATAATCCTCATATCCATGAATAATAGAGTTTGTTACAGCTTCAGATACAGCAGTTTTTATATCTGCAAGCTCTTCTATCGTTGGATCTAATTGAGAAGCAAATGCAGCAACTGTAATTCTTGCAAATGCTTCATTACAAGACTTACTTAAAAATTCTAATTTCATTTCATTATCATACATATTCTTTCACTCCTTTTGGCATTATAGGTATAATTTTATTAATTCCACTCATTTCTAGTATCTTTTTAACTGTTTGGCTTATATTTATAATCTCTAAATTTCCCCCTATAAGTTTCATCATCTTATATCTTCCAATAATCATTCCTATTCCTGCACTATCCATAAAAGTAACCCTACTGAAATCAAATATAGTTTTTCTAGGCATATATCGTGTAATTTCATCATC
>CAZPKK010000057.1:0-5513 GCA_964587175.1 uncultured Clostridium sp.
TGTCTTTTTGCATATCTTCTTGTTTCCATTTTTATTTTTTCTATCATTTCTTCTTTTGTTGTTATTCCATTCAAGTATCCTAACACTTCTTTATATCCGAGTCCTTGCATAGCTGTTGGAAAGTCATTATACTTATTTACTAAACTTTTTACTTCATCTATTAGACCTTTTTTTATCATAATATCTACACGTTTATTTATTCTATCATATAATTTATCTCTTTCAATATCTATTCCAAATAACAAATAATCATATTCCGGCCCTTTTTCTCTTGATTCTATTTCCAATTCTGTTTTTGTTTTGCCTGTAGAATGATATATTTCTAGAATTCTGCAAATTCTTTTTTTATCATTGTGGCTTATTTTCTTCATTGCTTCTTCATCTATTTTTTCTGCCATTTTATATAATTTTTCTAATCCTTCTTTTCTTTCTATTTGATCAAGCTTTTTTCTGTATTCTAAATCAACTTTAATTTCATTATATTCTATTCCATATATCAAAGATTCTACATATAATCCAGTCCCTCCAACCACAATTGGAATTTTACCTTTACTTAAAATTTCTTTAATAGCATTACTAGCATCTTTTTTGTAATCTGCCACACTATATCTATCCTCTGGAGAAACAAAATCTATTAAATAATGTTTTATTCCTTTCATTTCCTCTTTAGTGGGTTTTGCTGTTCCTATATTCATATCTTTATATATTTGCATAGAATCACATGAAACTATTTCACCATTTATTTTTTTAGCTAGCTCTATTGACAGACTTGTTTTGCCAGATGCCGTTGGTCCACATATTACTATTACTTTTTGCATGTAATCCTCCAAGGTTATTTTTATAATTATAATCTATTCATCTTCTAAAGTCACATTACTTATATCGTTTTCTACTTCTGTATTATTTATTACATCATTAACTATTTCATTAAGTACTATATCGCCTTCTGTAGTCTCATTTGAAAGTTGATTTGAATTTTCAATGTCTTCAGTATCTGATGGTTCTTCTCCCGTATCTTCTTCTAATATATTTTGCTGTTCTGTAATCATGTTTACTACTTGTTCTTGTATATTTTTGAAGTATATACACTCTATTATTAATATTATTAATAGTAAAACTGCCAATACTACCCCTCTACCCCTAAAGGTTCTGTTGTCTAAACTTCCTTGTCTATATTTGTAATATGACTTAGAAAATATTGGTAAAATTAAAATTCCGTTAATTGGTACAAATAAGAATGTTATTAAATCTTTTCCTTTTTCTGACACTTCTGTAACTTCTATTCCTCTTGTACTAATCCAATATACAATAGATGTAAGTACATACATTATAGCTGTTCCTGCTGCAATAAATATTATTTTTTCTTTTTTAGGTGTATCGTCCAAGCAATAATACATAAGCGCAATTGAAACAATGTTTAAAATAATTATAAATAGCAAAATAATTAGCATCTCTTTTCCTCCTTTTATCATTTCTTTCTTATGTTCTTATTTTCTAGAAAATTTTTTCTCAATATCTGTTTTTGTCATTTTTATTGCTGTTGGTCTACCGTGTGGACAAGTAAATGGATTTGGTAGTACTAATAGTTGTCTCATTAAACTATCAACTTCTTCTTTAGTAAGTGCCATATTTGCTTTCACTGCTGCTTTACACGCAACTGTCGCTATAAATTTTTCTTCTATCTCCTGTTTTGCAGTTCTTGCAACTGTATTTATTTCATCTAATGTTTCTAAAAATAGCTCTTTTGTATCTAAATCTAAACAAACTGTTGGTACTCCGCTTAATTTTATTGTATTTTCTCCAAACTCTTCTAAAACAAAGCCGGCCTTTTCAAAGATTTCCATATTATCTTTTGCAATTTGCATATCTTTATGGCTTAGATTAATTATATCCGGAAGTAGCATTAGTTGAGAATCTTTATTTGTATCATTATAATAATTTTCTTTTATTTTTTCATACATAATTCTTTCATGTGCAGCATGTTGATCTATAATATATAGTTCATTACCCATTTCAATTATTATATATGTAGAAAAAGCAATTCCTATATATTTATAATCCGGAACTTGATTTTGTGGTAGTTTTTCAAAGATTGACACATTCTCTGCTGTTTTTAAATCTTCACTTGCTACTTTATATTTTACATCCTCTTCTTCAATCTTTGGTTCCTCTTTTATTACTTTTCCAAAAGTACGAGCATACATTTCGCCAAAATTTTGATAGTCCGGTTCTATCTTTAAATTGTCCAATTCTTGTATTTTTTCATTAATTTCAGATAAATCAACTTTTTTGGTTTCGGCAATATTTGTTTTTGATTCTTCTTTATTTGCATCTATTTTCTCATCTTGATTTATTCCATTTTTATTATTATATATTTGAGCTATGAAATTTTTGGTATCATCAACATTTGCTTCTTGTTCTTGATCTTCTTTCTTTTTGTTACCTATTTTACTAAATATCTCTCCTAACTTTGAAAAGGTTCCTTCTTCTTTATCTTCTGCATGTTTATAATTATTTAGGTTTTGTAAATTTTCGTTTGTCCCTACTTCTTTTTGAATAACATCTCTATTTTCTTCTACTTTTTCATTGGGATTAGATTTAAGTCCTTGGTCGTCTTTTCGTAATATTTCCTTATCTTTAGCTAATTCTTCTTTTATTCTATTTATATCTTCTAATATATTTTCCACATTGCTTTCTTTTACTTCCGAAATTGTAGATTCATATTTTTTTGCATCTAAAGTTTGTGTTTGTGAATTTGTTTTTGTGTCTATTTTCCAAGTATTTGCTTGAGTTTGTTTATCTAGTTCAATCTTTGTTTTATTAGGTACTAAATCTTGTTTTAGCAAACTATCTTTTATAGCATGATATACTGCTTTAAATATTTTATTTTCATCCTCAAATCTAACCTCTAATTTTGCCGGGTGTACATTTACATCTACTTTTTGTGGATTCATTTCTATATTTAAAACCAAAAATCCATATTTGCCTATTGTAAGCAATCCTTTATATGCCTGCTCTGCACTACTAGTTAATACTTTATCCCTTATATATCTTTTATTTACAAAAAACAATTGATTAGATCTATTTGAACGTGCAATAACCGGTTTACCAATTACACCTTTTATATTTATATCTTCATATTCATAATTTACCTCGATTATATTTTCTGCAATATCTTTTCCATATATGCTATATATAACTGATTTCATATCACCATTACCTGAAGTTTGAATAATTACTTTTCCAGAATTTACTAGTTTTATTGCAATTTCTGGATGCACTAATGCAATCCTAGCAACAACATCTTCTATATATCCAGCTTCTGTAAAATCTTTTTTTAAGAATTTATATCTTACTGGTGTATTATAAAATAAATCTGTTACTGTAATTGTACTTCCTTTTTGGCAACCAGCATCTTCAACATTTACAATGTTTCCACCTTTTACTTCTACTTTCTTTCCTATTTCATTTTCTGCTGTTCTTGAAATAAGTTCCACATGACTTATAGCAGCAATACTTGCTAAAGCCTCACCTCTAAAGCCCATAGAGGTTACTGTTTCTAAATCTCCTGCTTGTCTTATTTTACTTGTTGAATGCCTCTCAAATGCAATTTCCATATCATCTGGAAAAAAACCTTTTCCATTATCAGTAATTCGTATATATGAAATACCTCCATTTTTTGTTTCTATAGATATTTGTGTAGCTCCTGCATCTATAGAATTCTCTACTAGTTCTTTTACCACTGATGCTGGTCTTTCAATAACTTCACCTGCTGCAATCTTGTTTATTGTTAATTCATCTAATAAAACTATATTACCCATTTAATCGTTCCTCTCTTTTATAACATTTTTCTATATTGAATATTCCATAGAATTATATCATTAATTTGCATTTATTGTACAGTTTTTTACAAATTTTTTATATTTTTGCTTGTAACCATTTTTTTCCTTTTGAATAATATATACCATACGAAAGAACTTTAAAACATTCAAAAGTTTCATAAGGAGGTTAAGAGATGGGAAATTGTTGTTGTAATAATAGTGAGCTGCTTTGGTTCATAATCCTGTTCTTACTACTTTTCTGTTGCGGAGGTAACAACTGCTGTAGTAATACATGTTGCAATTAATCAAACTCTAATTTACATTATATTTTTTACATTTGAAAGGAGGGAAAATATATGCCAGAAAATAGAGGATGTGGATGCGGTTTCGGATTTGGTGACGATTGCTGCTGGATAATAATCTTATTAATATTAATCTGCTGCTGTTGCGGTGGTGGTAGAGGTGGATGTTGCTAATTTAGTTAGTTTCATACACATTAAAGAGGGTGTCTAAATTACAAATGACCCCTCTTTAAATTTCAATTATTTCATATTTTAATCTTATTACTATCCAAATTGTTATTTTGACTTTAATATAATTTTATTACTTTATTTTATTGTCTTGTTTTCTTCTTTTTTGTTTTCTTTTTTCTTCTTCCACAGTTTCTTGTTTTCTTCTTCTATCTTCTTTTGATTTTCTTCTATCCTCAAACATTCTTCCTTCTTTATCAACTATCATATGTGTCTCTCCAATCTTTTTATAACTAATTCATTTTAATTGTAGCATTTACATATGCGTTTTGTCAATACTTCAAATTCATAAGATAAATCTAGTGTTTTTTACAATTTTTAGAAATCTACATCTATTCCTAAACTTTTAAAATTCTCGTCAATTTTAGTCATTTCTCTATACATACCTTGTTTTAACTCAAGTCTATAATTTTCTTTTTCAATATTCAAATTTTCATCTTCTAATTCCTTGTCAATATCATAAGGTACTTTTATAAACTGAAAAGAAATATCTGATGAATATTCTTTACTTCCATATTCTCCTTCAATTATTAGATAATTACTTTTAGTAGTTTCTAATACGTTGCTATCCTTATTTTTATTCCTTATAACATCAAAAGAATTTCCTACACTCCCTACATTTATTATAGTTTTATTATATATTTTATCCATATATGGATGATGAATATGACCATATATTACAACATCTGCAATATCTTGAGATAATGTTTTTTCACTTGGTAAAAACATTTTATATTTTGTTTCAATACTATCAACATTCAATATTTTATTGTTATTAACAGTAGGTGTTGCATGAAATAATCTTATTAAACTCCCACTCATATATAGTTCATAGCAAAACGGTAAACTTAATAAATATTCTCTATCCTCTTTATCTATTAATGATTGATTCCATTTTATTCTTTTTCTCTCCTTCTCATTTATTTCGTCAATATTCTTATAATCTTTTGAAAAATAAACATCACAGTTCCCTTGTAATACTATTTCGCAGTTTGTTCTTATTAATTGTATACATTCTTTAGGATGTACCCCTTTTGCTATTATATCTCCTAAACATATAATTTTATCTACCTTTCTTTTTTTTATATCTATTAGAGTTGCTTTTAATGCTTCCAAATTTCCATGTATATCTGAAATAATTGCTATTTTCATGTTTATTTCC
>CAZPKK010000058.1:0-5360 GCA_964587175.1 uncultured Clostridium sp.
CTAATTCTACTAAACTATATAATTTTCCTACAGCTAAATCTTCTAATAATATAGAACCATTCTCACCTGTTTCTATTTTAGTTGAAGATATTACTTCTTCATCATCACTACTTTCATATATTTCTCTTAACACAAACGATGTGTTTTCTAATTTTTCTCCTATAACACTATCTATTTTATTTATTTCTAAATCATACGCAGGATAGTTTACAATTGTAACTTTTAAAGTATTTCCATCTAATGTTACTTCTCTAAATTCTCTTCCTGTATCTGAACGCACACTAATTGTACTAGTATTAATATTAGTCCTTTTATACATATTTAACCATTTTCTACTCGTATCTTGTACATAACCATCAATAAAATTATTTTCTGTTACACAAATTGAGGTGCAACAAATCAAACCCATGTGTGCATCAAGTGGCCATAAACACCTTGCCAACTACTTTTGTACAATATTTACAGTTTTTACACCAGTTTCAGAAGGTTTACAGTTTTCCTATTGAGAGTTGAACTACTTTGATAGGGGCAGAATGTGAAAAAAATGATAAAAATCACCACACAAGCTCATCATACCAGCACAATCAAACGCTGGGGGAACTTCTATCAGATAATTACAACCACACTGTTGCAATGTAGAACTTCAAGACTACCAGCAAATTTTCTGGAGCACAAGCCCTGAGATTCCTGTCCAAAGAAAGAGGGGAAAAAAAAACCAAACAGCATGTATAGGTTTTGGCTTACTCAGACAAACACCTTTGCTGGCAATCACAGCAATCAGTGACAAAGGCAAAGGCAGCATTCAATTTCAAGAAAGCAGTAAAAGAGGCATGCCTAGGGCAGGAGGAGCAAATATGGAAACACAGGCAATGCTGTGAGCATAAACAGTTGTGGTCCGCATTCAGCTGTTATTACTCTGGTTTACTGTTTTACAGGTGTACAAATGCGCCCAAAAGGCAAACAAAAATAAGCACCCAGAATGCACAAAACTTCCTCACATGAGGTAACTCCTATCCAGACTGTATTAATCATGGTGAGAAATTAATCACGAGAAAATAAGAAACAAGCAAAGAGACTTTTAATTTGACAGGCAGCGTTACACATGACACTTTTACATCCTCTGACTATTTCACATCAGGGATTTGGAAACAGCACATCAGACTGCTCCTGCAGCCCAAGCCCTCTCATCTCTCTGCCATGTCCATAGCTTAACGAGAAAGATTCTGAGGAAGAATCTTACTAGGGACATCCCACTGCTAATGAGTGGTTAGTTAATGTCAATTGTTTCACTTACAAGCAAAGCTCATTATTCTAAAACCAGAAGTATGTGGTGCCTCTTGTTTGCCACTTGAGCAAAGAACCCAAGGAGTGGATGTTCCCAGAGGCTCACACAGCCTTTACGCTGACTGACGACTTCTCAAAGTCCAAGGAGAGGCTCGCCAGTCGGATACAATGGAAACACTTCCAACCCTTCCACCTACAAAGGATTTCTGCCTTCAGGATGTCAGACAAGTGCTAATTTCACTTAAGAAAAAATGCAGCCCCAATGAATTGCTTTTTAATATTTCCTGCTGAAATAGAACTGCTGTTGCAAAGTCTTCCTACAGAGAGAAACAAAACCGTACAAAGCTGCTATTTCCTAATAAAACAGCACAGACAGCTTGAAACTGACATTCTTATGTGATAATTCTGTGCTACTTTAATTAAAAGCAGCATCCAAAGTACTGATTGAAGCATACCAGTGCAAAACACTGTTCTCCATTTTCTATCTAGCTTGCATCTCCCCTCACAATTTCTTTGCTTCTTCAGGAACTGCCAGACAGTTCCTCCTACTGACAAAAGGGGAGTTACATTACAGTAGAAAACCAAGTAATTTCAAAAATAGCTGTTCTAATCCATAACACACTGCTTCAGACACGCAGCTTATGAAATCTGTTGAGAAAAAACAAGCTGTCTCTTTAAATAAAATAATTTTTAAAGCAGTTCCCCATAACTTATTGGGCTTTTCAAAAAGCAAAGGTACGCAACCTGCACATACAGCACATTTGTTGGGCTCCCACGAGGATCAGCAATTAACACTCCCTGAAGACTGGGACCCATCACACCTACTGCTGGGATGACTGATGGTTTATAAGCAGGTGCTCTCATGTTCAAACATCTCTTCTCCATTGACCAAGGCAAGACAAGTAAAGCACTATCCCCTCATTACAACACGAGGAACCAGCCCTTGTGGGACCCAGCTTGAAGTACGAGCAAAGGCAGCTGGAGAAAGCCAGAGCTCCACTCTGATGGTAGAACCTGGAATTGTGACACACATAACCAAGTGAGAATGATCTGGAGGAGCTAAACCCACCTGCAGAGCTGGATGCAGCATGATCAGTGCAGCCAACCACAGCACGCTACAAAACCACACCGTGCTGAAATGCAAAGATAGCTTGCTAGTATTTTACAACACCTGACAAGCCACATAACCGACCTTCCCACCTACAGCAACATGCAAACAGCAAGCATTGGCCTCCTGGATGGGACGTGTTGCAGTATTAGCTAAGTTAATCCCCTGCACACAACACACGGCTCCCTATTCCCCTTACCTGCCAGTAACAGTAATTCCCCTGCTGATGGCTTGAAAGCCATGAGAAGAAGGCCATGTAAAATGGTACTCATTACTTTCATTTCTGTGTAAACTTAGTTCAGAAAAACAGCAACCTGAATAAACACTGACATCTCAGGCTTAAAAAGCTTCCAGCTCTATTACAGAGTTTGTCCCCATAACCGATGGCCAGCTGTATCACAGTTAAAAGCCCAAAGAATGGCCTTGTGGGGGTGCCACCACACAAAACAAACATGATGCGCTGCCAAGGGCTCAGGCAGACACATGTACCATTATTCAGCAAGGACCACATGAATTCATATGGCTCTCTGTTTTGTCTTCATAGTAACAAGAAGGTTTGTAAACAGATCTCACATATGAGGCAATCAGTCACTCGAGAATCTAAAAATCTGCCTGCAAATGGCCGATCTGTACTGTCATAGCCTTTGGGTGCACAATTAAAGGTCTCCTGCACGGGTGCCTTGCGGCAGGAGCTGCTCCTTCTGCTCCCAGCACAGCAGCGACGCTGCCACTACTGCAGCAGGATGCAGACCTGGAGCAGTGCTGTATGCTGCAAACCTTCAACACTGGATAGCTCTATCAACAAAAGTGACGGCAGCACGTTGGTTTGTCCCACGCTGCCCTGTTGCTGTCCTTTGCATGGCTGACAATCACAGCAGCCTTAAATGCACTTAGCGGAGACGGCAGTGACTTTGAAAGGCTCACGTGGGAAAATGCCTCCCAGCCTCATCTAGACAGCAAACGCTTTTTGGAAGATGAGGCAAAGCAAAAAAGCAAATCTCACATAATCCACACCTAAAGATTCAGAAGCATCTGCTAACTGGAAGGGTAAGGCAAGATTCCACTGTTAATGAACACAACCTCCCGGTTACCGAGCGCCCACGCCAGCACGTCCACAGGCTGCAAACTCGGCGCTCCTATCGGTAGGGACAGACGCGCTGCTCGAGCCTGGCCGCTATCACCTTCACGGCCAAAGCGGCAGGCTCCGTGCCGGCACCCCCAACCTGGGGCGGCCTGGGGCCAGTAGCTCCCTCAGCTCCCGCAGCCCGACAGCCGGCGCTCCGCTACAGCGGTCCGCAGCGCGGGTGCGGGAGAAGCGAACAAATTAAGGAGCAGATAGAGAGGTACCCTCAGCTGAGAGGGCACACGGGGTGCTCCGTGCCCGGCAACGTTCGAGCAAGGTCAGGGTTACTGCAAAGTTTGCTCCATTTCAGTAGGAGAGAAGGAAAATTACCCGGCTACACATTTCCACTGACTCTACTGCTATCAGTTTGATTCTGAAAACTGCCTAAGAATTACTACAATAATGACAATTTTAAAAGCCCTTTAATATTTGAACAGAAGTTTAATTTCTACCGTTTCCATATTAAGGAGAAAAAAAAAAAAAAACAAACCCAAAACCCACGTATCAAAACAACGTTTGCTCATCACCGCCGACTAACGCGAAAAACAGAGTTCCCTTTCTGGGAAACGGAACGCGGAGCGCCGTTATCGCGGGGCGACAAGGCGGACTCCCCCCGCACGGCCCGGCCCGGGGTTCCCCGGCCTCCGCCGCCCCGCCCCGCCGGGGCCCGCCACCGCCTCCCGGGAGCGCGGCGCGAGGTGGCCGCGCCGGGCGCGGACGTGCCGCTTACATAACCGCCGCCGGCCGCTCCGGTTACATAAGGGCTCGCGCCCCCGGCAGCCCCCGCGCCGCCGGCCACCTCCCGCCGCCGCTCCCCGGAGGGAGCCCCGCGGGCGGGCCCCGGCCGAGCCCCTCGTTAACCCCCTTCCTGTAGCGTTCACACGTCATGGAACATTCCCGGAACGGGCCAACGTCCCACCCACTTCGGGGAACGGCCGCCGAGGCGCAGCGCGCGCACACGCGGCCCGGCGTCCCCGCACCCCCGCCCGGACCCCCCTGCGGCCGCCGCCGCCGTCGCCGCGCCGGGTGGCCCCGGGAGCCACCGCGAGGAGAGCGCGGCCCCCCCGCCGCCCGCCGGTGACCATGCCCCTTCCCCGCCGCGGGAGGGCATTACGCAAGGCGCTGCCCTCATCTGCATACGGTCGCCGGGTATTCCCCGCGCCGCTCGCGGCGTGACGCCCGCGCCCCCCAGCCGCCCCGCCGCACCGAGGCGGCACCCCGCCGGCCCCGGCCCCGCCGCCGAGCCCCGGCCCCGCGCCGTCCCCCGCTGTCATCCGGACGGGGGGCGGCTGCGGCAGCGCTGCCGCTCACCTGGCGAGTGGCCGCGGAGAGCCCTCCCGGTGCCCTTTTGCTGCCGCCGCTCCCGCCGGGCGCTCTCGTCGCTCCGCGCCGGAGTGAGGTGGCCGGCGGCGTTGCTTTATATAAAGACAGACAGCGGTATTCCAGCAGCCAAAGGGGCGTCTGTTTCACGTATTTATCTTAAGGTAGATCATCGCTCTCCCTCCGCTCGGCAGAGACCGGCATCGGCGAGGCGGCGGGCGGGCGGAAGGGAAAGAGAGAGGGAGGGAGAGAGAGAGGGAGGGAGGGAGCCGCGCTCCGCAGCCGCTCGGCCGGGCTATTCCTGGCAGCGCTTCCCAGCGCACAAGTTGCAGGGCGGCGAGCGCGGGGAGCGCGCCGCGCGTGACGTCACCGGGTCCCCCCGCGCGCCGGCGGGGAGCGAGCGGGGCGCGAGCGGCAGCGCCCGGCCGCGGGGTGATGGGCGCCGCCCGCGCGCGTGTGCGTGTGTGTGTGCGCGAGGCGGCGGGAGGCGGCGCGGGGAGAGGGAGAGGTGCGCCGGGAGGGCGT
>CAZPKK010000059.1:0-5182 GCA_964587175.1 uncultured Clostridium sp.
CTTCCAACAATAGGTGATACTTCAGTTTCTATCTCTGCTTTAATTAAGTGAATTGATGGTGCACGAGCACGAAGTTTAACACCAAATCTGCTTCCTTGCTTTATAATTTCTGGTTCATCTAATATAAGCTCATCGATTGAAGGAGTAACAATTCCATATCCAGTTGCCTTTACTTCCTCTAATGCATTTGATATTTTATCATATTCCTTTTTGGTTTCAGCCATAGAAGTAATAGTAGAAAATAAATCACCTTCATTATTAATTTCAACTCCAGAAATTTCGGTAAGAACCTTATAAAATAATTCATCAAATAAATTAATAGAAATATTTATAGTACCTTCCCCAAGTTTGATTTCATTTACTACAGTATTGCTAATAATTTTGGTGTTTTGCAATTTGACAACACCACTATCAACTTGCTTTAAAATATGTATATTTTTAAAAGCATCTTTTATTTCAGAATATAATTCTTCTTTAAGCCAGTGTGAGTCAGACAAACCATCAACCCATTTGGGAAAATCAATATTCATTTTTTCAATAGGAAATTCATATAATATTTTTCCGAAAATCTCTTCAATATCTTCCATATCAAGCCTTGAGCAGTCAGTAGGTATAACTGCAGTTTGATATTTTTGCTCTAATTCTTGTGCTAGTTCTTTTGTATAGTCTGAAAAAGGGTCATCTGAATTTAAGACAATTACAAAAGGCTTATTTAAATCTTTTAGTTCTTTTACAACTCTTTCTTCAGCTTGAACATAATCTTCTCTTGGAATGTCTGTAATGCTTCCATCTGTTGTAACTAATATTCCAATGGTTGAATGTTCTTCTATTACTTTTTTAGTTCCAATTTCGGCAGCTTGCTCAAAAGGAATTTCCTCTTCAAACCATGGTGTTTTCACCATTCTAGGCATATCATCTTCCAAATAACCTATTGCGTTATTTACTAAGTATCCAACGCAATCTACTAAACGAGTTTTTAATTTTAAATTCTCACCAATTGTTATCTCAACAGCCTCATTAGGTATAAACTTTGGTTCTGTTGTCATTATAGTTCTGCCACCAGCACTTTGAGGAAGTTCATCACGTGCACGCTCTTTTTTGTATTCATTTTCAATATTTGGAATAACAAGTAAATCCATAAAATTTTTAATAAAAGTAGACTTACCTGTTCTTACTGGTCCCACAACACCTACATAAATATCTCCTTGTGTACGATTAGCTATATCTTGATATAATTTTAAATTCTCCTCCATTAATAAAATACCCTCCTTAAAAATGTTTGTACTAAACTTTATTTAATGTATATTAAGATTATTTTAAAGATATGACTAATTGATAAAAAATTTCAAATTGGGGACAGGAGTATTTTATACTTTTTACTAAAAATATGCCTGTCCTCAATTTATATTTTTTCCCAATTTTAATGCTTGTCCCCAATTTGGAAAGTTTGCAAAAAAAATATTTATGTGATAGAATAAAGGCGTTATAAAAAAAGAAGCATATTATATAATAAAATGCTAAAAAGGAGAAGTGAGTTGTATGGAAGAGAATATAATAGCAATTGTAATGGCGGCTGGAAAAGGCACTAGAATGAAATCTAAAAAATCAAAACTAGTGCAAAAAATATATGGAAAGGAAATAGTAAAAAGGGCAGTTGAAAATGCACAAAAAGCAGGAGTAAAAGACGTTATTGCAGTAGTGGGATATATGAAGGAAGAAGTAATGAATGTTTTAGGAGATAGTGTAAAATATGCTTATCAGGAAGAAATGCTTGGAACAGCTCATGCGGTAATGCAAGCAAAAGAATATTTAAGAGGAAAAGAAGGAAAGGTTTTGGTTTTAAATGGTGATGTTCCACTAATAAGACCAGAGACTTTAAATAAACTTGTTGAAAAAAGTGTGGAAAATAAAGAATATGCAACATTGTTAACTGCTATATATGACAACCCAACAGGATATGGAAGAATAGTAAGAGATGAAGGTGGAAATATTGAGGCAATAGTAGAAGAAAAAGATACAAATACATCACAAAAAGAAATAAAAGAGATTAATGCCGGAATTTATTGCTTTGATATAAAAGAGTTATTATTAGCATTAGATAAAGTCAAACCAAATAATGCACAAGGTGAATATTATTTGACAGATGTAATTCAAATAATGAATGAAAAAGGATTAAAAACAGGAGCAGTAATAGTTGAAGACAATACAGAAATTCTAGGTATAAATGATAGAATTCAATTAGAAATGCTTACAAAAGTATTACAAATGAGAATAAATACAGAGCATATGAGAAAAGGTGTTACTATAGAAGATGTAAATACTACATATATATATGATGATGTTGAAATTGGTATGGATACAGTAATACATCCAAATACTATAATAAAATCAGGAGTAGAAATTGGTGAAGACTGTGAAATTGGACCAAATGCATATATTAGAGAAGATTGCAAGTTAGCTGATAATGTAAAAATAGGTAATTTTGTGGAGATAAAGAAAGCTATAATAGGAAAGGGAACAAAGGTACCACACTTTATATATCTTGGAGATTGCGAAGTAGGAGAAAAATGTAATATTGGTTGTGGAACTATTACTTGCAATTATGACGGTTTTCAAAAGAGCAAAACTATTATTGGTAACCACTCATTTATTGGTTCTAACGTAAATTTAGTTGCACCAGTTACATTAGGTGATGAGACTTTTGTTGCAGCAGGTTCAACAATAACAGATGATGTTCCATCATATGCATTAGCAATAGCTAGACAAAGACAGACAAACAAAGAAGACTGGAACAAAAAATAGAAATTAATTTCACGTGAATTATTTAAAAGACATATATATTAACAATTAAAAAAATGGCATATATATTAAAAAAACACATAAAAATGCTAGTCAAGCTGATTTCCACAGACCTTCTATGAGAAATTTTGGCAGTGCCCTCAAAAAGGTTCGAGATTTTCTACCAAAATTTTCTTAGAAGGTCTAGCGTTAATCACTTTCAAGGCGCATTTTAATTCAGTTTTTGAATATATATGCCATTCTTAAAAAATATTTTAATTTATTAAATAATTCACATGAAATTAATTTCTATTTAAATAGTAAATATAGTACTAACAAATGTACAGGGTAAAAAATATAAAGCAAATATTTTATTTTCTTGCCTTGCTTTTCATTATATAAACTAATAAACACAATAGGTAAAACTGTAAATATTCCTAACAAAACATACTCTATTTGATAACTAGATTGTATTATTTGAATACCATATCTTATTACACATAGGGTTACATAGGATATAATCATAGCTAATTTATTATCTTTAAAGAAATAAAAAGCAAATATAACTAAAACTCCCCAGAATCCATAATCTGTATCTAACAATTTAGCTATATATCCAATTAATAAAGCAAATACTATACCAATAAGCTTGTCTAAATGGAATTTAGACAGCGTTTGTTTTAATTCATTATTATCTTTTCTAAATAGATCCTTAAAATATTGATATATAGCAATACTTGAGAGTCCTAGTAGCATAGTAAATAATACATTAAGCGAAAAAGGACTACCATTTAAGAAAGTTTGTAAAAATAATGAAAATGGAACTTGAGATATAATGGCAAAAATTCCTAAGCGTAAAAAATATTTTTTTCTATTTTTTGTATGAATAAATCCTTCACTAATTTGAAATGCAAATATTGGAAAAGCAATTCTTCCTATTAAATTAAGAAAACTAAAACTTCCAACAAAAGCATCACCAAAATGATCACAAAACATAGTAATTAGGGCAATTATTTTTAAAATAAAACTTGTCATTTATAAATCATCTCCAATTCTTTATAAATTATTAATATCACACTATAAGCGTGATGTAAAGAGAAAAAATTGAATAAAAGTATTGTCTAAATTTAATAGTTATTATAAAATATAATTATGTGTAATGAGAACGTAGAGAGCAATAGTGTTAAAAAACAGAATACGTAGGAGAAATCTAAATAGATGATATTTCTTCAAACCACTTTATGATTTGAAGGAATATAAAAGCGAATAAAATTTTTATGACTAGAGAGGATGAAAACAACAATGAAAGTATCAGATTTTAATTATGACTTACCAGAAGAATTAATTGCACAGGTGCCAATTAAAAAAAGAGATGAATCTAGATTAATGGTACTTAATAGAGAAAATCAGACAATAGAACACAAAACTTTTAAAGATATAATAGATTATTTAGAAACAGGTGACTGCCTAGTAAGAAATAATACTAAAGTAATACCAGCTCGTATCTATGGAAAAAAAGAAACGGGTGCAAATGTGGAATTCCTATTATTAAATAATATAGAAGGAGATATTTGGGAAACAATTGTAAGACCGGGAAACAAGCTTCATGTAGGAGCAAAAGTATTATTTGGAACTAGTTCTGATAATAAGCCAATGTTAAAAGCAGAAATTTTAGAAGTAATGCCTGGTGGAACTAGGAAAGTGAGATTTTCTTATGATGGGATTTTTAATGAAATATTAGACAAAATAGGGTTAATGCCACTTCCGCCTTATATACATGAAGAATTAAAAGAAAAAGATAGATATCAAACTGTTTATGCAAAATATGATGGCTCGGCTGCAGCACCAACAGCAGGTTTGCACTTTACACCAGAATTACTAGAAAAAATAGAAAAAAAAGGAATAGAAATAGCAAATGTAACACTTCATGTAGGTATAGGAACTTTTAGACCAGTAAAAGAAGAAAAAGTAGAAGATCACGAAATGCATTCAGAACATTTTTATATAAAAAAGGAAGATGTACAAAAAATAAATAATGCAAAGAAAAACGGAAAAAGAGTAATTGCAGTAGGAACTACATCGTGTAGAGTGTTAGAAACAATTGCAGATGAAAATGGAATGGTGAAGGAAATAGAAGGAGACACACAAATATTTATTTATCCAGGATATAAGTTTAAATGTCTAGATGGGCTAATAACAAATTTTCATTTACCACAGTCTACACTTTTGATGCTTGTTTCTGCCTTAACAGGAAGAGAATTTATACTAAAAGCTTACAATGAAGCAGTAAATGAAAAGTATCGTTTCTTTAGTTTTGGAGATGCAATGTTTATTATGTAAAGAAAGGAGAAAAAATGAAACCAGCAGTAACATATGAATTATTACATGTAGATAAAAATTCAGG
>CAZPKK010000060.1:0-4986 GCA_964587175.1 uncultured Clostridium sp.
CTGTGAAAGCAGGCTCTTAAAATTTCATTCATCTTACGGCTAATGTGGGGTTTTTTTATTAGGGGGATATTTTGAAAATAAAAGAATTAAAAAAATTAGGAAATCAAAAATTAAAAAAATATCATATAAATGATGCTACATTAAAAGTTAATATATTGTTGCAATTTATTTTAAAAATGAACAAAACAGAGCTAATTCTAAATGATGATTTAGAATTAAGCGAAAATACTGAAAAACTTTTTTTTAATTTCATTGAAGAAATAAAAAATGGAAGGCCAATTCAATATATAACTAACAGCCAAGAATTTATGGGATTGAAATTTTATGTGGATAATAATGTTTTAATTCCTCAACCAGATACAGAGATTTTAGTAGAAGAAACTATTAATGTTATTTTAAAAATAGTTGATGATATGGAATTAAATGGAAAAGTAGCAAGTAATAAAGATGTTATAAAAATTTTGGATTTGTGTACAGGAAGCGGGGCAATAGCAGTATCAATAGAAAATTATCTTTTTAAAGATTTGAATTATGAATTCAAAATTAGTTATAAAAAATCAAATCTAAAACAAGTTATTGCTAAAAAAATAAAAATATATGCAAGTGATGTAAGTAATAAAGCACTAGAAATTGCAAAAAAAAATGCTATACTT
Source organism: uncultured Clostridium sp. (assembly GCA_964587175.1). Classification (GTDB taxonomy): domain Bacteria; phylum Bacillota; class Clostridia; order TANB77; family CAG-508; genus CALXVA01. The sequence continues at coordinate 654 of CAZPKK010000060.1, forward strand.
AATTGTAAAGATTCTAATATACACTTTATATTATCAAATATGTTTGATAATATAAATAATATAGATTTTGATATAATAGTATCTAATCCACCATATATAAAAACAAAAATAATTGATACTTTATCTAAAGAGGTACAAAGTGAACCACATATAGCATTAGATGGTGGTACCGATGGCTTAGATTTTTATAGAATAATAACTAAAGAAGCAAAAAAACATTTGAAAAAGAATGGTTACCTATTATTAGAGATAGGATATGATCAAAAAGAAGAGATAATAGAAATGCTACATAAAGAGAGCTATTTGGATATAATTTCTAAAACAGACTTAAGTGGTAATGATAGAGTATTAAAATGTCGTTTTAAAACAAGCTGAAACGATAAAAGGAGGAAATAATGTCTTTTTCAACAGAAGTAAAAAAAGAATTAAGTAAATTAAGCAATCTGTCAAATAAAACTTTAGTAAAAGCGGAAATGTTTGGATATTTAAATACAATCAATATATCAGAAGAGAATAAAGAAATTAAATTTTCTACTGAGAATGAATACAATATAAATAGATTTAGTAAATTGTTAAATAATTTGAACATAAATAAATATAATATAAACATTTCGGGTAAGAATTTTATTATAACAATTTGTAAAAAAGAAAATACTATTTTAAAAAATTTATATAATAACTATAAAATAGAAGAAGATGAACATATAGAAAAATCTTTTGTAAGAGGGACTTTCTTAGGAAGTGGTTCTATTAATAATCCTAAAAACAAATATCATATAGAGATTAGTCTCAAAGGAGGCAAATTAGCAGAAAAAGAGATGGAAATTCTGAAAAAATATGGAATATACTTTAAAATCTTAAACTACACTAATGAACAACTAAAAAATGATAAATTGAATACTAATGCAAATGAAAAATTTACTATTTATTCCAAAGATGGAGAAGAAATTTCAAAATTTTTGGCTTTCATAGGAGCAAGTTCCTCTGTATTAAAATTCGAGGAGATAAGAGTGTATAGGGATATGAGAAATAATGTGAATAGAATAGTGAATTGTGAGACTGCAAATTTAGCCAAAACTGTTGATGCTGCTGTAAGGCAAATCAATGCAATAAATAACCTGAAAGAAAATGGAAAATTCAATGAATTACCAGATAATTTAAAAGAATTAGCTAATTTAAGAATAGAAAATCCGGAAGCTTCACTTGAAGAATTAGGAAAGATGCTAAAAGAGCCAGTAGGAAAATCTGGAGTTAACTATAGATTAAAAAAAATAATTAATATGTCACTTTAGGAATAAAACAAAAAATATAGTAGGAGAGTAAATGAATAAAAAAAATATAGGAATATACGTACATATACCATTTTGCAAAAAGAAATGTGAATATTGTGATTTTAAATCATATGTTGGAAAGGAAAATTTAATAGAAAAATACGTTAAATGCTTAAAAACTGAAATCAGACAAGTCGCCAGAAAAGATAAAGTTGATAAGCTATTTAGTGTAAAAACAATATACATAGGTGGAGGAACTCCATCTATATTAGAAAACAAATATATTTCTGAAATTCTTGATACAATAAGAGAAGAATATATTGTGGCAGAAAATGCAGAAGTTACAATAGAAGTAAATCCTGGAACTGTAGATAAAGACAAATTACTTGGGTATAAAAATAGTGGAATTAATAGATTGAGTATTGGATTACAAGATGTACATGATAATTTATTGAAAACACTTGGAAGAATACATACATTTAAAGACTTTTTAAGTGCTTATACTTTGGCAAAAGATGCGGGATTTAATAACATAAATGTAGATTTAATGTTAGGTATTCCAAATCAGAGTATTAAAGATTTAGAGGAAAGTCTAAGCAAAATAATTAAACTAAATCCAAAGCACATTTCAGTTTATTCATTGATTGTAGAAGAAGGAACATCCTTTTATGAAAAATGGCAGTCAAATAGTTTAAAATTGCCAGAAGATGAAATAGAAAGAGAAATGTATTGGTTAGTAAAAAATAAACTAGAGAATGTAGGATATATTCACTATGAAATTTCTAATTTTACTAAAAAAGGATATGAGTCAAAGCATAATTTATCTTGTTGGAATCAAGAAGAATACATAGGATTTGGATCTGCTGCACATTCATATATAAATAATGTAAGATATTCAAATATTGATACTATAGAAGAATATATTAATAATCTTGAATCTAACAATGAAATTAATAATCTTATATTCCATGAAAGGCAAGACAAAGAAAGTAAAATGAGAGAATTTATGATATTAGGTCTAAGAAAAATAAAAGGAATTAAAATTAGTGAATTTAAAAATAAATTTGGAGAAAATCCTATTTTCAAATACAGAGAAGAATTGAAAAAACTCATAGATATGGAATTAATAGAAATAGATGGTGATGAGATAAGATTAACCTATAAAGGTTTAGACCTTGCAAATCTGGTTTGGGAAGAGTTTATTTGAAAAAGATATTACTTGTAGAAACAAAAAAATTATTAAAAATAATACAAAAAAATAGTAAAATAGAGGTGATATATTTAAAATATATTACCTCTATTTTACTATTCTACTAACATTGGTCCAATATTTGTTACTGTACCAGCTCCTAGTGTAAGAATTATATCTTCTGGCTTTGCATGTTCTTTAACATAATTTACAATTTCATTAAAATCTGAAATGTATACTGCATCATATCCTAATTCTTTAATTTTATTGACAAGATCTTTAGAAGAAATATTGTAAGTATTGCTTTCTCTAGCAGCATATATATCAGTAACAATTATATTATCAAAATTTGTTAATACATTTGCAAAATTATCTAATAGATTTTTGGTTCTACTATATGTATGCGGTTGAAATATAACCCAAGATTGATTATATTTTTTCTGTTTTAATGCATTTGCAGTTGCTAGAATTTCTGTAGGGTGGTGTCCATAATCATCATAAATATTTATGTTATTAAAACTGCCTTTATACTCAAACCTTCTATGTGCACCAGTATATTTTAATAATGCGTTTTTCATATCTTCTTTTTCTATTCCATATTCATGGCATACTGCGATACAAGCTAAAGCATTCATAACATTATGTTTGCCAGGAATAGAAAGACTAATTGTTTTGTAAAAATTATTATTATAATAAACATCAAAAGTAGGAAAACCATTACTATTAAATATAATATTTCTGGCTACAAAATTGGCATTTTCATTTTGAATACCATAAGTTAAGACCTTGGAAAGCGTGTTTCTTGTAATTAATCTACAGTTTGGATCATCCCAATTTATAACTAAAAGGCCATTTTCTGGAATGAGCTTTACATAGTTTGCAAAAGATTTTATAATGTTTTCTAAAGTTCCAAAATAATCTAAATGGTCATTATCTATATTTAATATTACTTCTGCTCTAGGAAATAACTTCAAATAACTTTCTACATATTCGCAAGCCTCTATTATAAAATATTCACTATTACCAACTCTATAATTGCCATCTAATTGTTTTAAATATGCACCGACCTGAATAGATGGATCTTTACAAGCTTCTAGAAAACATAAAGAAATCATTGAAGTAGTAGTAGTTTTTCCATGAGTACCAGATACACAAATAGTATTCTTGAAAGCTTTTGTAAGTAGTCCTAAAAAATTTCCTCTTTCTATAACTGGGATATTTAATTCTTTTGCACGTACTAATTCTATATCATCTTTTTTAATAGCAGCACTATAAACTACAAGATTTGCTTTTTCCAAATTAGGTAAATCATGTCCTATTTTAACAGGTATGTGGTTTTTGATTAATTTATCAGTTACTTCTGAGCTAGAAGCATCAGAACCAGTAACAATAAAACCCCAAGAATGGAGAATCTCTGCTATTCCACTCATACTAACTCCACCAATACCTATTAAATGTATACGTTTATATTGTTTTAATTCTTCTATATTTGCCATTGAATTAGCCTCCATTCAAATATAATATTTAAGCAAATATTATGAATAAATAATTATTTCTTTATAAATTACACGTATTATTATATACTCTTTTTCTTGTTTTTTCAATATAATATGTGAAATTTGTGTTTTGTGTTAACTTGGTTTATCAAAGTCAATTATAAAAAATAAAAAAAAAGAAGGAAAAAAGATTTTTTTGACGAATAATATAATTGTACATAGAAAATGTCACAAAAGACGATGTACAAAATTTTAAAACTTTAAGAAAGAGGTGCTCAATATGCAAATAACAGATGTACGTTTAAGAAAAGTAAATTCAGAAAACAGAATGAAAGCTGTTGCTTCTGTAACATTCGATAATGAGTTCGTAGTACACG
>CAZPKK010000061.1:0-4719 GCA_964587175.1 uncultured Clostridium sp.
GAAATTATCAAATTTCATTTTACCTCACCTCTTACCATTTTACAACTAATTTATTAACTTTTGAATTTATATAATCTTCTAATTTTCCCATAAACACATCTGGTTTAATTTCTTTTTTTGCTACCATTTCTAATCCTTTTTCCCAGCTTGCTGTAAGCTTTGGATTAAGCATATCTGGCATAGAATTATTTACCACATCATAAATCGCTTCTCCTTTTTTCGTTGGTGTTATTATTTGTGTTTTCGTGTTTATTGCAATGTATTTAATCCTTTCAAGTTTTTTTATTATTTCTGCTCTTGTTGCACTTGTTCCAATTCCAGCTCCCTTTATTTGCTCTCTTAATTCCTCCTCTTCTATTAATTTTCCTGCATTTTCCATAGCTAAAATAATAGAACCCGAATTATATCTTGTAGGAGGAGTAGTCTCAGATGTCTTTATTTCAAAATTTACCACCTCTATTTCTTGTCCCTTTTTTAGTGAACCTAAAACTTTCAAATTTGTGTATTCATTACCTTTATCATTTATTTTTTCTTCATTCACATCTGCATTTTTAATCGATTTATTGACAATGTTATCCACATTCTGTTCATTTAAAGGAACGTTTTTTTCGTTTGTCACTTTCCTTTCTTTTAAAATTTCCAAATAACCAGATTTTACACATATTTTTCCACTTGTGCTAAATTCCTCATTTTCTATATTGATTTTTACAGAAGTTTTGTTAAATTCTGCTGGTGGATAGAATATAGCTAAAAATCGTTTTACAATTACTTTATATACCTGCTTTTGTAGCTCTGGTAATTTATCAAAATTTTCATATCCTTGCCCAGTAGGAATTATTGCATAATGGTCTGTTATTTTGCTGTCATTTACATACTTTGTTTTAGTTAAATCCGTTTTGTACTTTTCTTCTAGCATTTGCTTTATATATCCTTGTACTTCCTCATCTTTATATCCTTTTGCAATTCCATTTAAGTTTTTTGAAATAACTTTTGCTATGGCTGTTGAAAGAACTCTTGCATCTGTTCTAGGGTATGTTACTAACTTTTTCTCATATAAATTTTGTACTATTTCTAATGTTTCGTCAGGTTTAATTTTAAATTTTTTTGTACATTCATTTTGTATTTCTGCTAAATTAAATAAAAGTGGTGCATTTTCCTTTGTTTTACTCTTTTTTATCTCTGTTACAATTGCTTTTTTACCTTGCAACGAAATTATAAAAGCTTTGGCATCATTCTCCTTTTTAAAGCCAGATTCATTATATAATTTTGGTGATTCAAACATTTTAGATTTTTCATTTACTTTCCATTCTGCTTTTAAAGATGCATTTTCTTTCCCAAATTCTCCAATCACTTTATAATATGGTACTTTAACAAAATCTCTAATTTCTCTTTCACGAGATACTATCATTCCAAGTACACAGGTCATTACCCTACCTACTGAAATTGATATTCTATCTTCCTTCAAATCTTTTGCCACTCTTTTGCCATAAATAACAGTAAGAAGTCTAGAAAAATTAATCCCTATTAAATAATCTTCTTTTGCCCTTAAATATGCTGAATCTGATAAACTATCATATTCTGATAAATTTTTTGCCTCTTCAATTCCTCTTTTTATTTCTTCTTCTGTTTGAGAATCTATCCAAATTCTTTTTCTATTTGGTTTTTTTATACCAATTTGATTTTCAACTAATCTAAAAATATATTCTCCTTCACGACCAGAGTCAGTAGCAACATAAACAGAGTCTACATCTTCTCTTGATAATAAATTCTTTATCACATTATATTGTTTCTGTACATTTGGTATAACTTCATATTTATATTCTTTAGGCATAAAAGGAAGAGTATCTAGTCTCCAAAATTTTAATTTCTCATCATAAACCTCTGGATATGACATAGTAACAAGGTGTCCTACACACCAAGTTACTATCCAACTTTCAGATTCTAAATACCCATCTTTTCTTGTTCCATTTATTTTAAGCACCTTTGCAAATTCCATTGCTACTGAAGGCTTTTCTGTAATTAGTACTTTCTTTGTCATCTTCTCATCGTTCCTATTTATATTTTTTCATTACTCGAAATACACTATATCCATTTTAGAAGTATATTCACTATTTCCATAAGCATATACAATATATAAATCTCCACTAGGTCCTAGGAAGTATGCTCCTGCATTTTCTACTGTATATATATTACTAGTTAAATCTCTTACATATATCTGATTATATCCCATATTTTGTAAAGCCTCATCTTCTGCGTTTGCTTCTGTTACGACTTGAGTTATTCTAGAATTAACTTCATCACTATTAAGCATTTTAATTGTAATTAGATCAACTAATGAAGCTTCCTCATTAGTCTCTAGATTATAGTTATATGTTTGTACTATAATCCTTTGAGCCGAATTTCCCTCTTTTAATGTAGACATTATAACTAAAGATAGTATATTACTATTTATATAAGCCGTATAATCTATACTATATATTGTTTTACTTGATGCATCTTGATTTTGCATAACCTCATTTGCTTTACTTACAAAAATTTCTTGTGTAGTTTGATTCATGCTAATAGCTAATTCACTATTAATATTTATCAGTGGAATATGCATATTTAATTCATAATAATCTGTATCTTCATCAATATCATATACTGAATAAACTATATCTTCTGTACTATTAATTTTTAAAATACCTGTTGTATCATAATCTCCTAAATTGAGTGTATTTGTAAATAATGCATTAAAATTTGTTTTTATTTCTTCTTGACTTAATTCCTGCACCGTATTTTCATTTTGATTATCTGAAAAATTTAGTCCGCCATAATCTGCATCTATAAATTGAGCATAAATTCCAGCAACTATTGCGAATATACAAAACAAACCAATTAAAAAATATAATATTCTTGGATCTTTCATATTTATTCCTTTCACGAATATTTTTCTATTTTTTACAAAAACATACATTTATATTATACAACAAATAACATAAAATTGCAATCACCAGCATTTAGGAATCGTAATTCACATAAAATTTACATAAGTTTTATTGACTTTAAGCCTTTTTTAATGTATCATATAATATGTATTAAAATGTAAATAAAGGAGATTATATAGATGTTATGTTCAGACTGTAAAAAGAATAATGCAGTTGTTTTTGTTAATAAAAAGGATAAAGATGGAAAAAACACTTTAGAAGGATATTGTTATGACTGTGCAAAAAAGAGAGGTATTAACCCTATTGATAGCTTAATAAAACAAGCTAATCTTTCTGAAGATGATTTAAATAATATGACAGAGCAATTTGAATCTATGTTTAAAGATATGTCTGAAGGAATAAATTTTCCTAACATTAATGAAGAAAATGCAGATTATACCATTAATGACGAAAATAATGGAATGCAATTTGGCGCTATTCCACTTGGTTCTATTTTTTCAAATATGTTTAGTTCCTCAAACGCTGAAAATGGTAGTAGTGATACTAATGCTTCTGGAAAGAAAAAAGTTAAAGTAGACAAAAAAAGCAATAAAAAGAGAAAAGCATTAGATACTTTTGGAACTAATCTTACTCAAAAAGCCAAAAATAATCAATTAGATGCAGTAATAGGAAGAGATAAAGAAATTCAAAGAATAATACAAATTCTTAATAGACGTTCAAAAAATAACCCTTGCTTAATTGGTGAACCTGGTGTTGGAAAAACAGCTATTGCTCAAGGTCTTGCTATTAAAATAGCAAATGGCAAGGTTCCAGCAAAACTTCTAAATAAAGAAGTATATCTTTTAGATATGACTGCTGTAATTGCTGGTACACAATTTAGAGGGCAATTTGAAGCAAGGATGAAATCAATTATTGATGAATGTAAATCTTTAGGAAATATTATTTTAGTGATTGATGAAATTCATAATATAATAGGTGCAGGAGATGCAGAACACTCAATGAATGCTGCAAATATTTTAAAGCCATCACTTGCAAATGGTGAAATTCAGTTAGTTGGAACAACTACAATCAAAGAATATAGAAAATATATTGAAAAAGATACTGCGTTAGAAAGAAGATTTCAACCTGTAATCGTAGCTGAGCCTTCTATTACAGACACTATCGGAATTTTAGACGGTATTAAAAAATATTACGAAGATTATCATAAAGTAAAAATTTCTACTGATGTAATTAAACAAACTGTTATTATGTCGGAAAAATATATTCATGATAGATTTTTGCCAGATAAAGCAATAGATATTTTAGATGAGGCATGTTCAAGAATTAATTTAAATAATAAAGAACTTTACGATTTGGAAGTACTTAAAAATGAGCTTGCTAAGGTTCAAGAAGAAAAAGAAGAAGCAGCACAAGCTGATTCCACAGAAGATTATCAAAAGGCTGCCGAACTAAAAACTAAAGAATGTGCTTTAACAGAAAAAATAGAAGATTTATCTAAAAAAATGGAATTAAAAAACCTAACAGTTCAAGATATTGCTGAAGTTATTGAAAGTTGGACCAAAATACCAGTAAAGAAAATAACAGAAGCAGAAACACAGAAATTATTAAACTTAGAAAATAATCTTCATAAAAGGATAATCAGTCAAAATGATGCAGTTGAAGCAGTCTCTCGTGCAATAAGGAGAAATAGAGCAGGTTTAAAAAGCACAAAAAGACCACCTTCATTTATATTTGTTGGGCCTACTGGTGTTGGTAAAACTGAACGTGCTAAATCTTTAGCATATGATATGTT
>CAZPKK010000062.1:0-4498 GCA_964587175.1 uncultured Clostridium sp.
GAATTATCAAAAGAAGAAGGTGATAAAAATGAATGAAAGTCAAGATAAGGGGTTGAATAAAAGCGTAATCAACTGGTATCCAGGTCACATGGCAAAAACCAAAAGAGAAATATCAGAAGACCTAAAATTAATAGACGTAGTAATTGAAATATTAGACAGCAGAATACCAATTTCAAGTCAAAACCCAGACATAGCGGAGCTTACAAAAAATAAAAAGAAAATAATAGTATTAAATAAAACAGACTTAGCAGACGAAAAGCAAAACAAATTATGGGTAGAATATTTTAACAAAAAAGGACAAGTTGCAATTCTAACAGACAGCAATTTAGGAAAAGGTATAAATGAAGTCATAAAAGCAATTCAGGACATAATGGCAGATGAATTGGCAAGCTACGAAGAAAAGGGTAGAACAGGCAGAAAAATTAGAGTAATGGTTTTAGGAATACCAAATGTAGGAAAATCATCATTTATAAATAGAATTGTGAAATCAAACAAGTTAGAAGTAGGAAACAGACCAGGTGTTACAAGAAAGAAACAATGGATAAGTATCAACGACAAAATCAATTTATTAGACACACCAGGTGTTTTATGGCCAAAATTTCAAGATGAAAAAGTCGCATTAAATTTGGCATATACAGGAACAATTAAAGATAATGTTTTAGAACAGACAGAAATAGCATATCAATTGCTTAAATTTCTATTAGAAAATTATAGAGATAATTTAATGCAAAGATATAGTTTATCAAATACATATATAGAAAATGTATTATCACAAGACCAACCAGAAAATCTTAATATTTATGAAATTATGCAAGAAATTGGTAAACGTAGAGGAGCCATTGTTTCTGGAGGAAATGTGGATGATGAGAAAACTGCAAAACTTTTGATAGAAGATTTTAGAAGTGGAAAGTTGGGAAGAATTACTATTGAGAGTGTATAATTTTTTCTTATCTGGGACAGTCACTTTTGAGAAATTTTTTCCAAAAGTGACTGTCCCAAATGGAAAAAATTTCTCAAAAGTGACTGTCCCAAATGAAAAAAAGGAGAGATAAAATTGGACGAACTAATAACAATAAATAAAGAAGAAACAGACATAAATCAAATGTCTCCGCTAACATGGGCTTATGTGGGAGACTGTGTTTTTGAGCTATATGTAAGAACAAAACTTGTAGATACAACTAATTTAAAGCCACATAATTTACATATAAGAGCAATAAGCTATGTAAAAGCAAAATCACAAGCAGATATGCTTAATAATATTTGTGATTTTTTAACAGAAGAGGAAAAAGACATTGTGCGTAGAGGGAGAAATGCTGAAAATCATCATTTACCTAAAAATGCAAATGTGCAAGAATATATGTATTCTACAGCTTTTGAGGCATTAATTGGATATTTATATTTATGCAAAAAAGTTGAAAGGGTAAAAGAAATTATAGAAATGGCTTTAAAAACACTTGATTTTTCTTAAAAAATATAGTACAATAAAGAATGTAAAAAATTACCTTTAACTTAGCAAAAAGTAAACACCTAATTTTTGCTCAGTTTAAGGAATAAAGAAAATGGAGGTGTAAATATGATTTCAAAAGAACAAAAAGCTCAAATCATTGAAAAATATAAAAGAGACGAAAAAGATACTGGTTCACCAGAAGTACAAATCGCCATCTTGACAGAAAGAATCAATGAATTAACAGAGCACTTAAAAGTTCATAAAAAAGACAACCACTCAAGAAGAGGACTTCTAAAAATGGTTGGAAAAAGAAGAAATCTATTAAACTATTTAGCTAAAAAAGATATTAATAGATATAGAGAAATAGTTAAACAATTAGGATTAAGAAAATAGGAAAAGTGGCTTTGCCACAGGTGCATTTGCTTCGCAAATATGTACAAATCAAGGAAACTTAACTTGTTATATAGCAAAAAAAGGCCCCTAAGTCATTTTAGGGACAAAGGGGCTTAAAATTCATTCAAATTTATTAAATCAAATTAAGTTTATTTTAGGTATGTAGCTTGTATAATGTATTAATTAAAATCAAAAGTTACAATATTAATTATATAATTGCTCAGTAGAATATTATTTTTTTTGCAAAAAAGTAAAAACATTAGTATATTATAGAGGTTACCATCTAAAAGTAAACTTAATTATAGGTGTAAAAAAGATGAGGAGGAAAATATGTATAAAATTTATGAAACAGAACTAGCAGGAAGAAAATTATCCATTGAAACAGGAAAGATAGCAGAATTAAGTAATGGAAGTGTGCTAGTAAGATATGGTGATACATGTGTAATGGTAAATGTAACAGCATCAAAAGAACCAAAAGAAGGGATAGACTTTTTCCCATTATCAGTAGATTATGAAGAAAAGCTATATGCAGTAGGAAAAATTCCAGGTTCATATTCAAAAAGGGAAGGAAAACCATCAGATAAAGCAATATTAACATCAAGAGCAATAGATAGACCATTAAGACCACTATTCCCAAAAGATTTTAGAAATGATGTAGTAGTTGTAGCAACAGTACTAAGTGTAGACCAAGACAACTCACCAGAAGTAGCTGCAATGATAGGAGCTTCAGCAGCATTATCAATATCAGACATTCCATTTGGAGGGCCTACAGCTGCAGTAAATGTGGGACTGATAAATGGAAAAATAATTATAAACCCAACAGAAGAACAAAGAAAAATAAGCGATTTAACATTAACAGTTGCTGGAACAAAAGAGAAAATTGCAATGATAGAAGCTGGAGCAAATGAAGTACCAAATGATGTTATGTTAGAAGCAATAAAAAAAGGACATAAAGAAATTAAAAAAATCTGTACTTTTATCTCAAAAATGAAAAAAGAAATTGGAAAACCAAAATTTGAATACAAATCATTTGAAGTAGATGAACAAATTTATGAATATTTAGCAGAAAATTACACAGAGGATATGAAAACAGCTGTAACAGAGAGAAATAAAACCCTAAGAGATGAAAATGTAGATAAATTAACTCAAAAAGTTATGGAAGATTATAAAGAAAAATTTGGAGAAGAAAAGGCAGAAGAAGACAAAGCACAAATTGGAGAGGCTTTATATAAATTAGAAAAAAAGATAGTTAGAGACATGATTTTCTATAACCATAAACGTGTTGATGGAAGAGAATTAGATGAAATAAGACCATTGTCATGTGAAGTAGGAATACTTCCAAGAGTACATGGTAGTAGTATATTTACAAGAGGGTTAACACAAGTAATGTCAGTTGCTACACTTGGAATGGTTAGTGAGGAACAATCTTTAGATGGAATAGATACTGAAGAGTCAAAAAGATATATGCATCAATATAATTTTCCGGGATATTCTGTTGGAGAGGCAAGAACTTCTCGTGGGCCAGGAAGAAGAGAAATAGGACATGGAGCATTAGCAGAAAAAGCATTAGTACCAGTATTGCCATCAATAGAAGATTTTCCATATAGTATAAGAGTAGTTTCTGAGATATTATCATCAAATGGTTCAACATCACAAGGAAGTATATGTGCAAGTACTTTAGCATTGATGGATGCAGGTGTACCAATAAAAAGACCAGTTGCAGGTATTTCGACAGGTTTAGTAACAAATCCAGAAGATGAAAATGACTATGTAATGTTAACAGATATTCAAGGAATAGAAGATTTTTTCGGAGATATGGATTTCAAAGTTGGTGGAACAGAAAAAGGAATTACAGCAATTCAAGTTGATATTAAGGTAGATGGATTATCATACAAAATAATTAAAGAAGCATTTGAAAAAACAGAAAAAGCTCGTAAATACATTTTAAATGATATTATGCTACCACAAATTGCAGAGCCAAGAAAAGAACTTTCACCTTATGCACCAAAAACTATTACAACTAAAATTAAAGTTGATAAAATTAAAGATGTTATTGGAACTGGTGGAAAGGTTATTAATAAGATTATCGAAGAAACAGGTGTTAAAATCGATATTGAAGAAGATGGACAAGTATATATTTATGGAGAGAATAGCGAAAAAGCTTATGATGCTTTAGAGATGATAGAAGATATTGTTAGAGAAATTGAAGTAGGTGGAATATATTATGCTCCAGTTATTAGAACAACTTCTTTTGGAGCTTTTGTGGATTTAGGTAATGGCAGAGAAGGACTAATTCATATTTCTCAAATTGCAGATGAGCATATTAGAAGAGTTGATGATTACCTTAAAATTGGACAAAAAGTTACTGTTAGAGTTACTTCTATTGACCCACAAGGTAGAATTAATTTGACTATGAAATTGGCTGAAAAGAAACAGGATTCATCTGGTTCTGATGAAAAAGATGTAAAGTCAGAAGAATAAAATAAGAAAAGTGGCTTCGCTATATGCGTATTTTGCTTTGCAAATATACACGAATCAAGGAAACTTAATCTTGTTATATAGGAAAAAAACCTTTAGAGTCAAAAATTTCTAAAGGTTTTTTTGATGATTATTTTCTAAATATTTTTTTTGCACATATAATTTACTAGCAAAAGTTTG
>CAZPKK010000063.1:0-4254 GCA_964587175.1 uncultured Clostridium sp.
CGAGCTGGGTTCAGAACGTCGTGAGACAGTTCGGTCCTTATCTGTCGCAGGCGTAAGATATTTGAAGGGAGCTGTCCTTAGTACGAGAGGACCAGGATGGACATACCGATGGTGTATCAGTTGTCATACCAATGGCATAGCTGAGTAGCTAAGTATGGATGGGATAAACGCTGAAAGCATCTAAGTGTGAAGCCCACCCTAAGATAAGATATCTCATACTGTTAGAGTAGTAAGATTCCATGTAGACTACGTGGTAGATAGGTTGGAGGTGTAAGTACAGTAATGTACTCAGCTGACCAATACTAATAAATCGAGGGCTTAACCACAAAAAATATATTAAAAGAAGAAAAGAGTTAAACCTAAAAAAACTTTCTCTATGTATTTTTGAGTGTGCTTTAGAAAAAAAGTAAAGAAAAAAGAAGAAAGTACTTGTCAAAAGGAAGAAAAAGTATTATACTAAAAGAGTACGAAGAAAGAGTACACTAAAAAAGAAACAAAGCTAATTCGTACAGATTACGTTGAAACAATGTAGTTTGTATTGAAATAAATTTTCTGGTGATGATGACATGGAGGAAATACCTGTTCCCATACCGAACACAGAAGTCAAGCTCCAATGTGCCGAAGATATTTGTGGGTTACCCTGCTGAGAAAATAGGTTGTCGCCAGTTTTTTTATGTTTAAAATTTGATTTTTGAATTTTATATGTTATAATAAAATTGTTATTTAAAAATAAATATTAAAAAATATATTTATTTTTAAATAGCAATTTTATTAATTAAAGACAATAAGAATGATGTTAATTAATAGAAAATGGTAAGGAGGGTTTTTATGGATAATACATCTAATAAGAATAGTGAGAATATGCAAAATAGTAATGAAAAAGAAAAAAGTATAATTACTCCAGAAAGTTTATTAAAGATTATGACTACAATGTGTTTTAGTAGAATTGGAACACCTAAAATAGAAGGTTTAAAAGAAGATGCAAAAAGTATGTTAAAGATTAATTCTGACAAAAATCCTGAAAGAAAAAAAGAGTATAGTCAGTTAGAAGAGCTTATAGAGAAATTTTTCGAATATATAACAAATCCGATAATAGTAAAGCAAGTAAAAAATGGAGAAATTTCCAGAAAAGATTTTGAAGAAATGATTTTATCAGATATCTTAGATATTCCTAAAAGAAAATATGATATGAGAGATTTATATGACAAAAGTTTAATTATGGACTCAATAGTAATATTTGAAAAAGATAGAGAAAGTCACTCTGAAAGCAGACAAGGAATGCAAACAAGAGAATATTTTGATAAAGATGGAAAAATGGTGTCTATTACTAAAGTTGGAGATATTGCATATAAAGAATGGGGTGGAATAATGGCAAGCTTACCAATATTCAAAGTGAAAAGATTTAAACAAAATGGAGATGAGGAAGAAAATTTAGTTTGTTCAAGAATTAATTTTTCACAAATGCATGAATCTAAATATAGAAATGCTGTTATAAATGAATTATTAAGTGAAAAAAATATCCATAATTCAAATGTTGGATCATATGTAGGCCAGATAGTTAAAAGGGAAATAAAAAGTGAGAGTGACGAGCAACATGAAGAAGTACAAAATACCAATGAATATTCTTATAGAATTGATGATGAATATGTTTTAGTATATGATGCTACAGAATTATCAGCCGTAATAGAAGGAATAAGGAATTATAAAGAAAAATCTAAGAGAAAAATTTTACGTACAGATGAAATTTTTGAAGAAATGGGTGATATATAATATATTAATATATTAAAAAGGTAAATTTAGAATGTTAAAGGATATAAAATATTCTCAAAATTTCATTTGAAATGTAATAAAAATTTCTAAAAAAGAGAGCGATAACTAGTTGACAATATTAGAAAAACATGGTAAAATATTTAAGCGTATGTAGGTACATACGCTTAAATAAATAGCAAAAAACAAAATGATTTAGTTAATCTGGAGGTGTATAAAATGGCTGCAAAGGGAGCAAGAGAACCAATAACTTTAGAATGTACAGAATGTAAAAGAAGAAATTACATGACAGAGAAAAATAAGAAAAACAATACAGAAAGATTAGAAGTTGTAAAATATTGCAAATATTGCAAAAAACGTACTACACACAAAGAAACAAAATAGTATGTCAAGTCTTTAAGGGGGAATAAGTAATGCCTAAAGATAAAAACAAGAAGAAAAATGTAAAAAACCAAGATGTAAAAAAACAAGATAGTAAAAATAAGAAACACTTCATGAAAGATTTTAAAGCAGAATTAAAAAGAGTAAGTTGGCCAACGCCAAAACAATTAGTAAATAATACAATTGCTGTAATAGTTGTTGTACTTATAACGGCTGCTATCGTATTTGTATTGGATTTGGTTTTTGAGAGTATGAATACATATGGTATTGACAAACTAAAAGAAATTGTTGATACAACAAATACAACAAGTGATACATCTGACACAAATGATTTGGTGAATATAGAAACGACTGATGAAAGTGATGATAGTACTGAAGCAGATAGTGAAGATACTACTGGAAGTGATGATAGCACTGAAGCAGACAGTGACAATACCGAGACTGATACTACAGAAACTGAAGAATCAGAAAATACTAATAATGAAGAAGACACATCTGAATCTAATAGTGAAGAGTAATAAAGGAGGCTAAAACATGTCTCAAGAAGGAAAAGAATTGGTACCAAGATGGTATGTCATACATACATATTCTGGATATGAAAATAAAGTAAAAACAGACCTTGAAAAAACAATTAAAAATAGAGAATTAGAAGATTATTTCTTTAATATAATTGTTCCAATGGAAGAACAAATAGAAATTAAAGATGGAAAAAGAAAAACTAATCTAAAAAAAGTTTTTCCTGGTTATGTGCTAATAAAGATGATTGTAACTGAAAAAACTTGGTATATTGTAAGAAATACTAGAGGTGTTACAGGTTTTGTTGGTTCTGGTACAGATCCAATTCCACTTACTGAAGAAGAAATAAGAGCAATGGGATTTGAAATGCCAGAAATAAATGTGGATTATGATGTTAATGATTCTGTAAGAGTGTTGGATGGACCTTTAAAAGATTTTACAGGAACAGTAACAGAACTAAACAAAGATAAACATAAAGTAAAAGTACTAGTTTCAATGTTTGGAAGGGAAACACCAGTTGAGTTGGATTTTTCTCAAGTTCAAAAAATCTAAAAATTAATTATAACTTGCGTCTTGCATTGTTGAGATTCGTATAAAAAGTTTTCAATGTACAAATTGTACTATTTCAAACTTTTTGACTTGCTCTTCTAGCAATGATTGCTTCTAATTAATTTTATAATCATAATTTATAATCTATTTTAGATTAATATACATATTTTATACGTTAAAGGAGGTGCTAAGAGTAATGGCAGAGAAGGAAATAGGTAGTGTTATAAAACTACAAATACCTGCAGGAAAAGCTTCACCAGCTCCACCAGTTGGACCAGCTTTAGGTGCTAGCGGTGTAAATATTATGCAATTTGTAAAAGAATTTAATGATAGAACAGCAAATCTTAATGGAATGATAATTCCTGTTGTAATTACTGTTTATAAAGACAAATCATTTGATTTTATTACAAAAGAACCACCAATGGCTGTTTTGATAAAGAAAGCTGCTAAAATAGAGAAAGCTTCAGGAAAGCCTAATAGAGAAAAAGTAGCTAAGTTATCTAAAGCACAAGTTGAAGAAATAGCTAAACAAAAAATGCCAGACTTAAATGCGGTATCTTTAGAAGCAGCAATGAGTATGGTAGCAGGAACTGCAAGATCTATGGGTGTTGTAGTAGAAGAATAATTTATAAATTTTATGGGAGAACAAAAAAGCATTGTTCGTTTGAACCAAAGGAGGTAAAAATGAAAAGAGGAAAGAGATATCAAGAGGCTGAAAAGCTTATTGATAAAACAAAATTATATAGTGTAAAAGAAGCACTAGATACAATTCAAAAAATGCCAAAACCAAAATTTGATGAAACAGTTGAATTACATGTTAAACTAGGTGTGGATTCAAAGCAAGCTGATCAGCAAGTTAGAGGTACAACAGTACTTCCAAATGGTACAGGTAAAACATTAAGAGTATTAGTCTTTGCGAAAGGACCAAAAGCTGAAGAAGCAAAAAAAGCTGGAGCAGATTTTGTTGGAGCAGAAGAATTAATACCAAAAATAGAAAAAGAGAACTGGTTTGACTATGATGTGATAGTTGAAAATCAAGAT
>CAZPKK010000064.1:0-399 GCA_964587175.1 uncultured Clostridium sp.
TGGAGATTTACAAAATGCAATATTACAAGAAATAGTAGTATCAGAAGAAACAGAACAATTAGCACAAGAGACTATAGAGGCTGTAGAGAACGATGAAGATATTTCAACTACAGAAGTAATAGAAAGTTCGATAGAAGAAGAGGAAGAAGTAGTCGATGAAGGAGCATTAGAAGCAGATGCTCAAGTAGAACAAGAAAATATCTCTTGGGATGGAACAACAACAGGAAATGGCTTAAGTTTGTTAGGAGCTTATCAAGGATTGACATATTATTCACAGGCAGATAGCAGATGGGCAAGTGTAATGTATAGTTCAGTCGGAGATACTTCACAGACAATTAAATCGAGTGGATGTGGTCCAACGGCGGCTGCTATAATTGTATCAAGTTCAAAAGGTGCAAT
>CAZPKK010000064.1:409-4127 GCA_964587175.1 uncultured Clostridium sp.
TTTTGTAGTTGTTAGTTGTGGAAGTGGATTATTTACAACGTCAGGACATTATATATGTTTAATGAATTACGATGATGGAACACTAACAGTATATGACCCTTACGTGTACAGTGGAAAATTTTTAACAGCAAGCAGAAAATCTGCAAATGTAACATTGGATGGCAATGTGGCTTATTTATCAACAAGTTCTTTTAGTACATACGCTAACTATAGAAACTTCTGGGTATTTAGTAACGATGAAGGAGACGGAAATCCAAACGGAACAAGTACATCAAGTTCAAGTAGTTCATCAAGTTCAAGTTCTTCAAGTAGTTCATCTAGTAGTTCTAGCAGTAAAACAATGTATGTAAATACAACTAGCAAAAACTTAAATGTAAGAACGGGTGCAGGAACAAGTTATAGTGTAAAAACAAGTCTAGCAAAGGGTACAGCTGTAACAGTAACAAAAACTAGCGGTAGCTGGAGTTATATAACAAGTCCTGTAACAGGTTGGGTAAGTACTTCATATTTGAGTTCTACTAAACCTAGTACATCAAGTAGTAGTTCTAGTAGCTCAAGTAGTTCAAGTTCATCTAGTTCATCGAGTTATACTAGATATGTAAATACATCTAGCAAAAATCTAAATGTAAGGACAGGAGCAGGGACAAACTATAGTGTAAAAACAAGTCTAGCAAAGGGAACAAAGGTAACGGTAACAAAAACTAGCGGTAGCTGGAGCTATATCACTAGCCCAACTACAGGATGGGTTTATACATCTTATTTAAGTAGTTCTTCTACAAGCTCTAGTAGCTCTACAACTTACACTAGATACGTTAATACAAATTCTAAGAATTTAAATGTAAGAACAGGTGCTAGTTTAAGTGCTTCAATAAAAACGAGTTTGAAAAAAGGAACAAAAGTAACAGTTACGAAAACGAGCGGTAACTGGAGCTACATTACAAGTCCAGTAACAGGCTGGGTTTACACTTCATACTTAAGCTCAACAAAATAAAATATAGTTGTTTTTGGAGTTTGAGATTTGTCCCTTGAATTGGGATAAACCTCAAAAAAAATAAAGCTAGACTAAGTTATATAGTCTAGTTTTTTTATTTATATAAAGTTCAAGCATTTTATAGCTTTTTGTTCATCTGTTTTTATAACATGTGCATAAGTGTTCAGAGTTTGAAATACGTTCGTATGTCCTAATCTTTCTTGCACTATTTTTATACAGTTAGCGTTATTCTTTGTTCTAGATAATAAGTAACAAGCGTGTATATGTCTTAAATCTTGTAATCTAATATTTTTTAGTTTGTTATTACTTTTTTTAATATTATTAAATAAATTAGTAACTGTGTTAGTAGTATAATTAAACAAATCATCTGTTTCTATTCTTTTTAACAGTTTATATAAAAATATACTACATTTAAAATCTAAGCTAATTATTCTAGCCTTATTTGTTTTTGGAAGTTTTACAACACTTTTATGTTCTTCAAAATCATACACTTCGTTATTCTTTATTATTATAGAAACAGGAATCTTGAAAAATAATTTTTTTCTATATATAAAATCTTTCTTTGTAAGAGCTAATAATTCTCCTTTACGCATACCTGTATGTAAGTCTAAATATACAAAATTATACAACTTGGTTCCTTTAAAAGTTTTAAGTATTTCTTTTATATTCTTCTTAGAATAATCTAAAGTTGTTATTCTGTTAATATATTTTACTTTAACCACATCTACATCATAACATGGATTTTCTTTTAAATATTCTTTTCTTTTAGCATAGTTAAATATAGCTTTAAGCCTTTGAAATATTAAGTAAGTATAAGATTTTGATAGTATTTCTACATTATAAAGATAACTTATATAATCATTTATTTGTTTCTTTGTTATTTCTTTAATATCTTTGTTTACAAAATATTCTTTTAATTTTATTATTGTTCTTTCAGCATTATATTTAGAGTTATTGCTATATGTGTAATTTTTTATATATTCATCAAATAAATTATATAATAACATTTTTACCACCTCTGTTATATTTTAAATATATCACTAACCCATTCAATTTTATTTAAAAAAAAATTTTAAAAGCATTGAAATGGGGTATAAAAGCATATTAGTTGAAAATAAAAATAGCTTAAAATTGATTTTCAAAAGATGTAAAAAAGTAATGCAATAAGTAATGCAATAGCAAAATATTCTTTAAATGTTGTGCAAATAATTTTAGAATATAAGCTAAGCAAAAAACGTTCAAAAGCATTAATATAAGTAGGTTGCAAGTATGTTGAAGATACGATACAAGTATAAGATGTAAGTCAGATATTGTTCATCCGCACCAATGAGGTTTTTATTCGAACTAATGGAATAGAAAGATTCAAATATCATTCAAAAATGAATGGTATTTTTTTGTTGCAAAGATTAAATAAACTTTATTGACTTGCATAACCTCCTAGTTACCAGGAACTAACATAAATTTTCAGAACGTAAATTTTTATAAATATTATTGTAATTTACTAAAAATATGATATACTTTAATAAATTAATGATATTTGTATAAACGACCAAGAGAGATAAAAAAGGAGTAAATAAATAAGACAACGGCACGAATTTTAAACATCAGAATAGAACCTTGAAAATGTTAAACACATATATAAGATAAAATTAAATATAATAAAGGGAGGATATTTTATATGAAAGAAGATAAAATGAAATTTAATATTATAATATCTATAATATTAGTTACTTTAATAATTATAATAATTATTGGTGTGATATTATTTTTAGTATTGTCGGAAACAACGGAAAGCTCAACATCGGAAAGCTCAACATCAGAAAGTTCAATATCAGAAATCTCAATGTCAGAAAGTGAAATAAAGATGATTGCAAATGATTACGAATATGAAACAGAGGATGAACAATTAAAAAAATTCTATAATGATTTATTAGAGGATGGAACGTTAATTGTTTCAGAAAAAAGTGCTAGTACACTAGATGAGGCTAAAAATATTTCACTTGAGTATAAAGATGAACTTAATGAAGGAATATCTAATGAGCTAAATAAAAGTAGTTACGAATCTTATACAGAGTTTGAATATAATGACCTAATAGAAACAACATACTATTATAAATTCATAGGAGAATATACATATAAATATAAAAGATCAAGCACTATTATAGAAGAATATTCGAAAAAATATGCATTCTTAGTTTTTAAGTCAGATTACTTCGAGTATCCTTATTTGAAAGAATATAGTGATTCATATGAAATAAAAGAGTTTGGAGATATTTTAGCAGTTATAAATTATGGAAGTGAAAAACTTATAAAATCGGAAGTAGAAGATAATGGAGAAATTTTTACTTATAATTTATATACTATATTAAAAACATATAGTGGACCAGACCTAGGTAGCTCAAATTTTGATATAGATGTTATAACAGGAGAAAATTATTATTTAAGAAAGGCTACTTTTACGGTAAATAAATTAACAGGAGAGACGAATTTAGATATTAAACAAGGTTCTTATCAAGGATATATGGAGTATAAAAATTCGTACTATCCATGCATGCAGAGTGAATTTATAGAATCTTTTAGTGAGGAAAAATAAATCATAAAATTTTGTAATTAATCATTGAGAAGTATAATTTAAAATTAGCATAATAAAATATAAATAGAAGGGGGGAGGTATGTCAAAATTTAAAATATATTTAAAAACAATACTAATTCCGGTTATAGTAGGAG
>CAZPKK010000065.1:0-4071 GCA_964587175.1 uncultured Clostridium sp.
ATCTATTTTTATACCATTTCCATTAATTATTCTTTTAGCTTCACTTTTTGAATTTGCAAAACCTATTCTTACTATCAATTCACATATATTAAGAGTTTCTTTTTCAATATTTATTTCATCCACATTATTTGGTATTTCGCCTTTTGCAATACCTTCATATCTTTGCTTTATAGTTTCAAATTCATTTACGTCATCATACATTTTTAGTAATTCTTTTGCAAATTCCATATGGGCTATACGTATATCTCCACTCATTATTTCATCTATTCTGCTTGATGGTAAATCTGTAGCTAATTCAAAGTATTGTTTTAAAACGTCATCTGGTATTTTCATGCTTTTTTCAAATTTTATAAATGGTGAATCTGCAAGTCCTATATAGTTATCTAAAGATTTGCTCATTTTTTCTTTTCCATCTAATCCCACTAACAATGGAAATGTCATTACAACTTGGCTTTCTTGTCCATAATCTTTTTGCAAGTCTCTTCCTACTAACAAATTAAATGTTTGGTCTGTTCCTCCAATTTCAATATCTGCATTTAATGCTACAGAATCATATCCTTGCATTAATGGATATAACAGTTCATGCATTGAAAGAGGTAAACCGCTTTCAAACCTATTTTTAAAATCATCTCTTTCTAAAATTCTTGCCACAGTGTATTTACTTGTTAATTTTATAACATCTTCAAAATCAAATTCAGATAACCATTCTGAATTAAAGGCTATTCTGGTTTTGCTTTTATCTAATATTTTTGTCGCCTGTTCTAAATATGTTTCTGCTGATTTTCTAGTTTGCTCAAATGTTAAAGCAGGTCTTGTTTTGCTTTTTCCTGATGGGTCGCCTATCATTCCTGTAAAATCTCCAATTACAAAGACTACTTCGTGTCCCATATCTTGGAAATCTTTTAATACTCTTAGCACCACACTATGTCCTATGTGCAAATCCGGTCTTGATGGATCTGCTCCAAGTTTTATAACTAATTTCTTTCCACTATTTATCTTTTTTTCCAAATCTTCTTCCGAAAAGATTTGTACTGCTTTTCTTTTTATTATTTCTAATTTATCTTCCATAATTATTTTTCTCCTTTTCTTAGATAAAACAAAATATGTTGGAAAAGAATTAAATTTTGAGAAGTCAAAACAAGTTTAAAATTTGTGAGACATACTCTTTGTACTTTGATTAAATTTTAAACGAAGTTTGATAACGTCAAAATTGTAATTATTTTTCAACAAGAAGAATAGTTATCATAGAAGAACCCTTGGATAATTGTTTCCAACCTAAACCATCGGGTCATAGCATCACCCCCCTTTAATGCTTAATCTTTTTATATTTTAATTGTATAAATCAAATAATTATATCCTTCTTCCTCATTATAGTATTCTCTTTCAAATATTCCGTTATTTTTTTCTATAACTTTTTTAGAAGGTATGTTAAAATCTTTACATGAAATTAGTATTTCATTAATTCCTCTTTCTTTAAATTTTTCTAAACCCAATTTTAACATTTCATTTGCATAACCTTTTCCCCTAAATTTCGGTCTAATACTATATCCTATTAAACCACCAAATAACATAAGTACAGGAACTTTATCCCATCTTGCATTTAATATTCCTACAATTTCGTTATTTTCAATTATCAAATATGTAGTTTGTGTAGAATATTCTTTTGGTAGTTTTTCTTTATCTTTGTTTTCTTCTAATTCTTTATACCATTCATCAAAATTCATTTTTTCTAAATGTTCAAAATTTCTTATTCCTTCAAACGTGTCTATTCCTTCTATTGGCTCTGCTTCCACATATTCAGAATAAATTTTAAAAATTTCCTCTTCATCTTCTTTTTCAATTTCTCTTAAAAACATAATCATCACCTCTACACACAAAAATGTAAGTGCTCACAATCTACCATCCTTTTGTAACCTATTTTTTCATAAACATGATTACTTATTGGGTTCTTGTCATCTGCAAATAATACACAATATTCTGCACCTTTTTTTAAGCCTTCAAAGTAATTTCCAACTATTAAATTATTAAGCCATTCTTTTTCTAGTAATAGCTCTAAATTTTCTTTTCCAAATTCTTCTATATTTTTATATCTCTTAAACTCCATAAAACATTCACATCCAATCTCTTTAATTATATTTTTTCAACTATTTCTAATATGTGAGCACTATAACCAATTAAATCTTTTCTTGTACAGTTTTTCAAATGATAATCAATAAAAAGATTAAATTCTTCATCATCTAAATTATTAATATAGTCTTGCATATTATGAGCAATACCTTCACTTGCAACAGTTTCAAGTTTTCTCACATTATATTTTTCCATCATTTTATCAAAATCATTTACTTTATATGATGAAAATATTTCTTCTACTATTTTTGGTGGATTCCAGTTTTCACCACATATTTCTTTCAATCTTTTCATATTTCTTTTTCTTATTCCATATGATAGCACAACAGAATCATCTGTAATATATGCAAAAAATATTTTTCCGTTTTTCTTAGTTACTCTTATGGTTTCAAGTATAGCTCTGTGTATATCTTTATCATTATATAAATGATATAATGGACCTAGTACTAGTGTAATATCAAAAGTATTATCTTCATACATGCTTAAATCTGTGCAATTTCCCTGTATAGCATTGATGTCCATATCATCCGTTATTTTGCTCTTTAAAATCTCTAAATTTTTATTTACCAATTCAACTGAATCTACTTTATAACCTTTTTTAGCATAATTAATAGAATATCTTCCTGGACCTGCCCCAACTTCTAGTATTCTATCTCCTTTTTTCAAATATTTTTCTATATATGCTGTGTTTGTAATGTATTCTACCATATGAGCTTTATCTCTAACTAGCCTGTTTTCTTCGTCATAATTATTATAAAAATCATTTAATATTTTTTCTACTTTATTCATTTTCCTCACCTACTCTTCTAGCAATATCATAACACCATTCTGAAATATTATCTTTTTCATCTACATACCATTTAGGGTAATCCAATATCTTTGTATGATATTATTTTCCATTTACCTCATCTCCATAATTATATTTTCCTGTATAGTTAAAAACAGCCTTGTAAAAGAATCTTTTTAAGACTCCTTTGCAAGACTGCTTTTAATCTTACTTATAAGTGTAGGTAGTTTTTCTATTTTTCTACCCTTTGCCGCTCAAATATTTCTATTCTAGACAAACTCTTAAAATTTGTCTTTTATTTTATCATATTCAGCATTACATTGTCAACTACTTTACATAATTTTCTATAAATTCATTTCAAATTCTATTTCATCTCTAATGGGTAAACCATTTAGAAAACATATTTACATTCATTACCATCTAACATATATGTTACAAGACTCAATCTTAATAAATTAATCAATCACTTGTGGCATAGGCAAATCAAATGTAACATGATTATACCTTTCTATGTTTTGTTCTTTGCATAGTTCAGAATATTTATCATCCCAAGATAATCTATATGCTTTTTTAATGTCCATGCCTAGTTTTTCCGTCCATTTTTTTACTATCTCCTGTGGGTCTTCAGTTTCGCTTTTATTTTCAATTTCTACTGCAATTCCAAAAGGGTATTCGTCAACTGCAATTTCCACTTCATCATTTATAAATATCGTTCTATATCTTTCATAGCTTTCAATTGATTTCATTTTCAAGACATTTTCAATTATGAACATTAAGTTTTCATATTCCTTATAATCAATATTTAATTCCACTTCTTCTTCTTTATTTACGTCATCTTCTTTTGTATTTGGTAGCCTTCTTTTCCAGCTTAATTTGCATTTTGATATACAATTATTTTTGGTAACTCTTATCCTAAACCTTCCATCTATCTTTTTATCATAAAAGCTCATTTCTTTACAAGGATGATCGAATTGTGCTGTTTTTTCATAAGACCTTTCTTGCATTGATAATCCTTTAATATTTTTTATTTTATTTAATAATTCATCTAATTTATTTTTAGAAAAATAAAATCTTACTTCATACTCCATTTTTATTTCCTACGCCTCCTGCTTTTTTCTTGCAGAATAATCATCATAATTTCCCAAAAATGCTTTTAC
>CAZPKK010000066.1:0-4031 GCA_964587175.1 uncultured Clostridium sp.
CATTTGCTTTACTCTCCTTCGTGTTTTTTCTCTTGGTTTCCTTTGTCTTTGTTTCTTACTCTTCTCTGCTTTTCTTTATTGTTAAATTATATGTATGTGTCATTTTAGTTCCCACACATAATATTTACAACTTGATTATATACTTTTAATTTATTTTTTACAAGTGCTTTTTATAATTTTTTATTGCCCACTTCTTATTCTTTGCCCTTTGTTAATTTCAATATATCCTCTATATTACAATCCAATATCGTACATAGTTTTGCCAATATGTCTAAATCCAACTTTTGCACTTCATTTCTGCAGTATCTCAGTATTTGACTATATTGTAATTCAGTTTTTCTTGTTAAACTTGATCTACTAATATGATTTGTTTTCAAATATTCATCAAGCACTACATCCACTTTTCCAAAATCCCTCATTTACTACTCCATCCCTTTCAAAAGTAAATAAATTGTTTTTGTTTAACATTATTTCCACATTTCGAGCTACTATACGTATATATAGTATGTTAGCATATAAACTTATTGCTTGACAGTTATATATTCATATAGTATACTTATATACAGTAGTGTATAAGGAGCATGATTAGAGTGGATTTCAACAATCTGATTAACGATAATTTTCTAAATATTATTTATAATTACAAATTTAAATCTATATATAAAGAATCTATTTATGAAAGCAAAATTAATACAAAGCAAAAAAACAATTACATAAATATACTCTATGCAATCGACAATGTTCCGCCTTGTTTTAATTCAACCAGAAAAAACATAAAATCTAAAGTTGACACATATGTAAAATGTGTTAAGGAATTGGACTATTACAAAAATCTAGAATTTTACAAAGCCGGTTTTAGGGATGGCTATACTTTTCTATTAGAATTGTTGTCTCAAGAAATGGAGGATAATACAAATGAGTAAAATATATGCTAAATATATTGAGTTAAAATCAAAAAACGATAAAAATACTTTATACTTATTCAAGTATGGTATTTTCTTTATTTTTATAGATAAAGATGCAAAAATTGTTTCAAATTATTTAAACTTAAAACTTGGGCATTTAAACGAAAACATTGTAAAGTGTGGCTTTCCAATTAATTCTCTTAACAAATATTTATCTCTATTGAGAAATACTCCATATAAAGTGGAGATAGTGCATTTGAATTCTGACAAAACCTCATCTACATCTGACTATATTTATTATGAAAATATGAAAGAAATCTTTGACGCTTTTTTGCGTTTAGATATAGATTCTTTATCTATTAGTCAAGCATATGATTTTCTGTATAGTACCCAAAATAAATTAATTGCGATAAATAAGGAGCATTTACATGAAAAGAAAGAAGAATCTCTATAATGACATATATAAATTTGAAAATATTTTAGCTGCTTTTAATGAGGTTTGCAAAAATACGAAAAATAAAAAGAAAGTTCAAAATTATAAAGAATATAAATGTATTTATGTATCTAGAATATACAATGTTCTTGTAAATAAATCATATGTTGTTGGGCCATATAATGTATTTACAATATATGAGCCAAAAGAAAGGAGAATAGTTAGTCAAAACATGCATGATAAAGTTATTAATCACTTAGTCAGTAGACATATTCTTTATCCTGCTATTCTGCCCTGTTTAATTGATGGAAATGTGGCTAGTAGAAAGGGTATGGGAACCAAAAAAGGTCTTGAACTTGCCAATAAATTTCATAACCTCTGTAAATTAAAATATGGTAAATATTATATTTTAAAATGTGACATTAGTAAGTTTTTTGCGAGTATAAATCATGACAGATTAAAGAAAAAATTGCAAAGAAGAATAAAAGATAAGGATGCTCTAAATATCGTCTTTTCAATTATCGATAGTGATGAACAAGGATTAAGCATTGGAAATATGACAAGTCAGGTTCTTGCTATTTTTTATTTAAATGATTTAGATCATTATATTAAGGAAGTACTAAAAATAAAATATTATGTGAGATATCAAGACGACTTTTTATTATTTCACCCTTCAAAGGCATATTTGAAAGATTGCTTGAAAAAAATAAAAAGCTTTTTAGAAGATGAGCATATGACATTAAATCCTAAAACAAGAATTTATAGTAGTAATAATAATTTTATATTTCTTGGCAGAAACAAAAACGGAAGATATGTTAAATATCGCAGTGTTAATAGACGTTTAAAAAAGAGGCGATATTTGTATCATAATGGTTATATAAGTTTAAGTAGCTTAATAAGCAGTTATATATCATATGATTATTTGACCAAAATAAAAAAGTAGCATATTTAGAGACCAACCTAAAAGTAAATACTTTGGGGTTAATTTCTTTTTCGCCACTTTAAAAATAGTGCTAAAATTTACTCCCTTTCACTAGCTCATCTTGCGGTAGTTACTAACAAGCAAACTTATCTATTTTTTATTTATCATGTTATATCCATGAAAGGACTATAGTTTGTTTCTAATTCAAAGCTTCTCTATAGTTACCTTGGTCAACTATACCACAGTTTTTAGAATCTACGGGACGGACGCCGTTATAGTTATTGTTCGTATTGCCATTCGAGTTGTACAAGTTGTTACCGTCCACGTTGCCATTGTTCACATTGCGCAACCCAAAGTTCGCATAGTTGGAGTTGGTATTGACATACGACGAGCCAAGCCTCACAACTAAGCCCTATTTTTCACTTTCATTTTCTTTCTTTTTTATCCAACCTAATATGTATTTAATTATATCATCTAGTTTTTCTCCAAATTTTACATATTTTTTATTGGAAATTATTTTTTTATCATAGCTAATATTTAATAAGAAGTCTATCACTTTTATTTTTGCTATTGCCTTTTCTAAAAGTCTATTTCTCTCTTTAATGTCATTTATCATATTAGCTTCATATGAAATTTCTAGCAAATCGTAACTTTCATTTCTTATTTTATTTTTTATTTCTATATCTTTTTTAGGGAAATTATCCATCTCTTTGTCAACTATTATTATAAAATCCCTTATAAATTGAATTACTTTAAATTTCTCTACTTTCAATTTCTATTCTTCCTTGGTATCTATATTTTCATTTAGAATCTCTTCGATTGATTTAAGAATTTTATTGATTGTTTTGTTATTTATATTTTTCATTAGTTTTATATTAATTGAATCTATTCTGTTACTTATGTTTATATATTTTTTTGCTTTTTCAAATATTTCTTCATATCTGTTTAAGTTTTTATAATCTACAAGCTCATCTACATCATAATTATTTCTTCTATCTAATAATGCATAGCTAATTTTTTTATTTTCAAGAGTGGCTTCAATTTTATTTAGACTTTTGTCTGGGAATCCGCAATTATATACTTGCTCTTTTTCCAAGTATCTTAGTTTATATCCCATCAAATATGCTATAACATATGCATCTTTGCCATATACGTGATAGAATTCTCCAATTTTAACTAGTATGATTTTTTCTGGATGAACTAGTTTTATTTTTTTTACCATTAAAATTACAGACATTTTATTTTTTCAGTCCTTGTGACACAAGGCCACAAAGGACTGTTTTTCCTCCTTAAAATAACTATGCTATATTCCATAATGTGCAGCCATCTTTATTTTCATCGCTTTTTGTAAGTGAGATATCAGACTTTAGAGAAACTACGGGACGGACGCCGTAAAAGTCATAGAGCGTACTGCCATTCGAGTTGTACAAGTAGAAACCGACCACGTAGCCATCGTACACAAAGCGCAACCCAAAGCCCGCATAGTAGGAGTCGGTAATGACATACGACGAGCCAAGCCAGTACCATACGCCATCAGTCGAGCCAGGATCGCCTGCAAAAGCTCCTGTACTACTATTTGTGAATAACATCTTATATGCTGCACTTTCTGTTGAAATTCCTACTGTTGTTCCACTATTATTGGAGTCTGTTAATGTGTTTGGATAGTACCAATAATAGTTGCTTTCTAGGGTTGTTATTTCTCCTGATTTACCATCCTTATATTCTGATAATTCCCAGCCTGATTCTGAATCATACCAATAAAATCCATTAC
>CAZPKK010000067.1:0-3879 GCA_964587175.1 uncultured Clostridium sp.
GAAGCTACATAATCGGTTGTTGGTTTTCCAGCTCTTACTCCTGGTATAAAACCACCATTTCTCTTAATATTACTTGATACTTCTGCAGGATTAAATGTAGCATATGTATAGAAAAATGTAAATCCTACAATTAATAGTAAATATACAAGAGCATTAGCTACTGTATATCCCCATCCAACACTTGATGTTGATGATGCTATTGAGAAATTATATATTGTTGCCCAAAATCCTGTCTGGCTTGCTATATCTGGTGAAAACATTTGTATTATCATTGCTGGGAATGTCAAAAATGATGATGCAAATATTATTGGCATAACACCTGCCATTACAAGTTTTAATGGTATATGAGTATTTTGTGCTCCAACCATTTTTCTTCCAACTACTCTTTTCGAATACTGTACAGGAACTCTTCTTTCAGCTTGTTGTACAAATACAACAGCTCCTACTAAAATCAATGCTCCTATTATAATAGCTAAAGATATTAGTAAACCTGTAGTAGTAAATTCACCTGTTCCCATTACTAAATCCCAGATAGTTGTTATTGCACTTGGTAAACCAGCTATAATACCAACAAATATAATTATAGAAATTCCGTTACCAATTCCCTTATTTGTAATTTCGTCTCCAAGCCACATAAGTAGTGCTGTACCTGTCATCAAAGATAGAACAACAGTAAATCCTGTAAGGAATCCTGAATCTATGAATATTCCTGATGAACTATATGATAGATAAACTCCTAGTCCTTCAATTAAAGCTAAAACAATTGTAAGCATTTTTGTATATCTATTTAATTTCTTTCTTCCTTCTTCTCCACCTTCTTTAGATAATCTTTCTAAAGCAGGTATTACCATTCCTAATAATTGAATTACAATTGATGCTGTGATATATGGGCTTATAGACATTGCAAAGATAGAAAATCTTGAAAAAGCTCCACCTGAAATCAAGTCTATAAGTGATGCTATTCCTGTAGATGAACTTGACATATATTCATTCAATGTAAAAGTATCAACTCCCGGAACAGTTATATAACAGCCTAGTCTAAATATTACTATTAATAGTAAAGTATATAATAGTTTTTTTCTAACGTCCGGTGTTTTTAGTGCATTTTTTATCGTTTTAAACAACTAAATCACCTCAGCCTTTCCTCCTAAAGCTTCTATTTTTTCTTTAGCAGCTTTAGTAAATCTTATAGCTTTAACTGTTAATTTTTTATCTAATTTACCAGTTGCAATTATTACAATTCCGTCATTTGCTTTACTGATAATTCCATCTTTAATTAAAGTCTCTGCTGTTACTTCTTCTGTAGTAGCTTTGTTAAGCATCTTTAGAGTTACCTCTGTGTAATTTTTTCTATGGATATTAGTAAATCCTCTTTTTGGTAATCTTCTATATAAAGGAGTTTGACCACCTTCAAAACCTCTTCTTACTCCTCCGCCAGATCTTGCTTTTTGTCCTTTATGACCTCTTCCCGAAGTTTTACCTAAACCAGAACCAATTCCACGTCCAACTCTAGTTTTAGTTTTATTTTTTTGTGCTGGCTTTAATTCGTCTAATTTCATCTTGTCTGTACACCTCCTATTTAGATATTTAGAAGTTAGATGTTAGATGTTAGAATATATTTGGGTTTATTTCTAAACATGTTTATACCTACTTCTTTTATATTTTTGTTTTTTGTAACATAGCAATTAAAAATTCTAAGCTCTAAGCCTTCAATTTCTAACTTCTAGCTACATAATTTCTTCTACCTTTTTTCCTCTTTTTTTAGCTACTGATTCAACAGTTTGCATAGCTTTTAGGCCTTCTATTGTAGCATAAACTACATTTCTTGGATTATTTGTTCCTATTATTTTTGTTCTTATATTTCTATATCCAGCAAGTTCTAGAACAGGTCTAACACTACCACCTGCTATAATTCCAGTACCTTCTTCAGCTGGCTTTAGTAAAACATTTGCACTTCCAAATTTTCCAACATATTCATGTGGTATTGTTGAATTAACAACTGGAACTTCTACCAAATTCTTTTTAGCATCTTCAATAGCTTTCTTTATAGCATCTGGAACTTCTGATGCTTTTCCATTTCCAACACCAACGTGTCCATTTTCATCACCTACAACTACAACGGCACTAAATCTGAAAGTTCTACCACCTTTAACAACCTTTGCAACTCTGTTAATAGCAACAACTTTTTCTTTTAATTCAGATGTATTTTCTGATTGCATTCTATTTTTCCCTCCTTTTTATGTCCCAACTGGGTTTTCTATCTATTAAAATTCTAATCCGCCTTCTCTTGCTGCTTCTGCTAATTCTTTCACAACGCCATGATAAATATATCCACCTCTATCAAAAACCACAGTCTTGATATCTTTTTCTAATGCTCTTTTTGCAACTAAAGCTCCTACTTCTTTTGCAGCTTCTTTGTTAGAATGTTTTGTTTTCACTTCTTTATCAAGTGTTGAAGCTTGTGTTAAAGTTATACCTTTAACATCATCTATTACTTGCACATAGATATTGTTATTACTTCTGAACACACATAATCTTGGACATTCTGCTGTTCCAGAAATTTTTCTACGTACTCTTGCATGTCTTCTTTGTCTTTCTGCTCTTCTGTCTGTCTTTTTTACCATTTTAAATCTCCTTTCCAACTAAAAGATTTTGCTCTTAGTTTATTTTCCGATTTACATTATTTTATATTTTACCTTTTATAAAATCAAGTTTTTATTAACAAAACTTTTAAAATTTTGATTGCTTATTTGTAAATTTAAATCAAAAACGAGTAATGCTAATTGCTAGTTTACCGCTTAAATCAAAAGCGAGTATTACTAGGCAGCCGAACAAATAATTTTGAAATAGTACGATTTGTACATTGAAAAATTATTTGTGAAGGCTAACAACGTAAGACGAAGCTTTTCATTTAAGCTATTACTTTTTGCCTGCCTTACCCTCCTTGCGTCTAATATGCTCCTCAGCATACTTAATACCTTTACCTCTATATACTTCAGGTGGTCTTTTTGTTCTTACAACAGCTGCTGTTTGACCAACTAATTCTTTGTCTATTCCTCTTACTGTAATATGGTTTGCATCTGGAACATCAAATGTAATTCCTGCTGGTGGTTCCATCTCAACTGGATGAGAATATCCTAAATTCATTACTAATTTATTTCCCTTCTTTTGAGCTCTGTAACCAACGCCATTAATTTCTAATTCTCTTTTATATTCATTAACAACACCTTCTATCATGTTATTAATTAATGTTCTTGTTAGGCCGTGTAAACTTCTATTTTCTGGTTTATCATCTGGTCTTGATATTGTAATAACATTATCTTTTAATGTCACTGTCATGTTTTTGTGTAAGTCTCTTTCTAATGTTCCCTTTGGTCCTTTTACAGTAATATGTTGTCCATCTATTTTAATCTCTACACCATCTGGTACATTAATAGGTTTGTTTCCTATTCTTGACATTTTTCATTTCCCTCCTTTTTTAGTCAAATCATCACTCTTCTTGATTACCATACATAGGCCAAGACTTCTCCTCCTAATCCTTCTTCTCTTGCTTCTTTATCTGTCTTAATTCCTTTTGAAGTAGATATAAGAGCTATTCCTAAGCCATTTAATACTTTTGGTAATTCATCTTTTGACGCATAAACCCTTAAACCTGGTTTACTTATTCTTTTTATTCCGTCAATAACTCTTTTTCCTTTTTCATCATATTTTAAAGTTATCCTTATAATTCCTTGACGAGAATCATCAATTTCTTCAAATGCTGATATATACCCTTCTTTAAATAGGATATCAGCTATTGCTCTCTTCATTTTTGATGCTGGAACATCAACTGTTTTATGCTTTGCACTATTAGCATTTCTTATTCTTGTTAGCATATCT
>CAZPKK010000068.1:0-3847 GCA_964587175.1 uncultured Clostridium sp.
TAAATGATTTTACAGCAGTTATTCCTGGAAGAACATTAAATGAAATAAATAAAATAATATTAGATTCATATGATACTATAAAAATAGGAGTAGCTAAAAATCAAGCTCTATTTGAAATGGAAAATTGCAAAATAGTTACAAGATTGCTAGATGGTGAATTTCTAAATTATTCTAGTGTAATACCAGAAACTTGGGAAACTAGAATTCGTGTAGATAAAAATCAAATACAAAATTGCTTTGAAAGAATTAGCTTAATTTCATCATCAAGTATAGAGAAAGAAAAAAAATATCCAGTAAAAGTAAATATAGATATAGGAAAAGTAACAATCTCTTGTACCAATCAAACAGGAGATGCGAAAGAGGAAATGTACGTTACGACAGAGGGTAAAAATTTAGAAGCCGGATTTAATCCAAAATATTTCTTAGATGCTCTAAGAGCAATCGATGATCAAGAAGTATTTATAGATTTTGGTACAAGCATTTCTCCATGTATTATAAGACCTGTTGAAGAAGGTGGAGATTATGTTTATATGGTTCTTCCTATTCGCATGAAAGAGTAAATCTGGTTTGAAAGATAATTAATTTTGGCGTTGTTGCTGTGAATGTGAATTAAAAATTTAATTAACGTACACAAAGTACGTCTCATAAATTTCTAATTCACGTGCCTAGCCAAAATATAATTTTTTTAAAAAAATAAAAACAAAAAAAGTGAGTTATGTACAATAGTTATCCACAACCTGTGGATAACTATGAAGAGAAAAATAGAAAAATATGCTTATACTTTATATTTTTATTAAAAAATATAATATTTATTAAAATAAATATATAAAAATTACATATAAAGAAGGACAAAAAATGTATATAGAAAAAATAAAATTAAATAATTTTAGAAATTATAAAGAATTAGAATTAAATCTTAATAAAAATATAAATATTATTTATGGTAATAATGCACAAGGAAAAACTAACATTTTAGAATCTATATTTTTATGCAGTTTTGGAAAATCATTTAGAACAAATAAAGAAAAAGAAATGATAAAATTTGATGAGAAAGAATGTTTAGTTGAAGTTTTTTATAAAAAAAAAGATCGAGAAGGAAAAATAAAAATTGAAATAGGAAATAAAAAACAAATTAGCCTAAATGGTGTAAAATTAAAAAAATTAAGTGAATTATTAGGAAATTTAAATATAGTAATTTTTAATCCTGATGATATAAATATATTAAAAAATGGCCCTGCAGGAAGAAGACGTTTTTTAGATATAGCGATAGGACAGTTAAGACCGAATTACGTATATAATTTAAATATGTATTTAAAAACTATTGAACAAAGAAATAATTATTTAAGGCAAATAAAAGAAGAAAATAAGTCAATTGAAATGCTAGAAATATGGGACGAAAAATTAGCAGAATACGGAGAAAAAATATACATTTATAGAAATGAATTTATAAATAAAATTTCAAATAAAATAAATGAAATTCATAAAAACATAACAGAAGAAAAAGAAAAAATAAAAATAGAATATTTATCAAATTGCAATAATAAAGAAAAGTATTTAGAATTATTAAAAGAAAGAAGAAAATTAGATATTATAAAGGGGTTTACTACAAAAGGTATACATAGAGATGATTTTATGATATATATAAATGAAAAAGAAGTAAATACTTATGGGTCACAAGGGCAAAATAGAACAGCAGTATTATCTTTAAAATTATCTGAATTACAAGTAATATATGATGAAATTAATGAATACCCAGTTTTACTTTTAGATGATTTTATGTCAGAATTAGATGAAGAAAGAAGAAAAAATTTTTTGAATAATATAAAAAATACACAAATAATACTTACAGGAACAGAAAAAATTGAACTTAATAATTTAATTTATAATAAATTTTATGTAAAAGAAGGAAAAATCATTGAAGAAAAATAAAATTGAAAGGAATTTTATTAATGTATGTACATATAGGAAAAGATATTATTATAAATTCAGAAAACATTATTGCTATTTTAGATATTAATGCATTAGAAAAAAAGAAAAAACTTGAAGAAATATTACAAAATCTAAAAATTAGTGATAAAATAAAAGATGTATCGGAAAAAAATAGAAAATCATTAATAATAATTAAAAAAAACGAAGAAATATATGGATATATTACTAATATATCTACTATTACCTTGGCTAAAAGAGCAATAAAATAAGAGTAAAGTGAAATATATTTTTATATTGTAAAAAATATAAAAAATTAATCTTTTTAAGAAAGGCAAGAAAGGAAGGAAAAAGTAATGGAAAAATATGAGCATAAGTATGGAGCAGAGCAAATACAGGTATTAGAAGGATTAGAAGCTGTAAGAAAAAGACCTGGAATGTACATAGGTAGTGTTTCAATTAGAGGATTACATCACCTAGTATATGAAATAGTTGATAACTGTGTAGATGAAGCTTTAGCTGGTTATTGTACTGAAATAGATATAAAAATAGAACCAGGAAATATTATATCAGTACAAGATAATGGCAGAGGAATTCCTGTTGATATACATCCTAAAACAAAGATATCTGCAGCAGAAACAGTATATACTAAATTACATGCAGGAGGAAAATTTGGTGGAGATAGTGGGTATAAAGTATCTGGAGGATTACATGGTGTTGGCGCCTCTGTTGTAAATGCTCTTTCAGAATGGACAGAAGTTACCATAGCAAGAGATGGTGGACTTTTTGAAATGAAATTTAATAGAGGGAAAACAGTAGAGACTCTAAAAAGAATAGGTGATTCTAAAAAAACAGGAACAAAAGTAAGATTTTTAGCAGATAGTACAATTTTTGAAACATTAGATTATGATTATGAAACATTAGAAGAAAGATTTAGAGAAATTGCATTCTTAACAAAAGGATTAAAAATTAAAATTGAAGATTTAAGGGAAGAACCTAGTAAAAAAGCAGAATTTCTTTTTGAAGGAGGATTAAAATCTTTTGTTGAATATTTAAATAAAAACAAAGAAAAATTGCATAAAGATCCAATATATATAGAAAAAAATGGAGAAGTTCCAATAGAAATTGCAATTCAATATACTACTTCTTATTCTGAAAATATACTAACATTTGTTAATAATATTAACACTATTGAAGGAGGAACTCACTTAGAAGGATTTAAAAGAGCTCTTACTAAAACTTTCAATGAATATGCAAAATCTCATAATTTATTAAAAGAAAAAGACGGAAATCTTCAAGGAGAAGATATAAGAGAAGGAATAACAGCTGTAGTATCTGTAAAAGTAAAAGAACCACAGTTTGAAGGTCAAACTAAAACAAAACTTGGTAATAGTAATGTTACAGGAATTGTTAGTAGCGCTGTAAGTGATTCTTTATCAACATTTTTAGAAGAAAATCCGACAGTTGCAAAAGCTATACTTGAAAAATGTATTAGTGCATCTCGTGCAAGAGAAGCTGCAAGAAAGGCAAGAGAACTCGTAAGAAGGAAAAGTGCATTAGAGACTTCAACCTTACCTGGAAAATTAGCAGATTGTAGCAGTAAAGTTGCATCAGAGTGTGAAGTTTATATAGTTGAAGGAGACTCTGCAGGTGGTAGCGCAAAACAAGGAAGAGATAGAAGATTCCAAGCAATACTTCCATTATGGGGAAAAATGCTAAATGTAGAAAAATCAAGAGCAGATAAAATATATAATAATGATAAATTGCAACCAGTAATACTTGCAGTAGGAGCAGGAATTGGAGCAGATTTTGACATATCTAAAATTAGATATGGAAAAGTAATAATAATGGCAGATGCCGACGTTGATGGTGCACATATTAGAACTTTACTTTTAACATTTTTCTTTAGATATATGAGACC
>CAZPKK010000069.1:0-3760 GCA_964587175.1 uncultured Clostridium sp.
AAAAATAATGCTCTATATTCAATATATCCAAAAGAGCTTGATGTGGCTGTTAAGAGTATAAAAGAATTTCTGGAAGAGTATAAAAGAAAGTAATAGTGTGAAAAACAAGTTTTCCACACTATTGAGAAGATTCATATTGCCCTCAAAATTCCATCGAATTTTGAGACGGCTAATTTTAACCTTTTCCATTCTCGCTATAATAACTAGTTATTGAATTATATAAGGTTTGAATTAGCTTAAATGGAGGTTAAAAAGTGTGGTTACAATTAAATCAGAAAAAGAAATCAAATTAATGAAAGAAGCCTGTGAGCTTACAGGTTTAGTATATAAAGAAATTGAAAAGATTATCAAGCCTGGAATGTCTACTATGGAATTAGATAAATTTGCAGATAAAATTATTAGAGAAAATGGTGGAATTCCAGCTCAAAAAGGATACCCTAGTGGAATCAAAGGTGTACCACCATTTCCAGCAACTTTGTGTATATCAATTAATGATGAAGTAATACATGGAATTCCATCTCCTAAAAAGATTATTAAAGATGGAGATGTAGTAAGTATAGATTTAGTTGTATATAAAAATGGATTTCATGGTGATGCTGCAAGAACATTTATAGTTGGAAATGGAAGCAAAGAAGCTAAGCGATTAGTAGAAGTAACTAAACAAGCTTTTTTTGAAGGAATAAAATATGCAATAAAGGGAAATAGAGTAGGAGATATATCTCATGCCATAGGAGAATATGTTGAAAAAAACGGATGTAATGTTGTACGCGAATTTCAGGGACATGGAATTGGTAGAGAAATGCATGAAGATCCGGGAATACCAAACTATGGAAAAGCTGGAAGAGGAATTAGGCTAGAGCCGGGGATGACTTTAGCAGTGGAGCCTATGGTTATACTAGGAAAAAAAGAGATATTCCAAGATTATGATGGCTGGACAATACTAACAGAAGATGGTAGTTTGGCAGCACATTACGAAAATACAATTTTAATTACAGAAAAAGACCCAGAAATCTTGACATTGGTTTAATTTTGTTATATAATGTATGGGTATTTATTGTAAAATAGTATAATTGACTAAAAAAATAGAAAAATGGAGGTTAATATGTCAAAAGAGGATGTTATAGAAGTAGAGGGAACCGTTGTGGAAGCGTTACCTAATACGACATTTAAAGTAGAACTTGAAAATGGACATCAAATTTTAGCTCATATTTCAGGAAAACTGAGAATGAATTACATAAAAATTCTTCCAGGAGATAAAGTAAAAGTAGAATTATCTCCATATGATTTGAATCGTGGTAGAATTACATGGAGAGCAAAATAAAAATATTAACCTATAATATAAAACAAAGAGGTGTAAAAAATGAAAGTAAGACCATCAGTAAAAAAAATATGCGAAAAATGTAAGGTTATAAAAAGAAAAGGTGTAATTAGAGTTATATGTGAAAACCCTAAACACAAACAAAGACAAGGATAATTTAGTTAATAACACAAATCAATAGATAAGCGGCTGTAACTAAAGAACCAGTAAAACGCTGGTGATAGATTTTAATCTGTCACCGGATTTCATGTATTAATGAGGTAGTTCAATAGTTATATATCTGATTTGTGTTTTATATAATGTTTGAAAACATATTAAAGATTGGTAAAAACCAATGCATTTCACCTTTAATAGAGTCCAAACAACAAAGTGGCTTTTTGCCACACGTGTGTTTTGCTTTGCAATACGCACAGCCTAATATTTATAGAAAATAAAAACAGTGGAGGTGCTAAGAAAAAATGGCTCGTTTAGCAGGAGTTGATTTACCTAGAGAAAAAAGAGTTGAGATTGGTTTAACATACATATATGGAATAGGACTAACAAGCTCACAAAAAATATTAAAAGAAGCAAATGTAAATCCTGATACAAGAGTTAAAGATTTAACAGATGACCAAGTACAAGCAATTAGAAAAGCTTTGGAAGGTTATAAAGTAGAAGGAGACTTACGTAGGGAAGTTGCTTTAAATATTAAAAGACTAACAGAAATAGGATGCTATAGAGGTATAAGACATAGAAGAGGCTTACCAGTTAGAGGACAAAGAACAAAAACTAATGCTCGTACTAGAAAGGGTCCTAGGAAGTTGGTTAGTAAAAGCAAGAAGTAAATTCAAATTATAAAACAAATGAAAAACTTCGTACTGCGTTGTCAAGCGTCGCATAAAATTTTCTCAATGTACAAAAGTACAATCTCAAAAATTTTAGCTAGCTTTCCTAGCATTACTCGTTTTTGATTTGTTTTAGACTTAGAAGAAATAGTAAATTGATTAATTCGAATTTGGTAAAATAAATGAAAAATGATTTTGAAAAAATAATGAAAGTTTATTTTTTAGAACAAAAGAAAATAGTGCTTAGTAGTAAATAATTCAAGAAGGAGGATAAATAAAAAATGGCTAAGAATGTAACAAAAAAAGTAACTAGAAGAAGAGACAGAAAAAATATCGAAAAAGGAATGGCTCATATTCATTCTAGTTTTAATAATACAATAGTTACAATAAGCGATACTCAAGGTAATGCAATATCTTGGGCAAGTGCCGGAGAACTTGGATTTAAAGGTTCAAGAAAAAGTACACCATTTGCAGCTGGAGAAGCAGCAACAACAGCAGCTAAGGCAGCAATGGAACATGGACTAAAATCAGTTGAAGTTTATGTTAAAGGACCAGGCTCTGGACGTGAAGCAGCTATTAGGTCATTACAATCAGCTGGATTAGAGATTAGTAGTATTAAAGATGTAACTCCAATACCACATAATGGTTGTAGACCACCAAAAAGACGTAGAGTATAGATTAGAAGTTAGAATCTGTATGATATTCTAACAAGAGATTTAATAGTAATACAAAATTATATAATAAAAAATAAAAGTAAGGAGGAATGGGCCAAATGGCAAGATATAAAGATGAACAATGCCGTATTTGCCGTAGAGAAGGACAAAAATTGTTTCTAAAAGGTTCAAGATGTTATACAGACAAATGTAGCATATCAAGAAGAAATTATGCTCCAGGACAAAATGGTCAAAAGAAGAAAAAGCTTTCTGAATATGGTACACAGTTAAGAGAAAAGCAAAAAACAAAAGCTTATTATGGAGTAAGCGAAAAACAATTTAGAAAATACTTTGAAATGGCTTCAAATACAAAAGGCGTTACAGGTGAAGTATTACTTCAATTATTAGAAAGTAGATTAGATAATGTAGTATATAGACTAGGATATGGAAGTTCAAGAGCACAAGCAAGAATGCTTGTAACACATGGTGCTTTTGAAGTAAATGGACGCAAAGTTGATATACCATCATATTTAGTAAAAGCAGGAGATGTAATCTCTGTAAGAGAGATTAGAAAGGACAACAAAGCTATACAAGCAAATATTGAAGAAAATGCAGCAAGACCAGTTCCAGCATGGCTAGAAAAAGATGCTGAAAAATTAAGCGGTAAAGTTGTAAGATTAGCATCTAGAGAAGATGTTGATTTACCAGTAGAAGAACACTTAATAGTAGAGCTTTACTCTAAATAATAGCTAGAAGTTAGAGACAGAAAATTAGAAATTAGAAATTAGATTATTAGAAAATAGAAGGAAAAACTCCAACTTCTAAAATCTAACATCTAGTTAAGGAGGTAAAAATGATAGAATTTGAAAGACCAAATATTAAATGCTTAGAGATTGACGATGATAGTAACTATGCAAAATTTGTATGTGAACCATTGGAGAGAGGATATGGAATAACAATCGGAA
>CAZPKK010000070.1:0-3729 GCA_964587175.1 uncultured Clostridium sp.
CCTAATATCCATTTATCAATATATTCAAAATCATTAAATTCTTTATCTTCATAATCTGTTAAGTGCATTTCTATAAATTTAGATACATTCCAAATTTTATTTATTAATTTTTTACCACGAAGTAATGTTTCTTCACTAAATACAATATCTGTACCTAGTCTGCCTGTTCCAGCCCAATATCTTATTACATCTGCCGAATATTGATTTATTAAATCCATTGGTTCATGCTTACTATTTCCTTTGCTCTTACTTATCTTTTCACCTTTATTTGCCATTACAAATCCAGAAATCATTACATTATTCCAAGGTCTTTGTTCAAAATGGTAAAAACTCTTAACTATTGTGTAGAAATCCCATGTTCTAATAATTTCACTTGCATTTGTTCTTAAACTCATAGGTTTTAAAATATCTTCATAATTTTCTTTTTCTCCATATCTCATATTAATAAGCGGAGTTACAGAAGATGTTGCCCATGTATCCATTATATCTTTATCTGGTATAAATTCTGTAGAGCCACATTTATGACATTTATCACATCTTGGAGAATCAACTAAAGGATTTACTGGTAAATCTTCTTTATTTGCAAATATTGGCTCTCCACATTCTTTACAATACCATACAGGAAAAGGAACTCCAAAATATCTTTGTCTTGAAATACACCAGTCCCAAGCCACATTATTCACCCATTCATCATATCTAGCATGCATATAAGATGGATGCCATTTTATTTCATTTCCTATTTTTATAAAGTCTTCTTTATGGTTCATAAGATCAATAAACCATTGTTTCATTACTGTATATTCAACTTCTCTACCACATCTTTCATGTGTTTGTACTTCATGTTCTAGCTCTTCTATTTTTATTATATATCCACCTTCTTTTAAGTCTTCTATAATTTGTTGTCTAGCCTCTTTAATTTTTAATCCTCCATATCTTGGAACTTCATCAATTATTTTTCCATTGCTTGTGAATATATATTTTAGTGGTAAATTATATTTTTTCCACCATTCAATGTCTGTTTGATCTCCAAAAGTACAACACATAACTATTCCTGTTCCTTTATCCATTGCAACTTTTTCATCTGCTATTATAGGTACTTCTACATCAATTACAGGAATATATGCAGTTTTTCCTATTAAATGTTTACGTTTTTCATCATTAGGATTAACAAACACACTAACTATTGCAGGTAGTAATTCTGGTCTAGTTGTAGCTATAGTAAATTCTTCGTTGTCTTCTACAGTTTTAAAATTTATATAATTAAAAGTAGTTTTTATTGTTTTTGTTTCTAATTCAGCTTGTGCTATTGATGTTAAACATTCATTACACCATAATGCTGGACTTTCTTTATGATAGCAATGTCCTTTTTCTACTAAATCTAAAAATGATGCTTGGCTTATTTTTATAGTAGAAGGTGCTACTGTTTTATAGTGCATATCCCAATCTGTACTCACACCCATTCTAGTAAATAATTCTTGGAAGTCTGCCTCGTATTTATTTGTTGTTTCATAACACAATTTTGAAAATTCTTCTCTACCTATTTCATGTGCTCTTTTCCCTTGTTCTTTTTCTACTAATCTTTCACTGGGTAATCCATTGTCATCAAAACCAAAAGGATAAAATATATTATATCCTCTTAGTCTTTTATATCTCGCTAACATTTCTGTTTGAGTATATGAGAAAATATGTCCTATGTGAATTTTGCCATTAACTGTTGGTGGTGGAGTATCTATGGAATATACTTCTTTACCATTTCTCTTAAATTCATATATTTTATTTTCCCTCCAATAATCTATCCATTTTTGTTCTTTTTCTGATGCATTATATTTCTTATCTAGCATACTACATTCTCCTTTCTTTTTTATTTAAATATTTTTTAGCTGTCTAATATTAGTAGACAATCTACTATACAAAAACAGCTTACCCTATATAAGGGCAAGCTGTTAACTCACGGTACCACCTTAATTTACAATTTATATACATTTAATATTTGTTTTTCAAAATTTATTAAAACAAATATTAAAAATTTCAATTGTATCTCTAAACTTTTAACGCAAGTTACACGTACATAGCTACTATTATTTCGCCATATCTGCTCCAAAGCTACCTTCGGCCTAGTTTCTACTAGAAGCTCTCAGCGCATCACTTCTATTCTCTTTATAGAAATTTTAGACTTACTCCTCTTTATCTTTGCATTATGTTATATATGTTACCATATTTTTTTATTTTATGCAATATTTTTTTTATTTTTCTTTGTTTTACCCTTGAATTTATTTGTCTTTTGATATATTATATTGTAGAATAATTTATTTACGGAGGAAAAAATGCCAAGAAAATCAAATGAGGAACTAAAAACAAATATTAATGTTGTAGAAAAAAAGAAAGACCTGTCAGAAAAACTATCTGATAATAAAAGTAGTAATTCTAAATCAAGTAAATCTAGTAGTTCTAAAAGCACTTCTACTAAAGTATCTAAAACTGTTTCTACAAAAATAACTACTCAAAAAGTAAAATCAGATACGGATAAAGAGGCTAAAAAATCTACTACTAGAAAATCAACTTCTACTAAAACAACTAAAACAGCAGATAAAAAGACTAAAGCAACTTCAAATAAAATAGCTAAAAAAACTCCTACAAAATCTGCTATTGTAGATGTAGAATATTATGATTTACCATATCGCTATAACGAAACAGTTGTAAAAATATTAGCTCAAACACCTACAATGCTTTTTATTTACTGGGATATTTCAGATGCAGATAGAAATTCTTATATTGAAAAATATGGTGAAGACTTTTTTTATAAAACAAAACCAATTCTCATTATACATAATAAAACCAGAAATTATACTTTTGAAGTAGAAATCAATGATTTTGCAAATAGTTGGTATTTACATGTAAACGACACTGATTGCGATTATTCGGTTGAATTAGGTAGAAGGCCTATATATTATAACAGTAATATAGATGATTATGTTTATATTTCTACCTCTAATGATATGGAAACTCCAAATAATCGTATTTTATTTGACAAGCTTGGCAAATCTGTATTCTTTAAAAATATAAAAAATAATTTTATGGAAGAAAGAGAAATATCTTCTATATCATTTATTAAAAATATTGGCAAAGTGTATGATATTTATGAATTATATGCAAAAATGTATAAAGATGAAATAGATGAAGAGTCAAATTCAACTTTAAAATTGAATCTATCCTCTTCTAGCAGTTCTACTTTTAAATAAAATAAGAAAGGTCTGAAAAACATGACAAAAGAAAAAGGATATGTAAGTTTTGTGCTTCATGCACATCTGCCATTTATTCATCATCCTGAAAGCGAAAATTATTTAGAAGAGCAATGGCTTTATGAAGCCATATCCGAAACATATATACCACTTCTTTTAAATTTCAAAAAATTAGAGGAGGAAAAAGTTGATTTTAGAATTACTATGTCACTTACTCCTCCTCTTCTTAATATGTTGGAT
The DNA here is from genome assembly GCA_964587175.1 of uncultured Clostridium sp. Lineage (GTDB taxonomy): Bacteria > Bacillota > Clostridia > TANB77 > CAG-508 > CALXVA01. Next base: position 3,480 of record CAZPKK010000070.1, read on the forward strand.
AACAAATTACTTCAGCAAAGATATATAAAATATTTAAAAAAACATATCGAACTTGCAGAAAAAGAAGTAGTTAGAACTAAATATGATGCAAGACTTAATGAGCTATCAAAATACTATCTAGAAAGATATACAAATGATTTACATGTTTTTAGAGATGTATATAAATGTAATTTAATCCAAGGTTTTAAACATTTTCAAGATATTGGAGTTTTAGAAATTATTACTTGTGGAGCAACACATGGTTACTTCC
>CAZPKK010000071.1:0-3641 GCA_964587175.1 uncultured Clostridium sp.
AAGAAGAAATGATAGAAAAAATAAAAATGGAAACAAGAAGATATGCAAAAAGACAATTAACATGGTTTAGAAAATATAAAAACATCATATGGCTTGACCGGACTAGATGATGTGCAAAATAATATAAAGATTATTTTGGAGGAATATGGTGGAAAAAAGAACTGAAGTACAGGATAAAAAGAAAAAAGGAAAGAAAAAGTTCAAAAAATTCTTAAATAAGTATAAAAAGAAATTTCTTTTTATAGTTATATTATGCTTACTTATTTATGTAGTATATTTAGTTGTAAGTTTAATAAAAAATCCAACAGACACAGTATATGTAGAAATGGGCCAGATTGAAGAACAAGAAACAGTAGTGGGATATATTATTAGAGATGAAACAGTGCTAATTGGAGATAATTATAAAAATGGAATAGAGCAAATAAAAACAGAGGGCGAAAAAGTAGCAAAAGGAGAGGCGATTTTTAGATATTATTCTAATAACGAAGAAAACTTAATTCAAAAAATACAAGAATTAGATGAGGAAATAGACGAAGCTATGGCAGAAGAAGAGAACATTTTATCTTCTTCTGATATGAAAGCACTGGAGAGCCAGATAGACTCTATTATTGAAGGAGTATATAATGAGAGTAGTTTGACAAACATACAAGATGCAAAGCAAACTATAAGTAGTAATATGACAAAGAAAGCTCAAATAGCTGGAGAATTAAGCCCATCAGGTTCTTATCTAAGCAAATTAATAGATGAGAGAAGTGAATATGAAAATGAATTAAATTCTGGCGCTGAATATTTAACTGCTACAAAAAGCGGAGTGGTTTCTTATAGAGTAGATGGATATGAGGAAATTTTGACAACAGACGATTTTAGTAAATATACTAAAGAATTTTTAGAAAACTTAAATTTAAAAACAGGACAAATAATACCTACTAGTAGTGAAAGTGGAAAAATCGTAGATAATTATACTTGTTATATTGTAAGTGTGATGGATTCTGAATATGCAAAAGATGCAGAAGTGGGGGATGAAGTAACATTAAGTCTTCCTAGCGGTAAAGAAGTAGATGCAACAATAGAATATAAAACTGCAGAAGATGATGATTTTATTTTAACTTTTAAAATAAAAGAAGGTGTAGAAGAATTAATTAGTTATAGAAAAATTTCATTTAATGTAATTTGGTGGAGTGAATCTGGACTTCGAGTGCCAAATTCTGCAATACTAGAAGAGGAACAAAATGGAAATACAGTTTCATATGTAACTAGAACAAGAGTAGGATATGAAGATAAGATTTTAGTAAAAATACTAAGATCTAATGAAAAATATTCAATAGTAACAAACTATTCTACTGAGGAATTAACAGAACTTGGATATACAACGTCAGAAATAAGGAGCATGCCCAATATTACAATCTATGATGAAATATTAATAAATGACTAAAAAATATTACAAAAATATTACAATTATATTAAAAGAATATTACAAAGATAAAAAAAGTATTGACATTATCGAAAAAATGATAGATACTATATAGCAGTAGAAACCAATGACGAATTTTTTTATAGGAGGTTATTAAAATGTCAGGAGCTATAATGGAGAAGGTATGGGGAATGTTAAGATTACCAGAAAGAGAAGAAGAAGAAAATGAAGAATTAGATTATGAAAAAAATGAAGATATAGAAAATGAAGAAGAAGAGGAAGAAGATAGAAGAATTTGGGGCAGAAAGAACAGTAAAGTTGTTAATATGCCACAAACACAACAAGTGAAAATGGTTATAAGTCAGCCAACAACTTTTGAACAATCTGAATATATTTGTAATTTATTAAAAGAGAAAAAGTCAATTATAGTTAACCTAGAATATGTAAACAAAGACATAGCTAGGAGAATAGTTGATGTTGTAAGTGGTGCTGTTCATGCATTAGATGGAAACTTACAAAAAGTATCAAACTCAATATTCTTAGTTGCACCATATAATTATGATATAACAACAGATATGGCAAGAGAAGAAATAAAAAACAAGTTATCAGTTTCATGGTTAAGAAATAATTCAAATAATAATTAATATAGTTATATAAAAAGTTTAGGAGGAAAAATATGTATACACCATTGGATATAGAAAATAAGAAATTTGCAAAACAAATGATGAATGGCTATAGTGTAGAAGAAGTTGATAATTTTCTAGATGAATTAACACTAGACTATGAAAAACTATATAAAGAATCTAATGATAATAAAAACAAAATTGAAGAATTAGAAGAAAGTCTTGTAAAATATAAAAACTTAGAATCAACACTTCAAAATACTTTAGTGATGGCTCAGGGGACAGCTGATGAAATAAAGAAAGTTGCACAGCAACAAGCAGATCAAATTATAAAAGAGGCACAAGGTACAGCAAAACAGCAATTAGCAGAGATAGAACAACAAGTAGTAATAAAAACAAAAGAATTGGAAGATATAAAGAAACAATTTGATGTATATAAAGCAAAAATGGAATCTCTTTTAATATCTCAATTAGAATTATTAAAAGAAGTAAATAAAGAATAAAATAAATAGTATTAACTAATAAATGGCAGGTTTTAAACCTGCCATTTATTAGTTTTCTTTGCTGAATGTGCGCTATTTACAACAATCAAAATTTATTGTATAATACTATCAGAAATATTACAAAAGTATAACAGTGTTACAAAAGTGTTAAATAAATATTACAATTGTGTTAATTATATTGACATACGAAAAATAATCGATAAAATATATGTAATAAAGTATAGAGGTGGCTATGAGAGTAATTAGTGGAATGGCTAGAGGAACGAAACTGGCTTCTATAGATAGTATTTCTACAAGGCCAACACTTGACAGAGTAAAAGAAGCTTTATTCAACATAATACAACCTAAAATAGAAGATAGTATTATTTTAGATTTGTTTGCAGGAAGTGGAGCTATTGGAATAGAATTTATAAGTCGAGGTGCTAAAAAAGCATATTTCTGCGAGAAATCAAGGGAGGCTTCTAAAATTGTTAGGCAAAATCTAAAAAAGACAAGATGCTTGGATAAATCAGAAATGTTAGAGCAAGATTATAAAAAAGCACTAAGAGAATATAGCAGAAGAGAAATTAAATTTAATATTATATTTTTAGATCCACCATATAAAGCAGATATAGGTGTTGAAGCAACAAAAAATATTCTTTTGCTTGATTTACTAGAGAAAGATGGAATAATAATCATAGAAACAGACGAGAAAGAAAGAGATTTAAAGGAATTAGAAAAATTACAAGTAGAAGTGTTTGATTTAAGAAAATATGGAAGAGTACATTTGATTTTCTTAAAACAGAGTTACTAAGGTAGAAAATAATTATATTTTACATTATTAAAATTATTTGTTTTCTAATAAGAAGTCTACTTTAAGAAAGGAATGAAATATTTTATGGAAATTTTTACTTTACTAGAAACATTGGAGGACATGTTAGATAAAAGCAGGAGTATACCTTTTTCTGGAAAATCTATAGTAAATAGAGAAGAAATTTTGGATATTGTAAAAGAAATTAGATTAAAATTACCAGATGAATTAAAACAAGCAAAATGGATAAAAGAAGAAAGACAAAGAATATTAGTTGAGGCTCAAAATGAAGCCGATGAAATAATAAAAGAAGC
>CAZPKK010000072.1:0-3556 GCA_964587175.1 uncultured Clostridium sp.
CTTTTATTTTTCCCACACAAACAATATTTATATTAATCATATTATATAATCTCCTTACTTTCATAGATTTATTGAAATTATATTATATTTTTTCTATTTTATCTTAATTAGTGTAAAATCAAAATTCATAACATTCTGTCAAATTATATAATAAAATATAACAATGTATAAAGATATCTTTCTTTTGTGTTGTTATATCGTTCTCCTGAATAATATGGATGAGCATAATACTTTTATTCAAGTATCTTTTTTAGAATTTCATTTATTTCCGTTTCTGATAATTCAAAATTTGTATTAACAAAACCTATTTCTGGTCTAATTCCATCTTTGTTGTGAAAATCTGATCCTATTGTAACAAATAAGTTATTCTCCTTTGCAAATTTTTGCCATTTTTTACTTTCATCAAATATTTTATTATTTCTATCTACATATAAATAATTTGCTTCTAAACCATCTGGCTTCATATCTTTTACTATTTCCAAAATATCTTCATCTGTAAGATTATCTTCATGAACATATGCAACTGGATGTGCTAGAACAACTTTTCCATTAGCTTCTCTAATAATTTGAGCAGCTTCTTTTGGAGTTACAGTTTCTTTTTTTACATATGCTGGGCAATTTTCATTCATTATCGTTTCTATAAATTCACCTTTGCTTGGTATATGACCAAAAACTCTTATAAGTTCTTCTTTGTTCTTTTCATTATTTACAATGTCTAAAGCAATATGTGCTTTAGTAACAGCTTCTATTTTGTCTAATTCTTCTACATTTAATACATATCCCAATTTATTTAATTTATTAGCAACTTTATGCAAATAATCATGCCTTGTATTTCTTATTTTACATAATTTTTCCTTAAACTTGTTATCATTTAGATTAAATTTATACCCTAGCACGTGAATTCCTGCTTTTTTTCCTTTTGTTGATATTTCTACTGCATTTATTAGTTCTACATTTTTAGATTTTGCATAAGCAAATAATTCATCATTATATGCTTCTATAGTATCATGGTCTGCTATGGCTATAGCAGAAACACCATTTTTAACTGCTTCATCTATTACTTCTTTTGGATTTAAAAAGCCATCTGATACAGTTGTATGAATATGTAAATCAATTTTCTTTTCCATTTTTCTACCTCTCTTCCTTATTTGTGGTATCATTTTTATGTCCTTGAGAATCTGTCCCATTTCCCTCTGATATTCGTATTTCTTTCCACTTTGCAACCTTTGACATAAAACACTTTTCCAACTCGATGGATTGAAACCTTCTAAAATTAGGTTTTGTTGCACTATCTAAAAGAAATGAAAATAATTCTTCTGGAGTATGTTCTAATGCAACTCTATGCCTACTTGTATCTAATGTTTTTTGAAGATTATTTGGAAAATTAAATGGTGTAAAAGCAGAGAGATAATCATAAATATAGTTATACGCTTCATCATCATATTGCCATTCCTTCCTATATGATTTTGGGTGAATAGGTAAATATGGGATTGCTCCGTATTTTTTAGAATTATCTAATTCATCAGGAACCTGCTCTATCAATTCTTTTATTTTAGAATATTCTATTATATGTGCATCTATCGGAAGAAATGCTGATGGAAATTCCCCATTTTTTAAATTAGTTACAATGTTTTCTACATCTTTCATTGTTACAATAGGATTTGTGTCAGATGGACACATTCCTATACTTTGTAATAACTCTGTCATTTCCGTTTCTGTTCTTTCTACTTTTCCATCTTCACAAATAACCCACATATCTATGTCTGGTAATCTATTTATAAATTTTCTTGGTTTAAGTGTATCTGCCATATTAGGACAAGGCTTGCATATTATCTTTAAATCTGGCATTGTATCATACCTTTCTGTTAGGCAAGATTTACATTTCCATATAGACGTTTGAAATTGTATCCCATCTTTAACAAGTTGCCTATTATATCTAATTTGTTCCTCAATTATAGGCAATGTTCCTTTCATATTGTCATCCAAACAGTAAAAAGGATATCCTGTTCCAAATGAACCTTTATATCCTGTTATTTTTGAAGCAATAATATTAAAGGCTTCTATATTCCATAACAAATATTTTCTTTTTAAATCTGTATTCGTTTTTTCAAAATCTGTAGAAGATTTTTCCACTCTTCTAGTTACATATCCTATTGTTTCCTCTTGTTTCACAATTGCCTCTCCTTTAATTTGTTATATTTCTAATTCTATTTTTTTTTCTTGATACAAAGTTTCTATTTTTTCTAATATTTCCTTAACTTCTGGAAGTTCCTTAAGCCTAAATTTGTTTACATTAAAGCTATTTTTAAAATACCTTTCTGCTTGCTTTCTATCTTTCTCTCTTCCATAAATTATTGCAGATTTTGCATCTATAAATTCCTTATAAATACTGCTATATATTTTTACAGGCTCCGATGGTTTCTCTCCCCTCATATATACTTCAAACAAATCTGCCATTCCAGTTCTTTCTAATGTATCTATTGTATCCAACATTTCTTCATCATAAGCCTTATAAAAAGTATTTGCTGATACAATTCTTCCCCAGCCTTTTTTCTCTACTTGTCCTTCATATCTTTCAACTATAGACATTAAACAGTTTAGTTCATTTACTGCCATTGCTCTTATAATTATTTTATAACCTTCCAGCTTAGCTATCATTTTTTTAAAAATCTCTATCTTCCTGCCTGTCCCCTCATATAGAACATTTACTTTAGCGTCTATTGCTTTCTCAACTAAATCATCAGTCCAAAATTTACTATCTTCATTTGTTATTTTATTATAGTATTCTGGATAGAGTTTTGCAATTTCACTAGATTTAGGATGATATGGTCTTAGTTCGTCATTGTTAACAACTACAATCCCATTTTTTTGAAACTGTTTAACAGCATAACCATTCAGCCCTGTTTTTCCTGAACCTGGAGGTCCTATATCTATAATTGCAAAGGGTTGCTTAGGTGATATTTTTCCATATAGCATATTTTCATTTATAATATTACCTATTTTTTTATGTTCTTCTTCTGAAAGTTTGTATTTTTTTAATAATTCGTTTAAAGTTATTTCTTCTTTTTGCTTCATAAAATTCACTCCTACTCTAAATATTCTTTTCTTACATTTTCACCATATATATTAATTATCTTATCAATAATTTCTGTATTACCTTTATACATCTCATCTCTTTCTTTCATAAGATTTTGTATTTCTTTACTATCTACATCGTATCCTTTCCTTGAATACATAGCTATTGTTGCTGCCAGTATCTCAACTGCCACTTCTAATTTTGTATTATTATTCATATTCTTTTCATTCCTTGTATAATATATTTAGGTTTTTAATAAGGTTTTACCTATAAACCTTAATATTTAATAATTTTGCCACAGTTTTATTATTAATTGGTAATTAGTTAGATAAGACCTATTCATTCTGCTAGAATTGATGACTTAACTAACTTACATTATACCATCATTTCCTTATTCTGTAAATAGTTAGGTTAAAAAGATAGTATAAAATGGCTATTGAAATTATATCATATTTTTCTATTTTGTTTTAATAAATTAGT
>CAZPKK010000073.1:0-3161 GCA_964587175.1 uncultured Clostridium sp.
TGCGCCTAATTACTCTCACGAAGGCATAAAATCCTTCGTTGATTTTATAGATAATAAGGAAACAGCCCGATCGCTGGAATATTTCGGGGCATATGAGGAGGATGAGATAAAGGGTGTTATAGATGTGATGAAAACAGAAAGTCACTTTAACCGTTAATTCTTCGTCTTACGCTGTGCCGATATATAGAAAACTCGGCTTTGAGGCAACGGGAGAAGAGCAGATCCAGGACGGGATACGTTTCGCTCCGATGAGATGGATGAAGGTAGCGATACGTACGCATAAGATGTGAGTTGAAGCAGACGAAAAACTTTTGTGTTTTAGCATGATTTCGAAGATTTAATATCTTGCGTGAACGCCGATTTTAATGTATACTAATAAACCGTAATACATAATGAATAATGATGCGGAGAAGTATCGAAGTGGTCATAACGAGCCGCACTCGAAATGCGGTTGTCCGCAAGGGCACGTGGGTTCGAATCCCACCTTCTCCGCCACAAAGCCTGTAATTGCAATGGTTACAGGCTTTTAAATTTTTTGAAAATCGCTATTTTTAGCTGATTTTTAGTGGGCAGAACTGCTGTCCATTATGGGATTTATAAAACCATACATCTAATGAAATGTTCAGGCAAGGGGGGCGTATTTTGGAGTGAGATTTATAATAGAAACATTGCAAGGTTATGGAGAATAAAGAAGGGAATGTCATTAATAGGAATATTAAATTATATAGGGAAAGAATGTTATCATTATCCAGATTCCGGGACTGCCGGAGCAAAAAAGGTGAGATAAATAATATATTCAATATGGCAGAGGAAATCGTGATGGACGAGGTGATATATGATTAATAGATGGACAATAACTTATTATATTATGGAAATCAAGAAACTTACAGTGATTCAAATGAATTGATGTTTTTATAAAAATAGATAAAAGATTTAGTTGGATTTTCAAAATTAGCACTCGCCTCTTGGCTCGTTTGGGATGGTTTTGTCCTGTGATATCAAAAATTGTGTAGTAAATGGTATAATATAATAGTATAATTAATATACAGTAAAGTGGAGTGTTATATATACTTTTTTAATTGAGGAGAAGATAGTTATTGGAAAAATATATAGCTCACATAAATGAGTATACAGGTTCAATACAGACAGTAAAAGTTCACTGTGAGAATACAGCTGAGTTATGCAAGAAATTTTCTATTCCTGAATTTAAAGACTTTTTATTTGCAATTGGATTGCTTCATGATGTCGGGAAATACCAGGAATCTTTTACGAAAAGGATCAGTGGTGCCAATATCCGGGTAGAGCATTCTACCTGTGGAGCTTTGGCTACCTGTGAGAATTACACAACTGGCCCTATGGCGCTGATGATGGAATATTGTATTGCAGGACATCATTCCGGGATACCGGATGGAGGATTTGCAAATGACAGTAGCGATATGCCGACGCTGTATGGGAGGATGAAGAGACAGTTTGAGGACTATAGTGAATATAAAAGTGAACTGTTTCTGCCGGAATTAAATGAAAAGAACTGGCTCCTTTATCTTTTGAAAGATTGTAATAATGATATGGAAAAGCTGATTGATAAATTTGCCTTTCTTACCAGATATGCATTCTCCTGTCTTGTTGATGCGGATTCCATTGATACAGCGGATTTTTGTAAAAAAAGGGAATTACCGCGAAAATTAAAAGCGGATTTCCAGTCTTGTCTTGGTATTGTAGATAAAGAGCTGTCGGCATTTGTCTGTAAAACGGAATTGCAGAAAACAAGAAGTCTTTTGCAAAAACAAGCATTTCAGAACATTTCACAGGATGCGGAAATTTATTTATTAAATATGCCTACAGGAAGCGGAAAAACATTGGCCAGCGTTAAAATCGCATTAGAGAGAGCGATTACAAAGAAAAAGAAGCGTATTATTTATATTATTCCATATAACAGTATTATCGAGCAAACAGCAGAAGTGTTTGAAAAATTGTTTTCAGAGGATATGGAAATTTTGAGACACCAGTCAACGTTTTCTTATGAAGATGATGCAAATGGAAGTGAAGATTATCGTGAGGCTGCAAGAACCGCAGCGGAAAACTGGGATGCGCCATTTATTATCACGACGGCAGTCCAGTTTTTTGAATCCGTTTATGCAAATAAACGGGGAAAACTTCGCAAAATGCATAATATGTCAGATAGTATCCTGATTTTTGATGAAGCTCATCTGATGCCGCAGGAATACTTGCAGCCGTGTCTTCAGGCCATTGCATACATAACAAGATATTTACACAGTGAGGCGGTCTTTCTGACAGCGACCATGCCGGATTTCGAAAAGCTCATAAGGGAATATGCACTTCCGGACAGCCAGATCAGCAATCTTATCCAGAATACTTCTTCGTTTGTAAAATTCCAGAAGTGCAGATACAGTTATTTGGGAGAAGTAACATCGTCGGAATTATTATCCAGAAGTTTTGAGTGTCCCTCCTCGCTTATTGTTGTGAATAGGAAATTAACTGCCCGGACTTTATATGAGGAATGCAGAGGGAAAAAATATCATTTGTCCACTTATATGACGTCTTTTGACAGGAAAAGAGTATTGAAAGAAATACGAAAAGAGTTAATACAGTTAGAAACCGATTACCCGGAATTTAAGAATGTCCCGGAAGATAGAAAGATTACGATTATTTCCACATCACTGATTGAGGCAGGGGTTGATCTGGATGTTTATACCGTTTTCAGGGAAAGAGCGGGTCTGGACAGTATCCTTCAGGCCGGAGGACGATGCAACCGAGAAGGGAAAAGAAAAACAGCGGACGTATATGTTTTCGATCTGGAAGAGGAAACAAAACAGGCAGCATCAGATGAAAAATCGAACCTTACCAAAGGATTATTGGAGAAATACAAAGATATTTCAGATGTTCATTGCATCTCTGAGTATTATTCAAGGCTGTTCTTTATGAAAAAGGAGGAGATACAGAAAAATGCGATCCATCAGGAATGTTCGGATATCTGGTCAATTCCATTTAAAAAATATGCGGACAAGTTTGAATTGATTGATTCAAGAACGGTATCGTTTGTTGTACCCCGGGATGAGCAGAGTGAAAAACTGATAGAAGAGATGAAAGATACAAAGACAGGAAATGCAAGAAAACTGCAGAACTATGCCTGCTCTATACGT
>CAZPKK010000074.1:0-2798 GCA_964587175.1 uncultured Clostridium sp.
TCTTTTATTCTATCAAACTCTTTTATATAACTTAATTCATTTTTCTTTATATAATCTATTAACAAATAATTCTTGTGGTATCTGATAATATTTATTATTCAATGTTTCATTTAATTTTTTTATAAATCTTTCATCAAATTCTTCATTATTTTGTAAATTCTTAAAAACTAATTCTAAAGCTTTTTTATGATTTATAGCCTCATATATTTCTCTTGGCTCTTTTCCTTCGATTTTAAAGCTATTGTCGTTGTAAAGAATAGCATATGTTTCAGCATAGGTAAGTGTACTTCCTTCAATAGCATTTGAATTATATGTATATCGTGTAGAAAAATTCTGTAAATAATCTTTAGTGTTTAAAATAAATTCTATACTAGTCATACCTTCTCCTCTTTTAATTCTTAGATAATATATCAATCAACTCTAATTTTGTTTCTGCTGTAATCTCCGTATTTTCTATTATATCTGTAACTATTCTCTTTAAAAATGTTTTATCAAACTTATTTTCTGCCAGCCAAATGCAGACATTTTCCATTTCCCTTATGAATGTTCCAATAATATAATCATATCCGATTTATTTGAAGAAAATATGATGAACAAGCAATCGCAGTTCGTTTATTTCCATCATTAAAAATATGAAATTTTACTAAACAAAATATTAAATGGGTTAATTTATCTATAAAAGTTGGATAATATAAATCATTTTGTATGTTGAATAGGACACTTTCTAACTGTCCTTTATCCTTATAACCAACAAGTCCATTTTTTCCATTATTAATTATTTGCTCATCATGTATTTTTTCAACATATTCAATTTCAAAATATTGTATTTTCAAGACTTCTTCCATCATTTATCCTTTAACCTTTCAAAAACATCTTTATTTTCTTCTAATTCTTCGGCAATAATTTTTATTTGATCATTTAAGAATTTGTCATATTCCTCCGTAGGAACTTCTTTTATATAATTTTCTAGCTTTTTATGCAAAGCATCTCTAAAGTTTAAATCTCTACTTGCCATTTTTGTTCTTATATTTTGTATTCTTGGTTGCTCTTTTGGGTGATTAAACATATCGTAAATAATTTTTTCCACATCTTCTTTTGATAATTTTACTTTATCTGTATTAAATTTTTGTTCGATTTCGTATGCTATTCCTGCTTCATATGATGATATTTCAACTAATACTTCTGAATAAAGAGTGGCTCTTACTGTATTCTTTTTGTCTAATTTTAAAATGTTTTTGTATTCTTGTGCATTTTCTTTAAATAAACATTCATAAATTAAATTTGTGAAATATCCATATTTATAGTTTCCTACATCTACAAAATCTCTTAATGCATCAGTAAATTTCTTTCTGTTTTGTATTTCTCCCACAGCAATCGGAAGAAAATCAGGATCTTTTTGATTTATATATTTTGTACTTCCACCTGTTTTTTCAGCTAAAACATCAATAACAATGTCTAATATCCTATTTCTTATGTACTTTGCTGTATCATTATTTTGTAGTAACATTGCTATATCAAGTATAGTTCTAAATCTAAATATTCCAAGTTGATTAATTTTGTTACCGGCATTTTGACCGGTAACAAATTTTTTTAAAATCTTCTAATTTCTTCCCTTTGAGTATTTCATATCCATTTTCAACTAATTCTTCATAATTTGACTCAATGATTCTTTCTATTGTTCTTACATCAGCTTCAAAAATTTTCACAACATCTTCTTTTAAAAAACATATTTCACTATTATATAAATATCCTTTAAAATCTAAATCCTTTTCTAAGATTTCTACAGCATATTTATTATTTAAAACATTTTTTCTATCAAGCCTTGAATTCTCTAAATCTTTCATAAGTTCACCTTCTTTTATAATCTACTCATTATATCAATATACTCTCCTGCGGTTAATACTGTTTTAGGCAAATGTAACTGAACATAATAAGTATCCTTATTTTTTTGATATATAGCATCAATAATTTTACAATTTTCATCTTTATCAATTGTCATTCCTAAACCTAACACATTATATTTTTGTGATAATTTTGTAGTATATAAAGCAATTCTATCAGTTGCATCAAGTGGCATTTCTTCATCATCAAAAGAATCAATCTCAACAATTATAATACTATTTTCTAAATCTTTAACTTTCATTATAATTTGTGGCTTAGGATCCTTGCTGTTTTCAAAATCATTAAATATATTATCTATTTCTAACATTGAAATATTAGTATTTGTTATAGTTTCTCCAAAAGTAGTTTTTCCTACTCCACAACATAATTCGTTTATGGCTATGCTTAGTGTAGTATCATTTTTGTAGATTTCTTTTACTTTATCCATTCTCTTTTTTGTAAAGTTGTATTTATCTTTAATAGCAGATATATCAAGTGTATCTCTATCTGTTTCATCTACAAAAACATCTGGTGTTCTTCCAAGTAAATAATCTATTGAAACATTAAAAATTGTAGCTAATTTTTTTATTGCTTCTATATTTGGCTCTCTCATATCTAATTCATATTTTGATATTGCTGCAGGCTCTACTCCTAATCTTGTTGCAATATCTTTTTGAGTAAATCCATTTTTTTCTCTTAAATACTTTATTCTTTCGCCATTTGTCATAATTTTTTCTCCTTTTTAATTTATGTCTAAATTTTATCATATCCATTTTGGAAAGTCAATAATTGCTGATAATTAAATATTTTTACTATAAAAGTTTTAGATATTGAATATTGACAATAGTATGGATTCTAAATCTTGTTTTTATTAATTTCTTATGATAAAATTTTAGTGAAAATATAGAAATTTTATT
>CAZPKK010000075.1:0-2763 GCA_964587175.1 uncultured Clostridium sp.
TTCAACAAGATTGCATGTAAAGGTAAGACTTATTAATCGTGAGACAGGTGAAATTAAAGAGCAAGAAATTTATCTTGGTGATTTTCCTCTTATGACTGATAGTGGTACTTTTATTATTAATGGTGCGGAAAGAGTTGTAGTTAGCCAATTAGTTCGTTCACCAGGATGTTATTATGATTCAGCTTATGATAAAACAGGAAAGAAAATTTATACATCAACTGTAATGCCGTTAAGAGGTGCATGGATAGAATATGAAACAGATGCAAATGATGTGTTTTGGGCAAGAGTAGATAGAACAAGAAAAATACCTGTTACATGTTTGTTACGTGCTATTGGAGTAGAAACAGATGAGCAAATAATAGATTTATTTGGTGAAGAGGACAAAATAAAATCAACAATACAAAAAGATACAATAAAAACACAGGATGAAGCTTTAATCGAAATATATAAAAAATTAAGACCAGGCGAGCTTCCAACAGTTGATGCTGCTAGAAATTTATTTAATGGACTATTTTTTGATTCAAGAAGATATGACTTAGCAAAGGTTGGAAGATATAAATTCAATAAAAAGCTAAGTTTAGCTACAAGAATTACAGGAAAAGTTGCTTGCCAAGATATTGTGGATCCAACAACAGGTGAAGTTCTTGTGGAAAAAGACAATGTAATTTCAGAAGAAATTGCAGAGAACATTCAAAATTCTGGAATTAATATTGTAGATGTTAAAATAGAAGACAAAGTAGTAAGAGTTATAGGAAATGGAACAGTAAATATCCACAAATATTTGCCAAATGTGGATTTGAGCGACATACATATAAAAGAATATGTAAATTATAATGTATTAAAATCAATTATTGATACAACAGAAGAGAAAAAACTTCATGATGTTATAAAAGAAAGATATGAAGAGTTGGTTCCAAGACATGTTACAACAGAAGACATTATAGCTTCAATAAATTACTTGTTAAATTTGGATAATAACTTAGGAGTAATTGATGATATTGACCATTTAGGAAATAGACGTATTAGATGTGTTGGAGAATTATTACAAAATCAATTTAGAATTGGACTTACAAGACTTGAAAGAGTTGTACGTGAAAGAATGACAATTCAAGATTTAGATGTTGTAACACCACAAACATTAATAAATACAAAACCTATTACATCATCAATAAGAGAATTCTTTGGAAGTTCACAATTATCACAATTCATGGATCAAACAAACCCACTTTCAGAGCTTACACATAAGAGAAGAATCTCAGCATTAGGACCTGGAGGTCTTTCAAGGGAAAGAGCTGGATTCGAAGTTAGAGATATACACTATACTCACTATGGTAGACTATGTCCAATAGAATCTCCAGAAGGACCAAATGTTGGGCTTATCTCAGCACTTTCATCATTTGCAATAATAAATGAATATGGATTTGTTGAAACACCATATAGAAAAGTAGACCATAAAACAGGCAAAGTAACAGATGAAGTTGTTTATATGCCAGCTGATGAAGAGGATAAGTTTATAATCGCACAAGCATCTGAGCCATTAGATAAAAATGGAAAATTTGTAAATGACAGAATAAAAGTAAGGATGAAAGAAGAAATTACAGTGGTAGACAAGTCACAAGTTGATTTTGTAGACGTTTCACCAAAACAACTTGTATCTGTTGCAGCAGCAATGATACCATTTGTAGAGCATGATGATGCAAAACGTTCACTTATGGGAGCTAACATGCAACGTCAAGCTGTTCCTCTTTTAATACCAGAATCACCAATTGTTGGAACAGGTATTGAATACAGAGCAGCAAGAGATTCTGGAATTACAGTTATAGCTAAAAATGATGGTGTTGTAGAAAAAGTAACTGGTGATGAAATTCTTGTTAGAAATAATAAGGATGGACTAGATACATATAAATTAAGGAAATTCAAGAGAACTAATGGTGGTACATGTATTAATCAAAGACCAGTTGTAGTTAAAGGTGAGAAGGTAAAAGAAGGAGACTTACTAGCAGATGGACCTTCAA
The DNA here is from genome assembly GCA_964587175.1 of uncultured Clostridium sp. GTDB lineage: Bacteria > Bacillota > Clostridia > TANB77 > CAG-508 > CALXVA01. The sequence goes on from CAZPKK010000075.1 coordinate 2,016, forward strand.
CACAAAATGGTGAAATGTCACTTGGAAGAAATGTATTAATTGCATTTACTACTTGGGAAGGTTACAACTATGAGGATGCTGTACTAATTAGTGAAAGACTTGTTAAAGAAGATGTATATACTTCAATTCATATTGAAGAATATGATTGTGAATGTCGTGATACAAAATTAGGACCAGAAGAAATTACAAGAGATATACCAAATGTTGGTGATGATGTATTAAAAGACTTAGATGAAAACGGAATTATAAGAATTGGTGCAGAAGTAAGACCAGGAGATATATTAGTAGGTAAAGTTACTCCAAAAGGAGAAACAGAGCTTACAGCAGAGGAAAGATTACTTCGTGCAATATTTGGTGAAAAAGCAAGAGAAGTTAGAGATACATCACTTCGTGTGCCACACGGAGAAGCAGGAACCATAGTAGATGTAAAGATATTTACTAGAGAAAATTCTGATGAATTAGGACCTGGTGTAAATCAAGTAATTCGTTGCTATATTGCTCAAAAAAGAAAAATATCAGTTGGAGATAAAATGGCTGGACGTCATGGTAATAAAGGTGTTATTTCAAGAATATTACCAGAAGAAGATATGCCATTTATGCCAGATGGTACTCCAGTAGATATAGTTTTAAATCCACTTGGTGTACCTTCACGTATGAACTTAGGTCAAGTTTTAGAGGTTCACTTAGGAATGGCAGCAAAACTACTAGGCTGGAAAGTTGCAACACCAGTATTTGATGGTGCAACAGA
>CAZPKK010000076.1:0-2663 GCA_964587175.1 uncultured Clostridium sp.
CATTGTATCTCTATCTCTAATTGTAACAGCATTATCTTCTAATGTATCAAAATCTATTGTGACACAGTATGGAGTTCCTATCTCATCTTCTCTTCTATATCTTTTTCCTATACTTCCTGCTTCATCATAATCACACATAAAATCTTTAGATAAGTTTTGATAAACTTCTTCTGCTTTATCACTTAATTTTTTAGAAAGAGGAAGCACTGCTACCTTATATGGTGCTAAAGCTGGATGTAAATGCAATACTGTTCTAACATCACCTTCAGCAATCTCTTCTTCTTCGTATCCATTACACAAAAACGCTAAAGCTACTCTATCACATCCTAGTGATGGTTCAATACAATAAGGTACATATTTTTCATTTGTCTCTGTATCTAAGTAGGTCATATCTTCTTTAGAATGGTTCATATGTTGTTTTAAATCATAATCTGTTCTATCAGCTATTCCCCAAAGTTCTCCCCATCCAAATGGGAAAGCAAACTCAACATCTGTTGTAGCATTACTATAATGTGATAATTCTTCTTTTGAATGATCCCTTAATCTCATATTTTCCTTTTTCATCCCTAAACTCAAAAGCCAATTTTTACAAAATTCTTTCCAATATTTATGCCATTCTAAATCTGTTCCAGGCTTACAAAAAAATTCTAACTCCATTTGTTCAAATTCTCGTGTTCTAAATATGAAATTTCCAGGAGTAATTTCATTTCTAAAAGCTTTACCAATTTGTGCAATACCCATTGGTATTTTCCTTCTCGTGGTGCGCATTACATTTTTAAAATTCACAAAAATACCTTGTGCAGTTTCAGGTCTTAAATATATCTCAGCTTTATTATCTTCTGTAACACCTTGAAATGTTTTAAACATCAAATTAAATTTACGAATATCTGTAAAATTTTCTTTTCCACAATTAGGACAAGGTATATGATTTTCTTTAATAAAGCTGATTAGTTCTTCATCACTCATACCATCTGCTATCATATCTTTGCCTTGTTCATGAGCCCATTCTTCTATTAATTTATCTGCTCTGTGCCTTGTTTTACACTCCTTGCAATCTATTAGAGGATCTGCAAAATTTCCAACATGACCTGAAGCAACCCACACCTCAGGATTCATCAAAATCGCAGCATCTAATCCCACATTATATTTACTTTCTTGCACAAATTTTTTCATCCATGCTTTTTTTACATTATTTTTTAGTTCAACACCTAAAGGTCCATAATCCCATGTATTTGCTAAACCACCATATATATCAGAACCAGGATATACATATCCTCTGTTCTTACATAAACTTACTAACTTGTCCATTGTCAATTTTCCCATGTTATAATCATTCCTTTCTTGCTTTTAAATTTTATCAATATACCATACAAAAGTCAAGAATTTTACAATAAATGTTGGGCTAACTATAAAAGAGTAAATTTACGAAATATATTCCAAATTTACTATATAAATTTGAAACTTAATTCTATACACCTTCCACCCAAAAGTTATACACAGACATTATTCTACTTTTTAACTTATTTTTATTATGTTTTAATTATTTTTTGACATTATGTTACATTATTATTGCCTTTTTTTACCATTTGCATTTTTATGGTTATGTGGATAATGTGGATAACTCTGTGAATAACTTTAAATAGTGACTTGCATTTTTAGAATTATCCACAAAAATATTTGAAATTTTTTATGAAAACTATTTTTTTATGTTATTTTTATTTTATTAAAGGTATTATGTCGAATTGTGAAACAAGGTGACGGTTTCATTATTCCATAAATGGGACGAGAGGGACAGTCCTTTGCTTTGTTTTTGCATTGTAATAGAAAGGTTTATAAAATTTTTTTTATAAACCTTTCTATTACAACAATATAAAACTTATTAAGGACCGTTCCTTTATTTCATAACGCCTGTCCCCATTTTGGAAAATTAGCCAAACAAACTTATTTGATTGCTTTGGCTCATCCCTTTTAAACAACCTACTTTATCCAAAAGCTCTATAACCGATTTTCCTATTTTTGAACGTATCTTCATATCATCTATTGACATGAATTTGCCTTCTTGTTTTGCAGTATCTATTCCTTCTGCTGCAACTGTTCCAAGTCCTGGTATGCTATTTAGTGGTGGACGTATTCCCTCTTCTTCTACTAAGAATTTAGTTGCATGTGATTTATATAAATCAATTGGCAAGAATTTTATTCCTCTTTCATACATTTCTAATACTAGTTCTAGTATTGCATACATATTCTTATCCTTTGCTGTTGCACTATTTCCTGCTAAGTCAATTTCCTTCATTTTGTTTAATACTTTTTCTTTTCCATAACACATAACATCACTATCAAATTCATCAGCTCTTATTGTAAAATATGCTGTGTAATATGCTTTTGGCTCATGTACTTTAAACCAAGCAATACGAAAAGCATTTGTTACATATGCTGCTGCATGGGCTTTTGGGAACATGTATTTTATTTTTTCACATGATTTAATATACCATTCTGGCACATCATGCTGTCTCATTAACTCTACAAATTCTGCCCATTTTTCAGGGTCTTTTAGTGCTTTTCCTTTACGTACTGTTTCCATTATTTTAAATGCTTTATGTGGTGGAAGTCCCTTCTTTATTAAATATATCATAATATCATCACGGCAGCAGATAGCCTCATTT
>CAZPKK010000077.1:0-2382 GCA_964587175.1 uncultured Clostridium sp.
CCTCCTGCTTTTTTCTTGCAGAATAATCATCATAATTTCCCAAAAATGCTTTTACTTTTCCAGCTTTAAATTCAATTACTCTTTCTGCAAATTTATTAATAAAATACCTATCATGGCTTACAAATATTAGTGTTCCATCAAATTCTTCTAATGCTTCCTCTAGCACTTCTTTTGTTGGAATATCTATATGGTTTGTAGGTTCATCAAAAATTAGTGTATTTATTTTTTGTTGTAAAAGTTCTGCAAGTTTTACACGCATTTTTTCTCCACCAGATAATTTTCCGAACCCTTTTTATAACATCTCCTTGATAAAATTGGAAAGTAGCTAATATTTTTCTTGCCCTTTCTTCATCTAAATTTGTAGCATATGAAAAATATTCTAATAAAGCTTGGTTTTCTTTAGGAAATGTGATTATTTGTGGCAAATAGCCTATTTTTACACTTGGTCCTATTTCTATTATTCCTTGTACTGGCAATTCCTGTTTACCTAAAATAGATTTTATAAAGGTTGATTTTCCACTTCCATTTGCCCCAATTAATGCTACTCTTTCTTTTGCATAAATACTTAAGTCTATACTATTTAAAATCACTTTTTCGTCAGGTGCAGTAACTTTTAAATTCTTAACAGATATTACTTCTTTACTTGATTTACGTTCTTCGTCAAACCCCATATTTAGTTTTTTCTGTTCCTTTGGTTTTTGAACAGCCACTTTTTTTAGCCTATCAATTTTTGTTTGCAATGTATGTGCTCTTGCTGTTAAGGTTGAACTATTAGTCGCCATTCCTCTTTCTGCAAAATATTTCTTTTCTGCTTCTAATTTTTTTATTAATGCTTGTTGGTTTTTATAATCAGCCATTTGTTTTTCAAAATCACGTTGTTTTTCTTCTAAAAAGCCTGTGTAATTTGTAAAATAAACTTTGCCTGAACCATTATCTAAATCTAATATTTTATTTGACATCTTATCTAAAAAATATCTATCATGAGATACTATAACAGAAGCACCTCTAAAAGATTTTATATATGTTTCAAGCCATTCTATTCTATCTATATCTAGGTGATTTGTAGGCTCATCTAATAAAATCAAATCTGGTTTTATTAGTAATGTTTTTGCAAGTTGAATAAGTGTTTTTTCTCCTCCACTTAAATCATTATAGCTTTGGCTTAATAATTTTTTATCTATGTTAAGCCCCTCTACTACCATATTTATATTAGTTTCTATATCATATCCACCCATTAATGAAAATTCTTCTACTGCTTTACAATATTTTTCAAGCACTTTATTATACTCGTCTGGTTCTAATTCTTCTTCCATCTTTTTTTGCAATTTATTTATTTGTAGTTCTTTTTCTTTTAAGGTACTAAAAGCATCTTTTAAAATATCATATACTGGTCTATCATCTGAAATGCTTGAACCAGTTTGGTCTAAATATGCAACTTTTGCTTCTTTTTTTATATTCACTTGTCCACTATCTTGTTTTTCTAGTCCTGCTATAATTTTTAATAGGGTAGATTTTCCACACCCATTAGGACCAACAACAGAAATAGATTCTCCTTCATTAAGTGAAAAAGAAACATCTTCAAAAAGTTTACCATAGCCAAAGTCAATTCCTAATTTGTTTACATCTAAAATAAGCATTGTTCTTAGTCCTTTCATTTTTATTTTCTTTTAAATATATTGATAAAAATAATTTTTTAATTACATTTTATCAAAATGGTGTTAAAGGCTTATATTTATTACATTTTATACTAAATACTCCCAGCCCGGTTGCCAGTCTTTTGTTTTTCGCCAATCATTTTTATTTGCTTCTTCCCATGAAATATTTTTAGTTATTACCTCAAATGCTAGTTGGGTAGCCCTATGTGCAATTATTCCTACTGTTTTTCCTTCATAATTTTCTTTTAAGAATTCTATAAAATTTCTAACTCTTTTTTCTACATCTTTTAATGACTCCCCACTTGGGAAAGGAGTGTCCACATGTTCTTCATAAACTACTAATGCCTTATCTTTTCCTTCTAAATCTCCATAATTACATTCTCTTAATCTTTCATCTTGAATATGTTTAATCTCAGGAAAAGCTAATTTCGCTGTATCTATTGCTCTTTCTAAGTCAGATGTAAATATAATATCCATTTTTGTGTTTTTTCTTAGCTTTCCTAAATTTATTGCTCTTTCTTTTCCTAGCTTTGTAAGCTTTGCTTCTTTCCAGCCACTACATTTTCCTGCCTCATTATCATCAGTAGTTCCATGTACAAAATATATTACTTTTGTTTCCATGTTTTCACCTCATTATTAATAAGCTTTTTCTAATATTTCCTATATAACATAAAAAATTACTCCATACCTATTATAGTATAGAGTAATTTTGTTTTTTTGTAAACAT
>CAZPKK010000078.1:0-2323 GCA_964587175.1 uncultured Clostridium sp.
CAACGATATATTTAACACCAACTTGTCTAGCAAGTAAGATATGCTCTCTTGTTTGTGGCATTGGTCCATCAGCTGCAGATACAACTAGGATAGCACCATCCATTTGAGCAGCACCAGTAATCATGTTTTTTACATAGTCAGCATGTCCTGGACAGTCAACGTGAGCATAGTGTCTATTTTCTGTTTCATACTCAACGTGAGCTGTGTTAATTGTAATTCCTCTCTCTTTTTCTTCTGGAGCACTATCGATTTGATCGTATGCTTCATATTGAGCTTTACCAAATAAAGCTAAGTATTTAGTAATAGCTGCTGTTGTTGTTGTTTTACCATGGTCAACATGTCCGATTGTACCAATGTTAACGTGTGGTTTTGTTCTTTCAAATTTAGTTTTAGCCATTTTAAAATCCTCCTTTTAATAGATGTTAGAATTCAGATGTTAGATATTTAGAAAAATAAGATTAAACACTTTTATTTCATATTAATATCTAACATTTTTCCCTAACCTGTTTTTATTTTTAAAATTAAAATCTTGTTTAGATGCTAGAAGTTATAATGTCAAAAATTTTTTGATTTCTATTTTCCTTACTTCTAAGCATTTGTATTTTATAACATATTTACTAAAATTGCAAGTATTTTTTATAATTTTATGCTACTGTAAATATTCGTTACTCTTGTTTCTTTGCTCTTGATGCTACGATTGTGTCTAATATTGATTTTGGTACTTCTTCATAATGAGATGGTTCCATTGAGTAAGTTCCTCTACCTTGTGTTTTAGAACGAAGATCTGTTGCATATCCAAACATTTCTGATAATGGAATAAATGATCTTATTACTTGGTTTCCACCTTCTGGTTCCATTCCCTCTAGTCTACCACGTCTAGAGTTTACATCACCAATAACATCTCCCATATATTCTTCTGGAACTGTTATTTCAACTTTCATTATTGGTTCTAAGATAACTGATTTAGCTTGTTTACATCCTTCTTTAAATGCCATTGAACCAGCAATCTTGAATGCCATTTCTGAAGAGTCAACTTCATGGTATGAACCATCAACTAGAGTAGCTTTGAAATCTATAACAGGGTATCCTGCAAGAATTCCACTTTCTGCTGCCTCTCTAATTCCTTCTTCAACAGGCTTGATATATTCTTTTGGAACAACACCACCAACGATTTTACTCTCAAATTCAATACCTTTACCTGGCTCTAATGGTTCTAGTTCTATCCAAACATGACCATATTGTCCACGTCCACCTGATTGACGAATGAATTTTCCTTCTACCTTTACTTTATTTCTAATTGTTTCCTTATAAGAAACTTGTGGTTTACCTACTGTACACTCAACTTTAAATTCTCTTTTTAATCTATCTACAATAATGTCTAAGTGTAATTCACCCATACCAGCAATAACAGTTTGACCTGTTTCTTGATTTGTGTATGTTTTAAATGTTGGGTCTTCCTCAGCAAGTTTAGCAAGAGCAATACCCATTTTTTCACTATTTGCCTTATCTTTTGGCTCAATAGCTATATCTATAACTGGTTCTGGGAATTCCATTGACTCCAATATAACTGGATGATTTGGATCACAAAGTGTATCGCCTGTTGAAACTTCTTTTAGTCCAACTGCTGCTGCAATATCTCCAGCATATACTTTGTCAATATCTTGTCTATGGTTAGAATGCATTAATAGTATTCTTCCCATTCTATCTTTTTTACCTTTATTTGCATTTAAAATTGTAGAACCTGCATCTAAAGTTCCTGAATAAACTCTAAAGAAACATAACTTTCCAACAAATGGGTCTGTTGCAATTTTGAATGCTAAGGCTGCAAAAGGTTCACTATCAGATGTTTTTCTTTCTGTTTCTTCACCATCTAAAGTTACACCTTTAATATGTGGTATATCAAGTGGTGATGGCATATAATCAACAACTGCATTTAACAGTTCTTGAACGCCTTTATTCTTATATGATGAACCACATACAACTGGAACTATTTTGTTATTTATTGTTCCTAATCTTAAACCTTTTTTAATCTCTTCTTCTGATAAAGTACCTTCATCTAAATACTTCATCATTAATTCATCATCTTGCTCTGCTGCAGATTCTATCATTTTGTCTCTATATTCTTCAGCTTGAGCTTTTAAATCTTCTGGGATTTCTCCTTCTTCTATTACTTTTCCAAGATCATCTTTATGAACAAAAGCTTTCATTTTAATTAAGTCTACAATTCCTTGGAAATTATCTTCTGCTCCAATTGGTAATTGAATTGGTACAGCATTTGCATTTAATCTTTCTTTTAATTGACGAACACAAAGCATGAAATCTG
>CAZPKK010000079.1:0-2166 GCA_964587175.1 uncultured Clostridium sp.
GATGAATGGCTATAGCTTTGCAATCGGGATCACCCCCGCATGCGCGGGGAACACGCATCTGGGATTTACTGGTCGGTGCTATAGCTGGGATCACCCCCGCATGCGCGGGGAACACCATTCTCGTCGAGCAAATAGCCCATACACTCAGGGATCACCCCCGCATGCGCGGGGAACACTTTTCGTGGCTCTGCCTTCCTCCTTCACTGCGGGGATCACCCCCGCATGCGCGGGGAACACCATTCTCGTCGAGCAAATAGCCCATACACTCAGGGATCACCCCCGCATGCGCGGGGAACACTTTTCGTGGCTCTGCCTTCCTCCTTCACTGCGGGGATCACCCCCGCATGCGCGGGGAACACTTCGAAATGATCGAAAACGAGCTTGCAAGAGCGGGATCACCCCCGCATGCGCGGGGAACACTTGTTGCCCTCGGAGGAAAGCATGAATCTGGCGGGATCACCCCCGCATGCGCGGGGAACACATCTCATGGACGTAATCCGAACCTGTAACGTAGGGATCACCCCCGCATGCGCGGGGAACACGTCTCTTCGGCTTCTAACGCCTCGATTTCGTCGGGATCACCCCCGCATGCGCGGGGAACACAGGTCTCTAGAAAATTCCGGGATGATTTACTGGGGATCACCCCCGCATGCGCGGGGAACACTAAGAATGAGAGTGTTCCCACTGATAGAGCCTGGGATCACCCCCGCATGCGCGGGGAACACTCTACAAGGCGCAGAAAGAAGCAGCGAGAGGCGGGATCACCCCCGCATGCGCGGGGAACACGCCTTGATGGTGCTAAACAGCGACGCACCGTCAGGATCACCCCCGCATGCGCGGGGAACACGCCGCAGCAAATAAGATCGTCAAAAGTGCTAAGGGATCACCCCCGCATGCGCGGGGAACACTCCGCGAAAGAGATTGAAAAGCATTTCCCCCAGGGATCACCCCCGCATGCGCGGGGAACACAATTGCAGGTCATTAAGCTTTATTTGCAACACGGGATCACCCCCGCATGCGCGGGGAACACTCGCAGCATAGGCATTTCGGCTATCGGATTGTGGGATCACCCCCGCATGCGCGGGGAACACACTTGCCGACCATAGCGTTCATCAAGCATTGCTGCAATTTTGGTTTACTATTATTCGCTCTAACCTCATTCAAAACGCTCCCATTACACAAATTATGATCGAAATTTTCTTGCCCGATGACGAGCTGAGGCCTTACTCCACCCAGGCTTTGGCGCTCCGAATAAGCTGGCATCATCTGTCCCATGTGGTCGCTTAATAAGCGAGATGCCCTCGTTATTCACGACCGACCAATCGGGCTGAAACACTTCAAAGCCCAGATGCTGCTCATTTCGTGCCGAGTACACCATAATCGCTCTGCCTTCTCTTAGCAGACTAGTCACGCGCAGCCACAACTTGTCACGAACTCGAGCAGTTACATGACCGACAAAGACACCTGGCGCAATCTCAAGTAGCCATCTTGATAGGTCACCACGAACGCCTGGTGGACATGCTGTCAAGATATAAACAACCACTCAGCCACCCCGCTCTCAGTTCAATCAGTACTGCTTACCTGCGGAAACCTCTCCCTCATACTCATCCCAAAGCCCCACATGATTGTCCTCATCATCTTCAGACTCGCCTTCTTCACTAGAAAACAACATCCTAATATCTTGCACCATGCGTTTCATGAGAGATAAATCATATACGGCGTCTCTCATAGCGTGGCGCGCTGCCTGTCCAATATCATCTGGTTTGGCAGCAGCAACCCTAAACGCAACAGGTATCGACAGTTCAGCCTTATACAAATCGGCCACGTCATACACAAACGAACGTTCATGTCCAACGTGAACGAACCCCAATCCCGGCGAACACCCCAAAGCCACAATTGCAGCATGAGCAAGCCCATACAAACAAGCGTGCGTTGCAGAGAGTGCCTTATTAATTTCGGATCCTTCCTCATATCTGTCAGGATCGTATTCTCGCCGGTTCCACGAAACACCATGGCGCTCGGACATTTCACGATACACACGACGTATACGAGCGCCTTCTCTGCCTCTTAACTGCTGCATTGTAAGCTTTGAAACATCTTCATCGGGAAAGCGCATTGCGTACATCATTCGTGCGACGGACAATCTCGATCTGGTATTTGACACAA
>CAZPKK010000080.1:0-2093 GCA_964587175.1 uncultured Clostridium sp.
TCTGCTTTTTATGTTTCTTTTTTACATATACTATAATACCAATTATTATGACTATTGGAACTAATATAATTCCTATTCTTCTTACTATTCTTAAAATAAGTGTTGTTCTTGATACCATAGGTACACCATATAATAAATCAACTTCTTGAGGTGAATCAATCTCTAAAACATTTAATCCCATCACCTTTGTACCTAAAGATGCAATAAATACCGGTATAGCACCTAAAACTTTCTTTAAACTTTTCAACTTCTTCTCCCCCTTTTTAATCCTTTTATTTATATATCAAATATTTTATTTTGCTTCTTGCAACATTCTATAAGGGCATTTATTTTGCACATCATCGTCAAAATTCCAAGTATGATAAGCTCCACCTAAGCACTCTTCCCACCATTTACATTTTAAACATTCTTCACATTTTGTTCTATCATTAGTTCTAAACTCAGTATATTTGTTATCCCATACTTCTTTAAAATTTTCATTTCTTATATTGCCTTGAATTAAACTTTTTACTCTAGGAACATTAGGGCAAACAAACAAATCTCCATTATACAAAATACTTGCAACATTTATACCTGTCCTACAATTAAAATAAAATGGTCTTACATCTTTTTCATATTCTAAACCTAAAAAACCTGGGCATCCATAATCTAGTCTTAGTTTTCTTTTTTTATTATTTTTCTTAATAAAGTCCAATAACTTTTTAAGCTCTTGTGGATTTAATAAAAGTTCATCATTTTCTTTTGCTCTACCAATTGGATCCATTGAAACCAATCTCCACGAATCCAAATTCAAACCTAACATAACATTATATAGTTCATCCAATTGATTAATATTCTTTTTATGAAAAACTGTTGTAACCTGTATGTGCTTTACAAAATTAGCTCGTTTCAATTTTTTTATATTTTCAATAATTTTATTATATGAACCCGGAACACCTCTAAATTCATCGTGAGTTTCTTGTAGTCCATCTATGCTAATTGAAATAGTTTCCATATTTGCTTTTTTCAATTTTTCTATGTTTTCATCATTTAATAAAATTCCATTTGTTGTCATCCCCCAATGAAAACCTAGTTCATTTGTTGCGTATTCCATTACTTCACACAAGTCTTGCCTTACTAAAGGTTCTCCTCCTGTTACATTAATAAGAATTTTGCTTGCATCCATATCATTTGCAATTTGCTTAAACGCACCTTTTATTTCCTCTGTAGATAGTTCTCCTTCATATTTTCTTTTTTCAGCACTACTCCCACAATGCTTACAGTTTGCATTACAAGTTAGGGTACATTCCCAAAATAAATCTAATAAAGTGTGTTTTTTTAATTCTTCTTGCTTATATTTTTTTAATATTTCTAATTCACCTAATTTATATAATTCTTTTAACATTTTTCTTTCCTTTTTAATCTATTTCTTTACCTGTATTATTTTCCTCTTCTCTCTGCTTTTTATGTTTCTTTTTTACATATACTATAATACCAATTATTATGACTATAGGAATTAATATAATTCCTATAATTTTTAAAATAACCGATGATGTTGATACTACAGGCTCCACCTGTGGTGATGGCAATCCATACAATGTTTCAATTTCACCAACATTTAGCCCCATTACCTTTGTACTTAAAAACACAATAAATACTAGCACACATCCTAATATTTTCTTTATTCTCTTTACCATTTGTTCCCCTCCTATTTTCTCTTTTTTATACATAAAATCAATAAATCAATTAGATGTCAACATTACCATAATAACTATCAATCAAAATCTGTTTCATCTCTTCAACAAGGGGAACTCTAGGGTTAGCAGTAGTACATTGGTCTTCAAAAGCCCTATCAGCAAGTAAATCAACTTTAGACATAAATTCTGTTTCATCAATTCCTGCATCTTTAAAAGACTTAGGAATATTAAGAACTTCATTTAATTCTTGAACCTTTCTAATCAAAGACTCAACTCCCTCTTCTGTAGTATCTGCCTTTAGCCCTATTTTCTTAGCCATCTCAGCATATTTTTTATCAGCTATAAAATATTCATATTTAGGAAATGACACAAATTTTGTTGGCATAGAACTATTATATCTAATAACATATGGTAATA
>CAZPKK010000081.1:0-1954 GCA_964587175.1 uncultured Clostridium sp.
CTCTTCTCTGCTTTTCTTTATTGTTAAATTATATGTATGTGTCATTTTAGTTCCCTCACATAATATTTACAATTTGATTATATACTTTTAATTTATTTTTAGCAAGTATTTTTGTAATTTTTATTTTTTACTTAAAAAAGTAAATTCTATTAAAACTCACCTAAGTACTACTTACTTTTCACGTCTTGCAGAAAATATTTTCTTGAAATCTCCTTGAATTATGTAATCGTTTCTTGTATAATATTTAAATATTTTAATTAGGAGGTTTTCTTTATGAATTATACTTTAGTAAAAGAACTATATAGAGATATTGATAATTACAATGGTAAAAATGTAAAATTAGCAGGTTGGATTAGAACATTAAGGGATTCTAAAAATTTTGGTTTTATAGAATTAAATGATGGTTCATTTTTCAACAATGTACAAATAGTTTTTGATAACACTTTAGATAATTTTGAGCAAATACGAAAATTGTCTATTAGCTCTTCTATAGAAGTAGAAGGTAAAGTTGTAAAAACCGAAAATGCAAAACAACCTTTTGAAATAAAAGCTAGCAATATAACTATTGTAAATATAGCAGATTTGGATTATCCGCTTCAGAAAAAAAGACACTCTTTTGAGTATTTAAGAACAGTAGCACATTTAAGACCTAGAACAAATACTTTTAATGCTGTTTTTAGAGTAAGATCTATTCTCTCATATGCAATTCACAAATTTTTTCAAGAAAAAGGTTTTGTATATGTTCATACACCTATAATTACCGGAAGCGACTGTGAAGGCGCTGGAGAAATGTTTGGAGTAACCTCTTTTGATTTAACTGGTGTGCCTAAAACAGAGGATGGACAAGTAGATTTTTCTAAAGATTTCTTTGGTAAATCTTCTCATCTAACTGTTAGTGGACAACTTGATGTGGAAACTTTTGCACATGCATTTAGAAATGTGTATACTTTTGGTCCTACTTTTAGAGCTGAAAACTCAAATACAGTAAAACATGCTGCTGAGTTTTGGATGATTGAACCAGAAATATGTTTTGCAGATTTAACAGATTTTATGGATTTAGCAGAAGAAATGATTAAATATATTATTACTTATGTAAGAGAAAACGCTCCAGAGGAAATGGATTTTTTCAATAAATTCATTGATACAGAACTACTTAACAAGTTAGATACTGTTGTAAATTCTGACTTTGGTAGGATATCATACACGGATGCCATAAAAGAACTAGAAAAAGTAAATGATAAATTTGAGTTTCCTGTTCATTGGGGAACTGATATTCAAACAGAGCATGAAAGATATTTAAGTGAAGTAATATTTAAAAAGCCAGTATTTGTTACAAATTATCCAAAGGAAATCAAGGCATTTTATATGAAACAAAATCCTGATGGAAAAACTGTTGCTGCAGCTGACTTATTAGTTGCAGGAATTGGAGAGATAATTGGTGGTAGCCAAAGAGAAGATGATTTTGAAAAATTAGAGCAAAGAATGAAAGATCTAGAATTGTCAAAAGAAGATTATTGGTGGTATTTAGATTTAAGAAGATATGGAAGTTGTCCACATGCAGGATTTGGACTAGGTTTTGAGAGAATGATGATGTATTTAACAGGAATCCAAAATATTCGAGATGTACTTCCTTTTCCAAGAACTCCAAATAATTGTGAATTTTAATCATCAGCAAAAAACCTCATACTTTTTAGTATGAGGTCTTATTTTTTATTTATTATTCTGCTGTAGTTGGCTCTTCAGCTTCAGGAGCTTCATAAGCTTCTAATATAGCTTTTTGAATTTTTTCTCTTGTCTCTGGATTTATTGGATGAGCTACATCTTTAAATTCTCCGTTTGGAGTCTTTCTGCTAGGCATAGCTATAAATAATCCATCTTGGCTTTCGATAACTTTAATATCGTGTACTACGAACTCATTATCGAATGTTACAGAAGCAACAGCTTTCATTCTGTT
>CAZPKK010000082.1:0-1943 GCA_964587175.1 uncultured Clostridium sp.
ATTATATAAAGAAAAATGAATTAAGTTATATAAAAGAGTTTGATAGAATAAAAGAAAAGTACAATTTAAAAGGTCAAATAAGAAGTAATAGCATTATAATGTGTGAAATGATATTTAATTCTGACCAAAAATTTTTTGACGAAATAGGTTATCAGGAAAGTAAACGATATTTTCAAGAAAGTTATAATTTTATATGCAACTACAAAAATTTAGGAGAAGAAAATGTTATATCAGCAGTTGTTCATATAGATGAAGATACACCACATATGCACTTGTTATTTATTCCAGTAGTTCATACAAAAGATAAGCAAGGAAATAAAATTGATAAAGTTTGTTCTAGAGATTTTTGGAAAGGCAAAAATAGTTATAGAGATTTACAAAATGCTTATTTTAAGCATATTTCTGAAAATGGTTTTAATTTAGAAAGAGGAGAATTAGTAGAAATAACAAACAGAGAACATTTTTCAATACAAGAATATAAGCAAATTACAAATTATGAAAATACTAAGCAAGTATTAAAAGATATAAAACTAGAACTTCCAAAAACACCTGATATAAAAGATATTAAAAAGATTATGCTAAACAGAGATGAAAAAATAGAAAATGAAATTATTAAGCCCAAAGATGAATTAATACAAAAACTTCATCAAGAAAATGTTTCATTGCATAAAGAATTATCAAAACAAGCCAATATTATTGATAAAGCAGAGAGGTTTGAAACAGAAAGAAAATCATTGACAGCAGACAATATTGAATTAAAAGCAAAATGTAGAAAACTTGAATTAGACTTTAAGCAAAAGGAAAAAGAAATAAAAAATAAATATGAAGATGAAACTTATAAAATAGATTATCAATATCAGAAAATTATAAATAAATTAGAAAAAGAAAATAATTATTTAAAGAAAATTATTGATAGATTTAAAATTACAGTTCAAAAGTTTATTATTTGGATTTGTCATAAGTTTTCTGTGCCATCTGAAGAAGATTTGATAAGAGATTTTGAAAAAGAGACATATATGGATTTGGATATTGAAAAACAAGTCAGTAATCTTGATAGAGGAAAACAGGAAAATGATTATGAGATAGAAATGTAAAGGAATTTTACTATTTCTCTTTAATTATCTATCAATTTATGATAATATAAATATAAATTTTAGAGGAGCAAGAATTATGATTTTGGATTTAAGCAAAAAAGAGCATTTACCAATGATAAATATGTATAAAAAATGTAAAGGAATTGCTTTAGTGGATAAATACTTACCTAAATTAAGCCCATTAAATAAGATGTATGTAATAAATTCTTTAGAAGATTGGGAAAAAGTTGAGCATGAATTTCCTGTTCAGATGATGACAGTCAGATGCGATTGCCCAAAAGGTGTAAATGGTAAACTTCCTAATGGGCAAACATTTAACAGAGATAGAGTGCGAGGATATATTGAAGAAGTTAAATCTGCTGTTCCAGACGCAGTAATTATATTGGAAGATATGAAAAGTGGCTCTAATGAAAGAATACATACTCAAGGTGGTGTAAATCTAGATATACAAATTGGTGATCATGTGTATATTGATTATGTAGGACCTGGTTTTGATTGTAGAGAATTATGTACCGGTAAGGCAGCTCACGAAACTTGGAACATTCCTTGGAATGAAGTACCTTTTTTGAAAGACTCTGCAATAGCAAAATATAAAACATCTGAAATATCACAGGAAGAATATGTAGAGACTGCAAAAGAAAGAATTTTATTTTTAATCAAGGCTTTTCCTGATAGAAAAGATGAAATTTTCCAAACTATGCCTAAAAGATATAATGGAATTAGTAGACAAATATTTAGAGATGTGAGAGAACAAGTTATATTTCCACTTTGGCTACAACACGAACAATTACTTAGAGATGGATTAGGTAGTTTTGGTGTTGAAGTTAATGTCGTAGAAGATGGCACTTT
>CAZPKK010000083.1:0-1919 GCA_964587175.1 uncultured Clostridium sp.
TCGGAAATTTGACAGTTAATTAAATAAAAAATGAATATAAGCATTGACAATGCTTAATTTTTTTGTCAATTTTTCCTTTTTCCTCTTGCGTGTCGTTGCGTGTTGTGGTATAATTCTAATATATTAAATAAAGGAGATTAAAAATTATGAGATTAAAAATATCCAAATCCAAAAATGTTACCATATACTATGTGATAAAGACTGTTTATGTAGACGGAAAAGAAAAAACTGTAACGGTTGAAAGATTAGGAAATGAAAATGAGGTACTAAAAAAATCTAAAGGCGAAAATCCTAAAATATGGGCTAAAAAGTATGTTGATAATTTAAATAAATTAGAAAAAGAAAATAAATTAGATATATATATTAAAAAATCTAGTGGTACTCTAATTCCTAAAAATAAACAAAATTCTTTTAATGTAGGTTACTTTTTCCTTGAGAAAATATACTATGATTTAGGCTTAAATATCATTTGTGATAATATTAGTGATAGATACAAATTTAATTATGATTTAGATAATATTTTATCACGATTAGTATATAGTAGAATAATATACCCTTCTTCAAAATTAGCTACTTTTGAATTATCTAAAAAATATATCGAACAACCTAACTTTGAACTTCACGATGTTTATCGCTCTTTAGAAGTAATTGCCAAAGAAACTGATTTTATCCAATCAGAACTTTACAAGAATAGTCTAAAAATTTCTAAACGAAATACTAATATTCTTTACTATGATTGTACTAACTACTTTTTTGAAATTGAACAAGAAAGTGGTTTGAGAAAATATGGTCCTTCTAAGGAACATAGACCTAATCCAATAACTCAAATGGGACTTTTTATGGATGGAGACGGTATTCCCTTAGCTTTTAGTATTACGCCTGGAAATACTAATGAACAAACTACTTTAACACCATTAGAGCAAAAAATATTAGATGATTTTAAACTATCTAAATTCATTGTTTGTACAGATGCTGGACTTGCTTCAAATGCAAACAGAAAATTTAATGATAAAGATGATAGAGCTTTTATCACAACGCAATCAATTAAAAAATTAAAGAGACATTTAATGGACTGGGCTCTTGATCCAGATGGCTGGTATCTTTCTGGTAATAAGAAAAAATACAATATTAATGAAATAGAAAAAGATGAAGCAAGTATAAAACTTCTCAAAGATAAAATATTTTTTAAAGAACGTTGGATTAAAGAAAACGACTTGGAACAAAAATTAATTGTAACGTATTCTTTAAAATACAGAAATTATCAAAGACAAATTCGCAATTCTCAAATTGAAAGAGCTAAAGTTGCAATTGATAACAAAAGTTTTAAACTAGATAAATGTAATCAAAATGACTTTAAAAGGTTTATAAAGAAAACAAATATTACAAAAGATGGAGAAATAGCCAAAAAGAAAATATTATCATTAAATACTGACACTATTCAAAAAGAAGAAAAATTTGATGGATTTTATGGAGTTTGTACTAATTTGGATGATAATGCTGAAGATATTATCAAAGTCAATCAAAGAAGATGGGAAATAGAAGAAAGCTTTAGAATAATGAAAAGCGAGTTTAAAGCTAGACCTGTATATTTAAGTAGGGACGATAGAATTACTGCACATTTTACTACTTGTTTTCTATCATTAGTAATTCTTAGATATTTAGAAAAAATGCTTGATGAAAAATATACAAATTCGGAAATTATTAATTGCTTAAAAGATATGAATTTATGTAAAGCAAACGAATTAGGATATTTACCAACATATTTAAGAACTAATTTAACAGATAATTTGCATGAAAAATTTGGTTTTAGAACTGACAATGAAATTACAACAACAATTTCTATTAAAAAAATTTTAAAAAATTTAAAAAATTAATTTATGGTACGCATTTTTTTACGAATTAAAAAAAGACTGAAACCC
>CAZPKK010000084.1:0-1870 GCA_964587175.1 uncultured Clostridium sp.
GTTTCCTTTTGTACAAATTTGCACTTAACAGATAGTTTGTTTGCAGCAAGTCTTAGTGCTTCTCTAGCAGTTTCTTCACTAACGTCTGCTAATTCAAACATTACTCTACCTGGTTTTACATTTGCTACCCAGTATTCAACAGCACCTTTACCTTTACCCATACGAGTACCTATAGGTTTTCTTGTAATTGGCTTGTCTGGGAATATTTTAATCCAAACTTTACCACCTCTTTTTATATAACGTGTCATAGCAACACGAGCTGCTTCTATTTGGTTAGATGTTATCTGACCTGCTTCTAGAGCTTGCAATCCATATTCACCATCTGTAACTTTGTTCCCTCTAGTTGCTTTTCCTCTATTTCTACCTTTTTGTTGTTTTCTATATTTTGTTCTTTTTGGTATTAATGGCATTATTTGTCTCCTCCTTCCACTACTTTCTTTTTAGTAGGAAGAACTTCTCCTTTATATATCCAAACTTTTACACCGATTTTTCCATATGTTGTATCTGCTTCTGCAAATCCATAATCTATATCAGCTCTTAAAGTTTGAAGAGGAATAGTTCCTTCTTTATAGAATTCAGTTCTAGCCATATCTGCTCCACCTAATCTACCAGATACTGAAGTTTTAATACCTTGAGCACCTGCTTTCATAGTTTTTTGCATACATTGTTTCATAGCTCTTCTGAAAGAAATTCTTCTTTCTAATTGTCCTGCTATATTTTCAGCAACTAACTTTGCATCTAAATCTATATTTTTAACCTCAACTATATTTAAATTTACTTCTTTATTAATCATTTTCTCTAATTCTTTTTTTAGATTTTCAGCTAAGTTACCGCCTTTTCCTATAATAATTCCTGGTTTAGCTGCATAAACATTAACTTTTACAAATTTAGCTGTTCTTTCAATTTCTATTTTAGAAATTCCAGCTGCATATAATTTTTTCTTAACATACACACGAATTTTATGGTCTTCTACTAGGTAGTCTCCAAAATCTTTTTTATTTGCATACCATTTTGAGTCCCAGTCTTTTATAATACCTACTCTTAATCCATGTGGATCCATTTTTTGTCCCATTTTGTAAATGTCCTCCTTCCTTTCTTCTAATCTCTCTCTTTTAATACTATAGTAACATGACTTGTTCTTTTTCTAATTCTAACTGCTGAACCCTTTGCTGCAGGTCTTATTCTCTTTAATGTTGGACCTTGATTTGCATAAATGTCAGCAACATATAATTTTTCATGAGCCATGTGATGATTATTTTCAGCGTTAGCTATAGCTGATTTTAATAATTTTTCTAACATTTCTGATGAAGCTTTTGGTGTGAATTTTAGAATTGCTAAGGCTTCATCTATGTCTTTACCTTTAATTAAATCTGCTACAATTTTAACTTTCCTTGAAGAAATTCTAGCATATTTAAGAGTAGCGTGTGCTTGTGGCACTAATTCTTGCTTTTCTTCCACTTCTATTCCCTCCTTCAATTATCTTACTTCTTTGTTGTTGTCTTATCTCCTGCGTGTCCTTTAAATGTCCTTGTTGGTGCAAATTCACCTAATTTATGTCCTATCATTTCTTCTGAAATATATACTGGCACATGTTTTCTTCCGTCATGTACAGCTATTGTATGTCCAACCATTTGTGGATATATTGTAGAAGCTCTTGACCATGTTTTTATAACTTCTTTTTTACCACTTTCATTCATTGCTTCAATTCTTTTTAATAATTCTGGAGCAATAAATGGTTGTTTTTTACTTGATCTTGACATTATCTATTTCCTCCTTTTAACAATAAATTTATCAGTTCTATTATTTTGCTTTCTTGTCTTATATCCTAGTGCTGGTTTGCCCCAAGGAGTCATTGGACCACTATGTCCTA
>CAZPKK010000085.1:0-1780 GCA_964587175.1 uncultured Clostridium sp.
CTAAAAATTCCTTTTTTGAACCACCAGAAACAGCTATTACTGTATCTTTATCTGTAATACACGCAATATGTCCTGTTGTTTTGGCAAGTGTCTCTGCATATTCTGTTGCAAATTCTGAAAGTTCTCCTATTGGAGAATATTTTTTCAAAATTACTTCTCCTTCTTTATCTGTAAATATCTCAAGAGGATCCCCCTCTTTTATTCTTAATGTTTTACGTATTTCTTTTGGTATAACTACTCTACCCAAGTCATCTATTCTTCTTACAACTCCTGTTGCTTTCATAATTTTCCTCCTTTTTAATTTTATGTCTACTCTTATTATTGCAAAGAAGGAAATTTTTATACATTTTTTTTGAAACAAGTGGACGGTTCTATCTGTTTCATTCTTCGGCAACAGTTTTCTTGTACTCTGCTATTACATTTCCTAGTTCATCTGCAAATTCCTGAAGAATAACCATTTTTATAGTTGGCTCTTTTCCATCAATATAATTATCCATAACTTGTTTTAATTTTTTTAAGTTTGACAATTCTTCTTGTAATTTATCACCATACCTTTTTGCTCTATCTAATAATTTTTCTTTTATTGTTACTATATCTTCATTACTTGCACAAGATATTCTTTGAAACATTTGAAATACATCATAATATTTAAATATTGGAACTTGCATACATTCTTTATCAAATTTGTCATAAAATTGTTCCATTTTCATTGGTATATATTTAAATATTTCATCTGCTTTTTCTCTATACATTTTCTCTTCCAATTGTGCATTTATATTATTAAAATGGTTCAAAATTTCTTCCATATCTTCAGATTTGTCCTCTTCTATGGCAAGACTTGCAAGTTCTTCTTCTATATTAGAGCAATAGCTCGATGTTAAAGATGAGACATTCATCCCATTTAAAAATACACTTTTTATTGTTTTCATATCATAATCAATAAGACCTTTTCTTACAAAATGTGCAAAATATGCGAATAATTTTACTACATTTATAAGTTCTATCCTACCATTTTTTACATCATCTATTACTTCTGCTATTACACTTGGAAATTGATCATCTGATATTTTCCAATACTCCTCTGTAAGAAGTCTTTTATATCCTGGTAATTTATCAGTATCTACAGTATTTATTATAGATTCCATATCTTGTTTAAATACTCTCATATCGAAAATACGAGTACGTACGTATATTTCAATAAATTTGAAAAATCTATATTCTGCTTTAAAATTGTAATAATAATTATTATCAAATTCTTTTATATAAAATTGTCTATTGTCCATAAATACCCTTGAAGAAACAAGTATAGCCTTATATTCTTCATTATCATTAATATTTACAAATTTATCTTTCGTAATTTTACCTGCTTTTATTTCAAAAGAAATTGCAATTGTAAAAATAAGCATTGTTTGCAACACTCTATGATTTGTATTTGGATAAGCTTTATTTACCATATCAAATATCTTTTTAAAGTTTGTTAATGAGTGTTTTAAAATCCTCAAGTTTCTGGTTCCACTTTTATTAAATGTAGAAATAATAAGATTCGTATTCTCCCTTAAAAATCTAATTAAATCTGGACAATTTTCATATCTCATTAGTAGTCCATTTATAATATAATTAAATTCTGGTGCATATTCAAAAGTTTCACCTATTAATTTTTCTTTTATTCTCTCATAATCATTTGCTTTATCAAAAACATATTCTATTGTGTCTTGGATTCTCTCAACAATTGGTTTATCTGTTTTTATATTAAGCTTATTTTCCTTATCTAGCAAATATG
>CAZPKK010000086.1:0-1715 GCA_964587175.1 uncultured Clostridium sp.
GTGGAAGAAAACCTTGGAGACAAAAAGGAACAGGTAGAGCAAGACAAGGAAGCATTAGAGCTCCACAATGGATAAAAGGTGGTATTGCTTTAGGTCCAAAACCTCGTTCATACAAATATACAGTAAACAAGAAAGAGAAGAGATTAGCAATTAAATCTTGTTTAAGTTCAAAAGTATTAGAAAAAGAATTAGTTGTTGTAGATAAATTACCTTTAAAAGAAATCAAGACTAAAGAAATGGTAAAAGCACTAAATAATCTAAAGGTGGAAGGAAAAACATTAATTCTTTTACCAGAAAAAAATGAAACAGTACAAAAATCAGCAAGAAATATTGAAGGAGTAAAAACTACTCTAGTAAATACAATTAATGTATATGATTTGTTAAAATACAAAAATTTAGTTATAACATTAGATACTGTTAAAAAATTAGAGGAGGTGTACGCATAATGGTAGCAGAAGATATTATAATAGCACCAGTTGTTACTGAAAAATCAAGTGGCGAAATTGCAGAAGGAAAGTACACTTTTAAAGTAAATAAAAAAGCTACAAAAATAGAAATAAAAAGAGCAGTAGAAAAATTATTTGAAGTTAAAGTATTAAATGTAAATACAATGACAGTAAAAGGAAAAGAAAAAAGAGTTGGAAGAAATGTTGGAAAAACATCTGACTGGAAAAAAGCAATAGTTACAATTGATACAAATGCTTCAGAAAAATCATACCTTGCTAAAGGCGGAAAAGAAGTTAAGATTAGTAAGAAGTATAAGGATTCGATTGATGAATTCATGGGCGCTTAAGACGCATCAAAAACGGCATCTTACGTTGTTAAAATTATCTGGAAAATACCAGGAAAATAAAGAATATCTGCAATGCGGAGCAGGAAAAAATCCGTAAATTTAAAAGTAAAAAGTAGAGAAGAGAATAATTCAGATAAGAATTATTGAAATTAATCAAAAACGAGTAGTGCAAGGAAATCGAGCACAATGTTGACGAAATAATACTGATGTATACTGAGAAAACATTTGAGAAGATTGACACAGCAATACGAAGTTTTTCATTAATTTCTCTAAGAGGAAGGAGAAAAATAATGGCAATAAAAAGATTCAAACCCTATACACCATCAAGAAGAAATATGACAGTATTAGATTATAACGAAGTTACTAAAAAGACTCCTGAGAAATCTTTAATTACAACAAAAAAGAAAAACGCAGGAAGAAATGCACAAGGAAAAATCACAGTAAGACATCAAGGTGGTGGAAATAGACAAAAATATAGAATAATTGATTTTAAAAGAAAAAAAGATGATATGCCAGCTACTGTAAGAGAAATAAGCTAGACATGCCAGCAACAATAATTGGTATAGAATATGATCCAAATAGGAGTGCAAATATAGCTTTAATTCAATATGAAGATGGAGAAAAAGCATATATATTAGCACCAGTTGGATTAACAGATGGAGACAAAGTTGTATCTGGAGACAAAGCTGATATAAAACCAGGAAATTGTATGAAAATAGAAAATATACCAGTAGGTACTATGATACACAATATTGAACTAAATCCAGGACAAGGAGGAAAATTAGTTAGAGCTGCAGGTCAAAGTGCACAATTAATGGCTAAAGAAGGAAAATATGCTCATGTAAGATTACCTTCTGGAGAAATGAGACTTGTGTTATCTGTATGTAGAGCTACAATAGGAACAGTTGGAAATCAGGAACAT
>CAZPKK010000087.1:0-1709 GCA_964587175.1 uncultured Clostridium sp.
CCCTACTGAAATCAAATATAGTTTTTCTAGGCATATATCGTGTAATTTCATCATCGACTTTCCTCCTTATCTTTTCGGCCACATGGTGGTCTATTTCTTCTGTAATTTCAACTATTAATAGCTTGTCCTTTTTTATGAAATTAATATTCAAACTTCACCCCTCCTTAAGTTTTTCTTATTATATTATTTTTTACATTTTTTTCCAATAGCGAAACTTAAGAAGTTTTGACGATTTATAAGAAGTTTTCGACATTTTATTGCTTTATTTAAAGATATCTAACCTTGTTATATATGGAAAATACTTTAGAATTGCTGTAATATTAATTAAAAAGCAAATTTCCTATACAAAAAAACATGTAACAAGTCTAAAACTGTTACATGTTTTTTCGTACTTTTTATTTATATTTCTTCTACTTTTGCGTTTTCGTTTCCTATAATTTCTTTAAATTCTTCTAAAGTTTGATTACCTAGAAAAATTCCCCCTGCCATATCTTTCTTATCTCCATTTATAATTTGTACCTGAATATTATTTTTCTCCCCCGAAAAGAATTTTATAGCTCCTCTTAACTTTTCTTTTTGTCCGTCACTAATATTTGTTATATCTAGTGTAAGCACTTTTCTTTTTTGCTCTCCAAATTCTTTTATTTCTCTTGCCACTATTTTAGTATCTTCATCTTCTCTAATACTTAGTCTACCTTCTACTAAAACAATATTATCTTCCAGTAAAATGTTTGAACAGTTTTGATAACAATTTTCAAATACTATTACTTCTGTTGGACCATACAAATCTTCTACAGTAACAAATGCCATTATTTTATTAGTTTTTGTATATTTCTTTTTTACACTTGTTATGATTCCTGCATATTTTACAAATTGGCCGTCTTGTAATTTATCCTTGTGTGATTGGATCAAATTATCTTCTTGCACTCCCTTATAGTCGTCTCCTTCTATTGTTTCCGAATCCAAGTCACTTGTACTTTGTATTTCTCTCATCATAGCAGTGTTGACATTTGTTTGCATCTCTATTTGATGTCTTAATTTATCAAGTGGATGACCAGAAATGTATATTCCCAGCATTTCTTTTTCCATTGACAACATTTCTCTTTCTGAAAACTCTGGCATTATTTTGTATGTATATTTTAATTCTTCCATTTTTTTTGAGCTTTCTCCACCTAAGTCAAACATACTTACTTGTCCATCAAAGCTCTTTTTAGCACTATCTGCTATAGAATCTACTATAGATTCAAAAGATTCTATTAAGGTCCTTTTTGTTTGCTCAAATCCTTCAAAAGCTCCTGCTTTTATTAAACTCTCAATACATTTTTTATTAACTGATGCATTTGCAATTCTCTCGCAAAAATCTGCAAAATCTTTAAACTCACCATTTGCATTTCGTTCCAGCACAATTTCATCTACTGCCCCTACACCAACATTTTTTATACTACCTAATCCAAAACGTATTTTATTTCCATCAACTGTAAATTTGGTATAACTCTTATTTATATCTGGTTTTAGAATTTCTACACTTAATCTTTTACACTCATCTATATATGCTGGTATTTTATCTAAATTACCTAAAAAACTATTAAGCATTGCTGCCATAAATTCAGCTGGATAATACGTTTTTAAATATGCGGTTTGATATGATAATACTGCATATGCAGCTGCATGTGATTTATTAAATGCATATTTTGCAAATTCTGCCATTT
>CAZPKK010000088.1:0-1608 GCA_964587175.1 uncultured Clostridium sp.
TGCCCATTATAATAATTTTTTCTTAATCCAACTTGTTTAAAATCATATTTTTTATATAGATTAATAGCGATTTCATTTGAGACAGATACTTCTAGATTTAATTTTGAGCAATTTTTACCTTTTGCAATTTTTATTAATTCTTCTAGCAAAAGAGAAGCAAAACCATTACCTCTATAAGATTTTTTAATTACAATATTATTTAATTCAGCAGTATCCAAAATAATAGTTATACCTGCAAAACCTACAATTTCTGAATCCATTTTGCAAACTAAATATATAGAATTCTCATTATCTAGCTCAGATTTTAAGATATTGTAATTCCAAAAATCATCAAATTCTGTTTCTAGAACAGAAGAAATTGACTCTAAATCTTGTAGAGTCATTTTTTTTATTTCAATATTATTTTCCATTATTTTTTTCCTCCAACATTCTTTCAGCTTGCGGTTTACGAAGATATAAAGGAAGCAAATCGTCTGAGTCGCCATTTTTGAAATGAACATAACCTGCTAAACCTAAGCTATATGCTGATAATTCGTTTTTTTCAGAAAAACGAATATCAGAAATGTGATCCATAATTTGTTTTTTATATGCAATAGCACCATCTCCAACAAATGTAATAGGATATGTAGGAATTTGTAACTCTTTCAAAATATCATAAATATTTTCAACTGAAAAATTGCGTCTCAAAATATAATTACCATCTATATTTTCAAAAACTCCAACATAAACATTATCATTTTTGGCGTCTATTAAAGCACAAATCACACCGTTTTCTTTAACATTGTATGCAAGAGCCTCTAATGAGCTAATGCCAATTAAATTTATATTCAAACTATCAGAAAAAGCTTTAGCTGTTGCAATTCCTATTCGAATTCCTGTAAAAGAACCAGGACCTTTATCACACACTATTAAGTCAATATCTTTTAATTGCATATTTTGGCTAGTAAATAGATTTTGTATTAGTGGCATCAAAGTTTCAGAATGAGTGAGCCCATTATTTTGTGAGATTTCTTTTATTATTCTATCATCTTCTAAAAGTGCAATACCACAAATACTGCTTGATGTATCTATACTTAATATTTTCAACTTAATTCCTCCTTTAGGTTTTCTAATAGTTTACAATTTCCGTGTATTTTAAATTCTAAAATTCTTTGATTTTCATCTAAATCATCTTTTTTAAATATAATTTGAAGATAGTCTTTTGGTAAGGCGTCTTGTATTATTTCACCCCATTCGATTAAGCAAATTCCTTTTTCAAAATATTCTTCTCCACCAATGGCATAAAATTCATCAGTATCTTCTAACCTATATACATCAAAATGATAGATATTCACTTTATCTGAATTATATTCATTTACTATATTAAATGTTGGACTTGATATTTCATCCTGTAACCCAAAATATTCTAAAAATCCTTCTACAAATTTTGTTTTTCCTGCTCCAAGCTCTCCGGTAAGTATAATTATATCTCCTTTAGTAAGTTGCTTTGCAATCTTTTGAGCTATTTGCATAGTGTTTTCTTGATTTTTTGATATGATTTCTATGTTTTTCAATTTTATTCCTCCAATTCTTGTATTATTATACTTGCTTTTTGGCTAAAAATCAAGT
>CAZPKK010000089.1:0-1522 GCA_964587175.1 uncultured Clostridium sp.
TGCTTTTAAATCTTGGGTGAATTGTCCTTTATCTTTATGATTTACATTCTTTAATGTGTTTCTTACAATTTGTACCATACATGTTTGATGTTCTGCTTTTGGATATGCAACTTTTATACTTTCTTGTATCCCTGTTAATCCATCTGACGATATTATTAATATATCTTTTACTCCTCGGTTTTTTATATCATTTAACACTCTTAACCAGAACTTTGAACTTTCACTTTCTCCTACATATATTCCTAATACTTCTTTTTTTCCTTCTTTACTTATTCCTATTACTCCATTCGCTTTTACATTAAAATGTATTGCATCTATATATACAAATGGATATACTTCTTCTAGTCTCCTTGATTTCCATTCCTCCATCTCTGGTACTATTTTATCTGTTATGTTACTTACCATTTCTGCTGATACTTCAAATCCATACAAGTTTTCTACAAATTCTGATATCTGTCTTGTTGTATTTCCCATTCCATACAATTCTATTATTTGTGTCTCTAATCTTGATATATCTCTACTATGTTTTGGTACTACTATTGGTTCAAATTCTGCTTTTCTATCCCTTGGTATTTCTAATTCTACTTCTCCCATATTTGATTTTACTTTCTTTTTACTATATCCATTTCGATAATTATTTTGTTTATCCTCTTCATGTTTATATTTTTCATTACCTAAATGTTCATCCATTTCTGCTTCTAGCATTGATTTTATTATCTTTCCAAATGATTTTCTCAATTTTTCTTCTACATCAAATGCTGTTTTCACATCTCCACTTTTTATCATTTCTTTTGCTATTTTTTCTAGTAATTCATCTTCTTCATATTTTCCCATAAAAAAACCTCCTTATGATTATTTTTATTTTATCATAAAGAGATCTTTTTGTTTATACTTTTTCATTTTACACAAAATTTTTGACATTCCCTATTTAAATTAATTGGGGACAGGCACCTTTTGTCAGTGATATGATAATAAGTTATGTCACTTTTTATATTATATAATTACCTACGAAATGCAAAAAAGGTCGATTGAGAAATTAAATAAAATACAAAAAAATAATAAAAAATTTGTTAAAAACTATACAAAAAAAACTATTAATGATATAATTCTATGGAATAATCAGCAAAATATTTTTTAGGATAATAGATGTTTTACTAGGAAGGAATGAACATTTACATGGGAAATATAGTTTTATTAGATGAACTAACGATAAATAAAATAGCAGCAGGTGAAGTTATTGAAAGACCTGCTTCAGTAGTAAAAGAATTAGTGGAAAACTCAATAGATGCAGGAGCATCAAATATTGTGGTAGAAATAAAGAACGGCGGTATTTCATACATACGTATTACTGATAATGGAAAAGGTTTTTTACCAGATGACATGGAATTAGCATTTGAAAGACATGCTACAAGTAAAATAAGAGAAGCAAAGGACTTAGAAACAGTTACTTCTATGGGATTTAGAGGAGAGGCTTTGGCAAGTATTGCTGCAATAAGTAATGTAGAACTTATTTCAAGAACTG